>JAKAEO010000076.1 GCA_021818285.1 Myxococcales bacterium
TGGGGAGCGAGGGGACGCTGGGGGTGGTCACCGAGATCACCGTGCGGCTCATTCCCCGCCCGCGCCATGTCTCCACCGCGCTCGTCACCTTCCGGACCGTGGAGGACGCCGCGCGGGCGGTGTCGCGGGTGCTGGCCGCGGGCGTCCTGCCGCGCTGCCTGGAGCTACTCGACGACGTCGCGCTGGCGGCCTGCGCCCGGACCGCCCCCTACAAGTTCCCGCCCGACGCCGGCGCGGCGCTGCTCGTCGAGACCGACGGCAACGACGAGGAGCAGGTCTTCGGCGAGATCGTCCGGGTGGCCGAGCTGGTCCGCGGCGACGCGGCGGGCGAGGTGATCGTGGCGCAGGACGAGTCCCAGCGCCGGGCCATCTGGGAGACCCGCAAGTACCTGTCGAACAACCTGAAGGCGCTCCACCCCCACAAGCTCAGCGAGGACATCGCCGTCCCGCGGTCCCGCATCCCCGAGATGGTCCGGCGCTCGCGGGAGATCGGCCGCCGGCACGGCTTCCTGGTCAGCACCTACGGCCACGCCGGCGACGGGAACCTGCACAACAACGTGCTCTACGACCGGCCCGACGAGCGTCCCCGGGTCGAGGCGGCCGTGGCCGAGATCCTCCGGGCGGCGGTGGACCTGGGCGGCACCATCACCGGGGAGCACGGGGTCGGCCTCGCCAAGCGCGACTTCCTCGAGTACGAGCAGGGGCCGGAGCTGGTGGCGCTGCAGCGCCGGCTCAAGGCGGTGTTTGACCCGGAGGGGTTGCTCAATCCGGGCAAGATGTTCCCGGACCGGGGACACTAAGGCCTACCTCGAAGGAGTGAGTCCCGCGGTCGTTTGCCTTGACAAATCGCTTTCGGGAGCGGGATAAGTACGCCGCTTTTTTCATCCGACGGCTCCCCACCATCCCAGGTGCCTGCCGGGCCCCGCGAGGGGCCACCTGCCGACGGCAGGGCACCTTCCTCCGCCCTCGGCACCGCGAACGCCCGAAACACCGGTCAGGAGAACCACCGCCACATGTCCACGCAAACCACGCGCCCGGTCGAGCAGGTCGAAAGCGTCACCATCCGCTTCGTCGGCGACTCCGGCGACGGCATGCAGCTCGTCGGTACCGAGCTGACCAAGGCCTCGGCCCAGGCCGGCAACGACCTCGCCACCTTCCCCGACTTCCCCGCCGAGATCCGCGCCCCGGCCGGTTCGCTGGCCGGCGTCTCCGGCTACCAGGTCCACTTCGGCGGCCGCGCCGTGCACACCCCCGGCGACGCCCCCGACGTGCTCGTGGCCATGAACCCGGCGGCGCTGAAGACCAACATCCAGGACCTGCGCCCCGGCGGCATGCTGATCGTGAACTCCGGCGCCTTCACCGAGGGCAACCTGGAGAAGGCGGCCTACAAGAGCAACCCGCTCGACGACGCCGCGCTGAAGAAGAGCTACCGGGTGGTCTCGGTGGACATGACCAAGCTCACCGAGACGGCGCTGGCCGGCTCGGGCCTGTCCTCGAAGGAAGTCGCCCGCTGCAAGAACTACTTCGCGCTGGGCATGATGTACTGGCTCTACGGCCGCCCGGTGGACATGCAGGTCGACTCCATCCAGAAGAAGTTCGCCAAGAAGCCGGAGCTCGCCAAGGCCAACGTCACCGTCTTCAAGGCCGGCCACGCCTTCGGCGAGACCTGCGAGCTCTTCACCGGGCAGTACCTGGTGCCGGCCGCCAAGCTGAAGCCCGGCCTCTACCGGAACGTCACCGGCAACGGCGCCGCCGCCCTGGGCATCGCCGCGGTGGCCAAGCTCTCCGGGAAGCAGTGCTTCCTGGGCAGCTACCCCATCACCCCGGCCACCGAGATCCTCCAGGACGCCTCCTACTTCAAGGACATGGGGGTGGTGACCTACCAGGCCGAGGACGAGATCGCCGGCGTCGGCTCCGCCATCGGCGCCTCCTTCGGCGGCGCCATCGCCTGGACCACCACCTCGGGCCCGGGCCTGGCGCTCAAGTCGGAGATGATCGGCCTGGCCGTCATCACCGAGCTGCCGCTGGTCGTCATCAACGTGCAGCGCGGCGGCCCCTCCACCGGCATGCCCACCAAGACGGAGCAGGCCGACCTGCTCTTCGCGCTCTTCGGGCGCCACGGCGAGGCCCCGCTCCCGGTCATCGCCGCCGACAGCCCGGGCGACTGCTTCTACACCGCCATCGAGGCGGCCCGGACGGCCGTGAAGTACATGACGCCGGTCCTCATGCTCACCGACGGCTTCATCGGCTTCGGCTCCGAGCCCTTCCGCGTCCCGGAGGACGGCGAGCTCAAGCCCATCGAGGTCACCTACCAGACCAAGCCGAACCACGACGGCAACACCTACATGCCGTACAAGCGCGACGCCAAGCTGGTGCGCCCCTGGGCCATCCCGGGCACGCCCGGCCTCGAGCACCGCGTCGGCGGCCTGGAGAAGGACTCGCTCTCCGGCATGGTGTCGTACGACGGCATGAACCACGAGAAGATGGTGAAGACCCGGGCCCAGAAGGTGGCCAACATCGTGGCCGACGTCCCCGACGTCGAGGTGTCCGGCAACCAGACCGGGGACCTGCTCCTCGTCTCCTGGGGCGGGACCAAGGGCTCGGTGGCCGGCGCCACCGAGCGGCTGCTGGCTGCGGGCAAGAAGGTGGGCCACGTCCACCTGCGCTGGATGAACCCCCTGCCCAAGAACCTGGGCGCGGTGCTGAAGGGCTTCAAGAAGGTGCTGGTGCCGGAGGTGAACGACGGCCAGCTGGCGTTCTACCTGCGCGCCAAGTTCCCCGGCGTCGATCCGCTCCAGTTCAACCGGATCAACGGCAAGGCCCTCAAGATCTCCGAGCTCTCCGCCAAGGCGCTGGAAATCCTCGGCTAGCGCCGACCCGAAAGGACACGCACTCCCATGAGCACGACCACCGCTCTCCCGACCTACACCAAGAAGGACTTCGAGTCGGGCGTCGATCCGCGCTGGTGCCCCGGCTGCGGCGACTTCTCCATCATCAACCAGGTGCAGAAGCTCCTGCCCTCGGTCGGCGTCGCCCGCGAGAACATCGTCTTCATCTCGGGCATCGGCTGCAGCTCCCGCTTCCCGTACTACATGAACAACTACGGGATGCACACCCTGCACGGGCGCGCCCCCAGCTTCGCCTCGGGGCTCAAGGTCTCCCGGCCCGAGCTTCAAGTGTGGCTGGTCACCGGCGACGGCGACGCGCTCGCCATCGGCGGCAACCACTTCATCCACGCGATGCGGCGCAACATGGACATCAAGGTCCTGATGTTCAACAACCGCATCTACGGCCTGACCAAGGGGCAGGTGTCGCCCACCTCCGAGCTGGGGAAGAAGACCAAGACCACCCCGTTCGGCTCGGCCGACTACCCGTTCAACCCGCCCGCCCTGGCGCTCGGCTCCGGCGCCACCTTCGTGGCCCGGTCGGTCGACATCGAGGGCGCGCACATGGGCGAGGTCCTCAAGGCCGCCGCCGACCACCGGGGCTCGACCTACGTCGAGATCTTCCAGAACTGCCCGGTGTTCAACGACGGCGCCTACACCTTCATGACCGACAAGGCCGTGAAGGCCGACGCCCAGCTGCGCATGGTCGAGGGCAAGCCGCTGCTCTTCGGCAAGGACAACAAGAAGGGCATCCGCTTCAACCCGCAGACCGCGGAGCTGGAGGTGGTGACCCTGGGCGAGAACGGCGTCACCGAGAAGGACGTCCTGGTGCACAACCCGCGCCGGGAGGATCCGACCATCGCCTTCATGCTCGCCAACCTCTCCGGCAAGCCCGGCTTCCCGACGCCCATCGGCATCTTCCGGAACGTCGAGCAGCCCACCTGCGACGAGCTGAACTGGCAGCAGATCAACGCCGCCAAGCAGAAGAAGGGCGACGTCTCGCTGCGGAAGTTCCTGGCCGGCTCCGACACCTGGACCGTGAAGTAGGCCGGAGATCCGCCTCCGCCGGGAATCCGGCGACGGACGCCGGGCCCACGTGGGCCCGGCGTTGTCGTCTGGACGGGGCTGCCGCGACGGGCGACCCAGCTTCGCTGGGGCCGCTCCCCTCGGGGTCTCACCGGCAGGCCTCGGCGCCGGCGAGGCTCCTGCGGCAGGCCTCCGCGCCCGGGTCGGCCTCCAGGCAGCGGCGGCACTCCGCCGCCGCCTCGGCGCAGCGGTCGAGCCGGACCAGGGCGATGCAGAGGCCGTGGCGGGCCGCGGTGGTGCCGGAGAGCGCCACCGCGCGCCGGTACTCGCCCTCGGCCCGGTCGTAGCGGCCGGCCTCGAAGTCTAGGAAGCCGAGGTCGTGCCAGGCGTCGGCCGACGCGGGCCGCGTCTCCAGAAGGTGGAGGTACTCGGTCCGCGCGGCCGCCCAGCGCTCCGCCCGCGCCGCCGGCTCGTCGAGCCCGCGGCGGAGAAGCGTCCGCGCCAGGTCGAGCCGCGCCACCGCGAGGTCGGGGTCGATGGCCAGCGCGTCGCGCAGCAGGGACTCGGCCTCCCCGAAGCGCCGCTCCTCCAGCGCCACCGCCCCGAGGTTCACCAGCGCCTCGGCGAACTCGCCGTTCCCCTGCAGCGCCCGGGCAAAGTGGGCGCGGGCCACGGCGCGGTCTCCCCGCCGGTGCGCCACCACGCCGGAGCCGTTCCAGGCCTCGGGCAGGTCCGGGTGGTAGGCGCGCGCGTGCGCGAAGGCCACCTCGGCGCGCTCCAGGTCTCCCTCGCCGAGGAAGGCGTAGCCGCGGCGCAGTTCCTCCGCGGCCCGCGGCTGCAGCCGCGGGGAGGGGAGGCAGGCCAGGGCGGCGGAGGCGGCGAGGGCGGCCAGGGCGGGTGGGGTCGGGGGGCGCATGGGCCCCCGCGCTGCGCCCGCCGTGCCGCCGGGGAGGGCCTGGTTCAGGGCGCGGCGGCGGCGCCGGCGGGCCGGGGCGCGGTCGACGGACGGCCCTCGGCCGGCGGCGGGGCGGCCGGACGCCGGTCCTCCCAGCGGTCCACCTTGCCGTCTCCGTCGAGGTCCAGGCCGACGCGGTCGATCTTGTCGCCGTCCCAGTACTCCCACTCGTCGACCTTCCCGTCGCCGTTCACGTCCCGCTCGCGCCTGACCAGCTTGCCCTTCTCGTAGTAGGCCCAGGCCGACGGCTTGCCGTCGAACCCGAAGGCGTACTCCTTGCGGACCAGCTGGCCCTTCTCGAAGTAGAGGGTCACGTCGGGGCGGCCGTCGAAGTCCATGTCGTAGGTTTGCTTCACCAGCCGGCCGTCGGGGCCGTACTCCTCCCAGACGTCCACCTTCCCGTCGCCGTTCAGGTCCCGCTCGACCCGGACCAGGAGGTCGCGGCCGTCGTCGGCGCGGCGCGTGTAGCGCCACTCGTCGGTCTTCCCGTCCCGGTCGAGGTCCAACTCGGTGAGGATCTCGCCGGGCCGCTTGTGGCCCGGGGCGGTGGCGGCCGCCGCCGGAGCTGGGGCCGCCGCCGGCCGATCGGCCGCGGCCGCCGGGGAGGCGACGGCGCAGGCCGCGGCCAGGAGGGCGAGCTGGAGAGGGCGCATGGAGCCCGGATTCTACCTTGGGCCCGGTGCCGGGCACGCGGAAACGGGCCAGAAACGCGGTGCCGGGCACGCGGAAATTCGGTGCCGGGCACGCGGAAACGGGCCAGGGGCTGGGTGGTTGCGGATTTGACACCATATGCATCGTCACATAGGTTCACGGCCACGCATGGCCCGGAAGAAGATCTCCACCACCGTCTACATCACGCCCGAGCAGAACGAGCGGCTCAAGCTCCTGCACGATCGCACCAAGGTGCCGGTCGCCGAGTACATCCGGCAGGGCATCGACCTGGTGCTGGAGCGCTACCGCCAGAACCTCCCGGGCCAGCTCTCGCTCGACGACGTGACGGGGCGGAAGTAGCGGCCACCCATGGCGCGTCGAGTCCTCGTCACCGGCGGCGCCGGCTTCATCGGCTCGACCGTCGCCGAGCGCTTCCTGGCGGCCGGCTGGGACGTGGCGGTCCTCGACGACCTCTCCTCCGGCAAGCGGGAGAACGTGCCGGCGGGCGCCCGCTTCTACCCCTGCGACGTGCGCGGCGCGGCGGCCGCCGAGGTGGTCGCCTCCGAGCGGCCCGAGGTGCTCTGCCACCACGCGGCGCAGATCGACGTGCGCCGGTCCATGGACGACCCGCGGCACGACGCCGACGTGAACGTGGGGGGCCTCCTCAACCTTCTCGCCGCCGCGGCCCGGGCCGGCTCGGTGCGCCGGGTGCTCTTCGCCTCCTCGGGAGGGGCCGCCTACGGCGACACCGAGGTGCTGCCCACGCCCGAGGGCCACCCGCTGCGGCCGGTGTCGGTCTACGGCGCCAGCAAGGCGGCGAGCGAGCTGTACCTGGGCGTCTACCGGGCCACCCACGGCATCGACTTCGCGGCGCTGCGCTACGGCAACGTCTACGGGCCGCGCCAGGACCCGCACGGCGAGGCCGGCGTGGTCGCCATCTTCTGCGGCCGGCTGCTCGACGGCCGGCCCTGCACCGTCTACGGCGACGGCCGCCAGACGCGCGACTACGTCTTCGTCGAGGACGTGGCGCGCGCCAACCTGCTCGCCGCCGAGCGCGGCTTCTCGGGCGCGGTGAACGTCGGCACCGGGGTGGAGACCGACGTGCTGCGGCTCCACGCCGTCCTGGCCGGCGCGGCCGGCTCCTCCGCGCCGCCGGCGATGGGGCCGGCGCGCCTCGGCGAGCAGCGCCGCTCCTGCATCGACCCCGCCGCCGCCGCCGCGGCCCTGGGCTGGCGCCCGGAGGTCGGGCTCGAGGACGGGCTGCGCCGCACGCTGGAGTGGTTCCGGGCGCGCAGGTAGGGGGCTCCGGCAGGCGCGGTGTGCCTCGCTCGCGCCGGGCGAGCCGATCAGCCTCGGGGCGGCGTCGCTGCGGGGGCCGCGGGAACCGGGGCCGGGGAGCCCGGCTCGCCCTCCGGGGCGGGGCCGGGCTCCTCCTCGTCCGGCGGCTCCTCGCCCTCGTCCAGGGCGGGCGCGCCCGGGCCGGCGAGCAGCCGGTCCAGCTCGGCGGCGGCGGCGGCGTGCTCGGCGGGGTCGATGCGCCGGACGTCGAGCATGCGGTCGAGCAGCCGGCGGGACCGGCGCGCCAGCCAGCGCGGCGGGCGCGCCAGGTCGGCGCGGCGCGGCGCCGGGAGCATCGCCGCCAGGACCACGGCCTGGGCCGTGGTGAGGTCGCGGGCCGGCACGCCGAACCAGTGGCGGGCGGCGGCCTCGGCGCCGAAGACGCCGTCGGCCCACTCGACCACGTTCAGGTAGAGCGCCAGGATGCGCCGCTTGGGCAGCGCCCGCTCCAGCTTCACCGCCAGCGCCGCCTCGCGCGCCTTGCGCCACAGGCTGCGCTCGGTGCCGAGCCAGAGGTTCTTGGCGAGCTGCTGGGTGATGGTGGAGGCGCCGCGCCCGAGCCGGCCGCGCTCCAGCGCCTGCTCCGCGGCGGCGCGGGTCTCGTGCCAGTCGATCCCGGCGTGGGTCCAGAAGGCGGCGTCCTCGGAGAGGACCACCGCCTCGGCGAGCCGCGGCGCGATGCGGTCCAGCGGGACCCAGTCCTGGCGCGGGTGGAACGCCCGGCCGCGGGCCCGGGCCTCGGCGCGGCGCTGCTCGATGAGGGCGGTGGTGCGCGGGTTCTGGCGCAGCAGCGGCGCGGCCGGAGGGGTGACGGCGAAGGGGAGGGCGGCGGCGCCGGCCGCCAGCAGGAGGAGGAGGGCGGCGAGCGCCAGGGCGCGCCGGCGCGTCGACGGTCGCCTGGGCATCGGCCGACCCTAGCACTCCCCGGCCCGTCCCGGAGGCGGCCCGCGCAGGCGCGGGGGAGTTGACGATCGGTGTACTGCGATCGCGCGCCGCGGCCGCGTCCGGGCGCCGCGCGGCAGCCCTTTTGGTTCCTTGACCCCCGGGAAGGGCCCCCACATGTATGGGCCCGAACTCGACGACCATCCGGCCGGGAGCGGCCGCGCGGAGGAACCCATGGCAGACGTGAAGAAGTACGCGGAGAAGGACTTCTCGCGGGTGAAGGGGCTCGCCGGCATCAGCGACGCGCAGATCACCGAGCACCTCAAGCTCTACGCCGGCTACGTGAAGCGGACCAACGCCCTCACCGAGAAGCTCTACGGGTTCTGCAACGAGGGGAAGGCCTCGGGCGCCGACCCGGTCTACGCCGAGCTCACCCGCCGCCTGGGCTTCGAGTACAACGGCATGATCCTCCACGAGTACTACTTCGCGAACCTGGCGCCCGGCGCCCAGGCCGAGCCGCCGGCGGGGGGCAAGCTCCGCAAGGCCATCGAGGCCTCCTTCGGGAAGTACGAGACCTGGCTCGCCGACTTCCGGGCCATCGCCGGGATGCCGGGGGTGGGGTGGGTCGTCCTCTACCAGGACCCGACCACCGGCTGGCTCTCCAACCACTGGATCACGCTGCACAACGACGGCAATCCGGCCGGGTTCACCCCGGTCCTGGCGCTCGACGGCTGGGAGCACGCCTTCATGCGCGACTACCAGGCGACGGAGCGCGCCAAGTACGTGGACGCCTTCTTCAAGAACGTCGACTGGGCGGCCTGCGAGAAGCGGCTGAAGTAGTCCGGGCGGGGGCGGCGCGGGCCGGTGGAGGGGGGAGCCCGCGCGGGGCGCTCCCAGCGGCGCCGCGCGGCGGTAGGCTCGGGCCATGATCGACCACCTGACGTTGACCGTCCGCGATCTGGCGCGCAGCAAGGACTTCTACGGCCGGGCCCTGGCGCCGCTGGGCTACGCCGTGCGCATGGAGTTCGACGGCATGCTCGGCGTCGGGCCGTCCGGGAAGCCGGCCTTCTGGCTGAAGCAGGGCGAGGTCCCGACCCAGCCGATGCACATCGCCTTCGTCGCCGCCGATCGCCCCGGCGTGGACGCCTTCCACGCCGCGGCCCTGGCGGCCGGCGCCGCCGACAACGGCGCGCCCGGCCTGCGGCCCGACTACCACCCGAGCTACTACGCCGCCTTCGTCTTCGACCCGGACGGCCACCCCATCGAGGCGGTGTGCCACCGGGCGCCGGCGCCGGCGGGCGCGCGCAAGAAGGCGCCCCGGGCGGCGTCGGGCCGGGCGGCGAGAGGAAAGACGAAGGCGGCGCGGGCCCGGCCGAGGCGCAAGGGCTCGAAGCGCCGGTGAGGTCCCGCCGCCCCGGCGCGGCCCCGCGCGCTCCGCCGATCCCACCGGTCCCTCCGGTCCCGCCGGCGCGCGCCGCCGCGCTCCGGCGGCGCCTGCTCGCCTGGTACGACGCCTCCCGGCGCGACCTGCCCTGGCGCGCGCCGCAGGGGGCGGCCGATCCGTACCGCGCCTGGCTGGCCGAGGTGATGCTGCAGCAGACGCGCGTCGAGGCGGCGATCCCCTACTACCGGCGCTTCCTCGAGGCCTTCCCCACGCTGGAGGCGCTCGCGGCCGCGGGCGAGGAGGAGGTGCTCTCGCGGTGGGCCGGGCTCGGCTACTACGCGCGCGGCCGCAACCTGCTGGCCGCGGCCCGCGAGGCGGTGGCGCGCCACGGCGGGCTGCCCGCCACGCCGGAGGCGCTGCGCGCGCTGCCCGGCTTCGGTCCCTACACCGCGGGTGCGGTGGCGAGCATCGCCTTCGGGGTGCGGGCGCCGGCGGTGGACGGGAACGCGGCGCGGGTCCTGGCGCGGCTGTTCCGGATCGAGGGGCGGCCCGAGGAGCGCGCGGTGCGGGAGCGGATCCTCGGGGTCGCGGCGCGCCTGGTGCCGGCGGGCCGGCCCGGCGACTGGAACCAGGCGCTCATGGAGCTGGGGGCGACGGTGTGCGGACGCGCGCCGGCCTGCGGGCGCTGCCCGGTCGAGCCGCTGTGCGAGGCGCGGCGAGCCGGCCGGGAGCGGGGGATCCCGCCCCCGCGGCGCCACCCCGCGCCGGCCCTCCTCCGGGTGGCCTGCGCCGCCCTCTGGCGGGACGGGCGCCTGCTCCTCGTCCGGCGGGCCTCGCGCGGCCTGCTCGGCGGGCTCTGGGAGCTTCCGGGGGTGACCCTCCACGGCGCCGACCCGGCTCGTGCCGCGGTGCGTCGAGCCCTGCGGCGCGACCTGGGCCTGGAGGCCTCGGTCGGGCGCGAGCTCGCGGCGGTGGAGCGGCAGCTCACGCACCGCCGCTTGCAGCTCATTGCCTACGAAATCCGGTCGGTTCGACCGGTGCCGGGCACGGGGAAACCACCGGGCAAGTCGGTGCCGAAGCCGGTGCCGGGCACGGAGCATCGGGGCCGCGCGGGGCCGGCCGGGCCGGCGCCGGGTATGCGCTCGAGGCCGGTGCCAGGGCCGGTGCCGGGCACGCGCTGGATCTCGCCGGACGCCCTGGAGGGAGTGGCCATCTCGACCGCGGTGCGGCGGCTCGTCGAGGCGCTCGCCGCGGCTCGTGCAAAGGAGTGAGAAAAAAGAAGGGCGGGGGCTTGTCGCCCGGGGCCATTTCCGCTATTTCCTGCCCCGCTCGCGGCTCGTTCGTGCGCGGGGCGAGGTGTCGGAGGCGGCGGATCCGGCGGAAGTGCCGGAACACCTTGACACCTTGGGGCGCATCCGTATAATGCGCGCCCCTTCACCGAGAAGGGTCTTTCCACCGCGCCCCCGGGGCTTCATCGAGGGGCGTTTCTGTTGCCGGGACGAGGGCTTCGGTCACCGCATGCCGACGATCAGCCAGCTCGTGCGCCAAGGGCGCGAGAAGCTCCAGACGAAGAAGAAGGCTCCCGCGCTCAAGGAGTCGCCGCAGAAGCGCGGCGTCTGCACGCGCGTCTACACCACCACGCCCAAGAAGCCCAACTCGGCGCTCCGCAAGGTGGCCCGCGTCCGCCTCACCAACGGCTTCGAGGTGACCAGCTACATCCCGGGCGTCGGCCACAACCTGCAGGAGCACTCGGTGGTGCTCATCCGCGGGGGGCGCGTCAAGGACCTCCCCGGCGTGCGCTACCACATCATCCGCGGGACCCTCGACGCCGTGGGCGTGCAGGGCCGCAAGCAGGGCCGCTCCAAGTACGGCGCCAAGCGCCCGAGCTGAGGGATCCGATGCCTCGTCGCCGCGAAGTCGAGAAGCGCAAGATCCTGCCCGACCCGAAGTTCCAGGACCGGATCGTCGCCAAGTTCATCAACAGCCTGATGCGCAAGGGCAAGAAGTCCACCGGCGAGTCGATCTGCTACGGCGCCTTCGCCCAGGTGGAGAACAAGCTGAAGGACGACCCGCTCAAGGTCTTCAAGAAGGCGCTCGACAACGTGAAGCCGGTGGTCGAGGTGAAGAGCCGCCGCGTCGGCGGCGCCACCTACCAGGTGCCGGTCGAGGTCCGCCAGGATCGCCGCGTGGCGCTGGCGATGCGCTGGCTCATCGAGTACAGCCGGGGCCGCGGCGAGAAGACCATGGTGGAGAAGCTGGCCGGCGAGATCATCGACGCCGCCAACAACCGCGGGAACGCGGTGAAGAAGCGCGAGGACACCCACAAGATGGCCGAGGCCAACAAGGCCTTCGCCCACTATCGCTGGTAGACGGGGAGAGGAAGCGGCAAGCGGCCGGCTCGGTCGGCCAGGCGGTTCGCAGCTCTGTGACAGCTCGGTCCGGATGGTTCGCCGCGGCGGTGCCGCACAGGGTTCGCCTCACCACGTCGAAGGAAGAAGAGAGAAGAGAAGATGGCCCGTACGACACCCCTCGAGCGCTACCGCAACATCGGCATCATGGCGCACATCGATGCCGGGAAGACCACCACGACCGAGCGGATCCTCTTCTACACCGGCGTCACCCACAAGATCGGCGAGGTCCATGAGGGCACCACCGTCATGGACTGGATGGAGCAGGAGCGGGAGCGCGGCATCACCATCACCTCCGCCGCCACCACCGCCTTCTGGCGCGATCACCGCATCAACATCATCGACACCCCCGGCCACGTGGACTTCACCATCGAGGTGGAGCGCTCCCTGCGCGTCCTCGACGGCGCCTGCGCGGTCTTCGACGCGGTGAACGGCGTCGAGCCCCAGTCCGAGACGGTGTGGCGCCAGGCCGACAAGTACCAGGTGCCGCGCATCTGCTTCATCAACAAGATGGACCGGATCGGCGCCGACTACTTCATGTCGGTCGACACCATCCGCGAGAAGCTGGGCGCCAAGCCCCTCCCGCTGCAGCTCCCCATCGGCCGCGAGGACAAGTTCCGCGGCATGGTGGATCTCGTGAAGATGAAGGGCATCACCTTCGACGACGAGACCATGGGGGCGAAGTACCAGGAGATCGACATCCCCGCCGACCTGGTGGAGCAGGCCAAGGAGTACCGGGCCGCCCTCGAGGAGGCCGTCGCCGAGGTGGACGACGCGCTGATGGCCAAGTTCCTGGACGGCCACCCGCTCACCAACGACGAGGTGAAGCGCGGCGTCCGCGGCGGCACCATCGCCATGAAGTTCTTCCCGGTGATCTGCGGGACCGCCTTCAAGAACAAGGGCGTCCAGCAGATCCTGGACGCGGTGGTGGACTACCTGCCGGGCCCGATGGACGTCCCGCCGGTGAAGGGCCTCGACGCCAAGGGCGTCGAGGTGGTGCGCAACACCGCCGACGGCGAGCCCTTCGCCGCGCTGGCCTTCAAGCTGATGAACGACCCGTTCGTCGGCAACCTCACCTTCTTCCGGGTCTACTCGGGCAAGCTCGAGGCCGGCTCGCACGTCTACAACGCCACCAAGGACAAGAAGGAGCGCATCGGCCGCCTGCTGCAGATGCACGCCAACAAGCGCGAGGAGATCAAGGAAGTCCTCGCCGGCGACATCGCGGCGGCGGTCGGCCTGCGCCAGACCACCACCGGCGACACCCTCTGCGACGAGGACGCCAAGGTCATCCTGGAGCGCATGGAGTTCCCCGAGCCGGTGATCTCGGTGGCCATCGAGCCCAAGACCAAGGGCGACTCCGACAAGATGGGCCTGGCGCTGAACCGGCTGCAGATGGAGGACCCGTCGTTCCGCGTCCGCACCGACGAGGAGACCGGCCAGACCATCATCTCCGGCATGGGCGAGCTCCACCTGGAGATCCTGGTGGACCGCATGTTCCGCGAGTTCAAGGTCGAGGCCAACGTCGGCAAGCCGCAGGTCGCCTACCGCGAGACCATCACCAAGGTGGTGGAGTCGGAGGGCAAGTTCGTGCGGCAGACCGGCGGCCGCGGCCAGTACGGCCACTGCTGGCTGCGCCTGCACCCGCAGCCGCCCGGGACCGGCTTCGTCTTCGAGAACGAGACGGTGGGCGGCTCGATCCCCAAGGAGTTCATCAACCCCATCGAGAAGGGCATCGAGGAGGCCATGCAGGGCGGCGTCCTGGCCGGCTTCCCGATGGTGGACGTCAAGGTCGAGGTCTTCGACGGCAGCTACCACGACGTCGACTCGTCCGAGATGGCCTTCAAGATCGCCGGCTCGATGGGCTTCAAGGCGGGCTGCGAGAAGGCCAAGCCCATCCTCCTCGAGCCCATCATGGACGTCGAGGTGGTGACGCCCGAGAGCTACATGGGCGACGTCATCGGCGACCTGAACAGCCGCCGCGGCAAGATCCAGGGCATGGAGCCGCGCGCCGGCGCCCAGGTGATCACCGCGCAGGTGCCGCTGGCCGACATGTTCGGCTACGCCACCGACCTCCGCTCCAAGACCCAGGGGCGCGCCACCTACACCATGCAGTTCGCGCACTACGCGCAGGTCCCCAACAACATCGCCGAGACGATCATCTCGAAGGCCAAGGGCGCGCCCGCGGCCCGCTAGCCGAGACCCGGAAGGAGAGCCACATGTCCAAGGAGAAGTTCGAGCGCACGAAGCCCCACGTGAACGTGGGAACGATCGGTCACGTGGACCACGGGAAGACCACGCTCACGGCGGCGATCACCAAGGTCGCGGCGGCGAAGGGCATGG
>JAKAEO010000077.1 GCA_021818285.1 Myxococcales bacterium
CGGCGCCGGGCGCCTCGCGTCGGGCGCCCGGGCGAGCAGCACCAGCCCGACGGCCGAGCCCAGCAGCGGCAGCAGGAACAGCGGCCGGTAGGCCAGCGCCCCCGGCAGCTGGCGGTCCCACGCCGCGGGCAGGCCGGCGAGCAGGGCGCCGGCGGCCATGCCGCCGAAGCCGAGCACCGAGTTCACGCTGAAGACCCCGGCCCGCTGCGCCGGGAGCAGGTCCTGCGCCAGCCAGGCCTGCTCCAGCGGACCGAACGGACCGGCCGCGCCGTTCGCGCCGCGACCGAACCCGCCCAGGATCGCGCCCAGGGAGACCACCCAGGTCGCGCCGCTGCAGAAGGCCATCAGGGCGCTGACGATGAGGACCCCCTCGTAGGCCAGCAGGAACGGCTTGCGCCCCAGCCGGTCGCTGGCCGGACCGACGAGCAGGGTGAGGATCACGCCGAAGAGCAGCGCGGCCGACAGCAGCCCGCCGATGGCCGCGGCGTGCCAGCCCAGGGCGTGGAGGTAGAGGGTGAAGCCCACCACCAGCGCGCCCTGGCCCAGGCTGCGGGCGAAGCGCGCCGCCATGACCAGCTTGACCGCGGGAGGCCAGGCGTCGCCCGCCGGCGGGCCGGCCGGCCCCGGCGAACGCATGGGCGTGGGGGGAGGCTGGACGGGCACGATGGCGGCTCCTCGCCGGCTGCGGGCGGCGATCCGGGTGGCGGTCGGGGCTCACCCGCCGCCGTGGAGCGCCACCACCACCTGGTCCGTGCTGCGGACCCGGCCGATGCGCGGGAAGACATGGGCGACGGTGTGCGCGTGCTCGACGGCCGAGCGGGCGGCCATCGCGTCCTCCACGAACACCTGGTCGTAGCCCCGCTCGTAGGCGTCGCGGGCGGTGCTCTCGACGCCGATGTTGGTGGAGATGCCGCACAGCAGGATGGTCCGGACGGCGCGGCGGCGGAGCTGGAGATCGAGCTCGGTCCCGTAGAACGCGCCCCACTGCCGCTTGGTGATCACCAGGTCCTCCTCGTGGCCCGCGAGCTCCGGGACGATCTCGGCCCAGCCCGGCGCGCGCGCCGGCAGGGGTGGACCGGGGTCGAGCGTGGGCTGGAGCGCGTCCCGGCCGTCGGGGCGCGGCGTCACCCGCACCAGCACCACCAGCCCGCCGCCGGCGCGCTGCGCCCCGGCGAGCCGCGCCGCGTTGGCGACGACCTCCTGGGACGGTCGGGGAAGGGTCGGCATCGAGACGATCCCGCGTTGCAGGTCGATGACGACGAGCGCGCACCGGGCCGGGGGCAGGACGAGGGCATCCATGCGCCGCACCATGGCGCGCCCGAGGCGTGGGGACAAGGGCCCGGCGGCACGCCCCCGGAGGCGCGCCGCCCGCGTCCCCGCGGCCCCACCGCGCGCGGCGGGGCGCCGCGTCTAGGCCGGCTGCGCGCCCCGGCGGCCCCAGAGCCGGTGGACGATGACCAGCAGCGGCGGCTGGACGATCCGGGAGAGCACGGCCAGCGCCAGGGCGCCGCCGATGACGACGATGGCCAGCGGCTTCTGCGCCTGCGCGCCGATCCCGTTCGACAGGGCGGCGGGGAGGAGGCCCAGCATCGCCACCAGCGTGGTCATCAGGCTGGCGCGGAACCGCTGCTCGGCGGCGGCCCGCGCCCCGTCCTCGAGCGACATCCCCTCGGCCCACTTCCGCTGGGCGTAGGTGACGATGAGGATGGCGTCCTGGATGGCGATGCCGAAGATCGAGACGAACCCCATGGCCGCCGACACCGAGAACGGCTGGCCGGTGACGAGCAGCGCGACCAGCCCTCCGGCGGTGGCGATGGGGATCGAGAGCAGCACCAGCCAGGTGTCGAGCCAGTTCTTCACCGCGCCGTAGGCGAGCAGGGTGATGAGGATGAGGCTCACCGGGATGATCACCTGGAGCCGCGCGAAGGCGCCCTTGAGCTCGTCGATCTGGCCGGACCACTCCAGGTAGGTGCCCGGAGGGAGCCGCACCTTCTCCGCGATCTTCCGCTCCGCCTCCTGGATGGTCGATCCGAGATCGCGGCCGCGCACCGAGAACTTGACCGGAGAGTAGCGGCTGCCGTCCTCGCGGTAGATGACCGACGGGCCGCTCTCCTCGGTGATGGAGGCGAGCTGGCCCAGGGGGATCTGGCTCCCGTCGGGCGCCGCGACGGCGATGGCGCGGATGGCGGAGAGGCTGGTCCTGAACGGCTTCTTCCAGCGGACGGTCAGGGCGAAGCTCCTCTCGCCCTCGAACACCTGCGTCACCGCCTGGCCGCCGATGGCGCCGGCGACCACCGCCTCGACGTCACCGGTGTTGAGGCCGTAGCGGGCGCACTGCGCGCGATCGGGCGTGATGCGGAGGCTGGGCTGCCCCAGGGTGCGGAAGAGGCCGAGGTCCTTGACGCCCCGCACCTCGGCCATCACGTCGACGATGGCGTCGGCCGCCGCCTCGTTCTCGGCGATGTCGGGCCCCTTCACCTTCACGCTGTTCTCCCCCTTCACGCCCGAGAGCGCCTCCTCGACGTTGTCGGAGAGGTACTGGGAGAAGTTGAAGACCGTGCCCGGCAGCTCCCGCTGCAGCTCCGCCGCGATCTCGTCGGTCAGCTTCGCCTTGGTGAGCCCGCGGGGCCACTCGTCGAACGGCTTGAGCGGCGCGAAGAGCTCGACGTTCTGGAAGCCCGCCAGGTCCGTGCCGTCGTCCGGCCGCCCGTGCTGCGAGACCACCGTCAGCACCTCGGGGTGCGAGCGCAGCACCGCCCGGAGCCGACCGACGTGCCGCGCCGCCTCCTCGAGGGAGATCGACGTCGGCAGCGTGGCCCGGATCCAGAAGTTCCCCTCCTCGAGCTTGGGCATGAACTCCGAGCCCAGCAGGGGGAAGATGGCCACGCAGAGCGCGATGAAGAAGGGCGGCACGAACAGGCCGGCGCGCGGGAAGCGGAGCGCCACGTCGAAGAGCGGCGCGTAGAGCCGGTGCAGGGCCCGCAGGAGGAAGGTGTCCCTCTCCTCCTCCTGGGCCGGGATGAAGCGCGAGGCCAGCACCGGCGTGAGGGTGAGCGCGAGCAGGATGGCCCCGCCGATGGCGAAGGCGTAGGTGTGCGCCATGGGCGCGAAGATCACGCCGGAGACGCCGGTCATCGTGAAGAGGGGCAGGAAGGCCACGCCGATGATGAGCGTGGAGTAGGCGAGCGGCCGGCCCACCTCGGCCGCTGCGGCGCGGACGCGGTCCCCGATGGTCCCGGTGCCGTGGCTCCCCAGGTGGCGGAAGAGGTTCTCCACCATGATGACCGTCGAGTCCACGACGATGCCGAAGTCGACGGCGCCGAGCGAGAGCAGGTTCGCGGGCGTCCCGGAGACGACCATGCCGATGAACGCGGCGAGGAGCGCGAGCGGGATGTTGAGCGCGGTCACCAGGGCGGCCCGCCCGCTCCCCAGGAAGGCGAGGAGCACCAGCGCCACCAGGGCCATCCCCTCGAGCAGGTTCTCCATCACCGTCCGCGTGGTGAGCCGGATGAGGTCGCCCCGGTCGTAGTAGGGCTCGATGTCCATTCCCGGCGGCAGCAGGTGGTTCTTGCGGATGAGCGCCACCCGCTCGTGGATGCCCTGGAGGGTCGCCCGGGTCTCGGCGCCGTACCGCATCAGCACCGTGCCCTGCACCACGTCGTCGTCCTGGTCGCGCCCGACGATCCCCAGCCGCGGCGCGTGGCCGATGACCACCGAGGCCACGTCCTTCACCCGGACGGCGACGCCCTTCGCCGCGGTCACCACCACGTCCTCGATGTCCTTCGTCGACCGGATCAGCCCGATGCCGCGGATGGTGTACGACTGCTCTCCGACGGTGAGCCGCTGGCCGCCCACGTTCTGGTTGGCGTTGGCGATCGCCGCCGTGAGCTGCGCCATCGACAGGCCTCGCGCCTTCAGGGCGTAGGGGTCGACCTCGACGTGGTACTCCTTGGTCTCCCCGCCGAAGGTGACGACGTCCACGACCCCGTGGACCTGCTTGAACTGCCGCTGCAGGATCCAGTCGGCGGCGGTCTTCAGGTCGGCCTTGCTGTAGCCCTTGCCGACGACGTTGAACCGGTACACCTCGCCGATCGCGTTCCAGGGCGAGAGCTGCGCCTGCAGGCCGGCCGGAAGCGCGATGAACTGGAGGCGGTTGATCACCTCCTGGCGGGCCTGGTCGTAGTCCGTCCCCCACCGGAAGTAGCACTTCACGTCGGTGAGGCCGTAGAGCGACTGGGAGCGGATGTGATCCAGGCCCGGCATCCCCGACAGGCCGATCTCCAGCGGGATGGTGACGTAGCGCTCGGCCTCCTCCGCGCTCCAGCCGGGCGGCTGGACGATCACCTCCACCAGGGGCGGCACCGGGTTCGGGTAGGCCTCGACGGGCAGGGCGCGGTAGGCGAGGAGACCGCAGGACACGACGCCCAGGCCGAGCAGCGCCACCATCAGGCGGTTGCGGAGCGCGAGGTCTACGAGGCGCTGGATCATGGGCCTAGAGGAGTCCGAGGAGGAAGACGGCCCCGGACACGACCACGGACTCGCCCGGGACCAGGCCGGCGGCGATGGTGACGCGGTCGCCGGCCGAGGCCGCGGGGATGACCCGCCGCGGCCGGAAGGCCAGCGAACCGCCCTCCTGCCGGGGCTCGGCGACGAAGACGATGACCCCGTCGCTCACGCGCAACAGCGCGCTCCGCGGCAAGGCCACGACCCGGCGGACGCTGCCGCCGATGGCGAGCGTCGGGACCATGTCGGGGCGCAGGCTCCGGTCCGGGTTGGCGACGGAGCAGCGCACCCGCGCGGTCCGCGTCGCCGGATCGATGACGTCGGACACCCACTCCACCCGGCCCGAGAAGGTGCGGCCCGGGAAGGCCGGCACCCGGATGACCACCGGCTGGCCCTTCCGCACCGCCGGCAGGTCCATCTCGTACACGTCGCCCTGCACCCAGAGCCGGTCGAGCGCGCCCACCGTGATCAGCTCCACCGGGGCCCCGGCGCCCGACCACTGCCCCTGCACCTCGAGCCCGGGGTTGGCGGAACGCGCCACCACCTCCCCGTCGATGGGGCTGCGGAGGGTGAGCCGCTCGGTGACGGCGTCGAAGGTCCCGCCGGAGAGCATCCGCGTCTTCGCCTCGGCCCGCTCCAGCTCGGCGCGCGCCCTCCGCGCGGTGTCGTCGGCCACCTCGAGGTCCCGGGGAGCGCTGGCATGGGCCGCGACCAGCTCCCGCTGGCGCGCCAGCTCGTGCTCCGCGGCGACGAGGTCGGCGCGGGCCTTCCGGGCGTCGGCGAAGGCGCTCCCGACCTCGGGCGAGACCAGCTCGATCAGGGGCTGGCCCTTCCTCACGTGGTCGCCTGGCGCGGCGAGCGCCCGCACCACCCGTCCGCTGACCGGCGAGTAGACGTGGACCACGCGCTGGTCGTCGAACGCCAGCTGCGCGCCGGCGGCGAGGGTCTCCGCGAAGGGCGTGTCGGCGACGGTCTCGACCCGCAGGCCGATGCTCCCCGCCTGGACCGTGGAGATGCGGACCGGCTCGGACTCCACGTCGTGGGTCGGAGCGCCCTCGTAGAGCACCCGATCGCCGGCGGCGAGCCCCGCGGAGATCAGGGCGAGATCGCCCTCCTCCACCGCCTCCACCCGCCGGCGCCGGTAGCGCACGCGCCCGTCGGGGGCCGGGCCGCCGGCGGCGTAGACGAAGCGCTGCCCCTCGATGCGCACCAGCGCGTGGCGGGGCACGGTGAGCGCCCGGACCGGCGGCAGGTCGACGGCGAGCTGCCCGTACATCCCGGGCTTGAGCAGCCGGCCCGGGTTGGCCATCGTGACGCGCAGGCGGGCGGTGCGCAGCACCGGGTCGAGCGCGTTGGCGATCCAGTCCACGGTCCCCTCGAAGGTCCGCCCCGGATAGGCGACCAGCCGGAGGTGCGCGCGCGCCCCGACCCGGATGCGCGGCAGGTCGGTCTCGTTCACCTCGCCGAGGACCCAGACCCGATCGATGTCCCCCACCGTGAAGAGCTCGACCGGGTTCCCGCCCGCGTAGATGCCGGCCACCTCCACGCCGGGGCTGGCCGCGCGCGCCATCACCTGTCCGGCGATGGGGCTGCGCAGCAGGATCTCCTGGGTGACGGGGCCGTCCGCCGGACCGCCGCGGAGCGCGGCCGCGCGCTCCCGGGCGCGCGCCCGTTCGGCGTCGGCCCGGCCGAACGCGTCCTCGGCCGCCTCCAGGTCGCGCGGCGAGGCGGCGTCGACCGCCCGCAGCCTCCGCTGGCGCGCCAGCTCGCCCTGGGCGAGCGCGAGATCGGCCTCGGCCTTCGCCAGGTCGGAGAAGGCGGCGCCGGCGTCGGGGGAGAGGAGCGCGGCCAGCGGGGAGCCCTTCCCCACCCGGTCGCCGGGGGCGGCGAGCACCCGGGCCACCCGGCCGCTGGTCGCCGCGAAGACGTGGGCCACCCGCTGGTCGTCGAAGGCGACGCGGGCCCCGACCTCGAGCGTCCCCTGGATCTCGCGCTCCCGCGCCTCCACGACCCGCTGGCGCCCGGTGTCGTCGGGGTGGGCCGGCGCCCAGATCTCGCCCTCCGGCGGCGCGGCGACGCCCTCGGCGCCCGCCGTGCAGGCGGCAAGCGCCAGGAGCGCGGCCAGGCCGAGGGCGCGGATCACCGCAGGTCCTCGCCGACCGCCTGCTCCAGCCTGAAGACGGACGTCCAGTAGGCCTGCAGGACCTGGAGGTGCTCGGTGCGGGTGGCCGTGAAGGTGCGCTGCGCGTCGAGGTAGTCGAGCAGCGTCGCGGCGCCCCTGCGGTACTGGATCTCGACGAGGTCGCGGGCCCGCTGCGCCCGCTCGAGCAGGCCGGACTCCATGCGCCGCGCCAGCCGCGAGGTGGCGTGGTAGTCCGCCACCGCGGTGCGGACGTCCTGGGCGACCTGCGCCTCGAGCCGGGCGACGCCGAGCTCCTGCGTCCGGAGATCGGCGTCGGCCTTCCGGATCTCGCCCTGCTGCTGGTAGAGGAGCGGCAGCGCGAACGAGAGACCGACGGTGTAGGTGGGCGGCGTGACGGCGGTGGCGGAGGTCCCCTCCTGGGCGTACCCGAGCTGGACCGAGACGTCGGGGAAGCGCATCCGCCGCGCCAGGGCCAGCGCGGCGGCGGCGCGCTCGCGCTGCGACCGCGCCGCCTGCAGATCGGGCCGCTCCGCCTGCGCCCGGGCGAGCAACTCCCCGGCCGTGGCGGACCCGAGCCGCCCGGGCTCGGAGAAGCGCAGGAAGCCCGGCCCCTCCACGTCGAACTCGGGCGCGGCGCCCCGGACCCCGAGCAGGAAGGCGAGCGCGGCCTTGGAGTCCGCGAGCCCCTGCGCCGCGACGTCCCGGGCCTGCGCGGCCTCGAGGGCCGCCACCTCGATGCGGGCCAGCTCCGCCTCGCTGATGGCGCCTGCCTCGAAGCGTTGCCGGGTGAGCTCGGCCGTCCGGGCGGAGGAGGCCTCGGCCTCCGTGGCGAAGCGCAGCGCCTCGCCCGCGACCAGGGTCTGGACGAACTGCTGCTTGAGCTGGCTCTCCAGCGCGCGCTGCGCGTCGGCGCGCCCGGCGCGCGCCGCCTCCAGCGCCCTCCGCGCCACGTCCACCCGCAGGCTCCGCTTGCCGGAGAGCGTGTTCTCGATGGCCGCCTGATCCGACAGCCCGACCGTCCAGGCGCCGTCGGGCATCCAGCCGCACGCCGCCGGGGCGCCGGAGGCGTCGGTGCAGCCGTGGGTGGGGCGCGACCGGCCGTAGCTCCCGGAGAGGAGGGGGTTCGGGATCGCCCCGGCGACGGCCTCGTCCCCCTGGGCCGACTGGACCGCGGCGTCGGCGATGAGGAGGTCGATCCCCTGGGACCGCAGGAGCCGGAGCGCCTCGTCGAGATCGAGCACCGCCGGGATGCTGGGCGGCGCCGGGACGGGCTCCGCGGCGCGGCCGGAGGAGCCTCCGAGAGCCGCCAGGACCAGCCCGGCAAGAGCGGCGCGGCGCGCGACCATGCACACGCGCCTGGCAAGGACCGTGCCGCGCCGCACCGGCCGACAGATTGCGTCCCTCCTCCCCGCGGTCGCCGCCCACGCAAGGAAACTTCGAAAGGCTTCGTGGACACCATCGGGGCGCGCGTCCGGGCACCGCCGGGGTCCTGGCCTTCCTCACGTGGCCCAGCTGGGGAGCTACCGGTCGGGACGGAGGGGAATGGCGCCCGGCGGGCCGCGGTTCCTGGCGCCGGGCGGTCCCGTCGACCTGGGCCCGTCCCTGGAGGGGGCACCATGCGAAGGCTGATGGTCCGGGCGGGAATCGCCGGGGTCGCGGGCGGGATCGCGATGATCCCGGTCGGCATCGTCCTGAGGAGGGTCCTGGGGTACTCGCTCAACGTCTACGGCGAGCTCCTCCTGCAGACGGTGCTGGGCCGCACGCCGGCCTGGGCGCTCGCGGTCGAGCACTTCCTCATCAGCTGGGGGATGGCGCTGCCGCTGGTGGCGGTCCTGGCCCACCGTCGATGGGGGAGCCCGACCGCCGTGGGGGCGGCGTACGGCGCGGCCATCTGGCTCGTCGTGAACTCGCTGGCGCTCCCCCTGGCCTTCGGCCGGCCCACGCCGTGGCAGCTGGGCTGGTCGGCCATCGGGCCCAGCCTCGCCGTGCACCTGGTGTACGGCCTCGCCGCCTCGGCCGTCGCCGTCCGGCTGGACCGCGGGCGCGCCGGGGCCACCGCGGGCGCGTGAGGAGCGCCCGCGGCCCGCGTCGCGGCTCACCGTGCCGTGATCGCGATCGCCGCGTTCACTCGGGCGCGCGACTCCCGTCCGGGCCTCGCACCGCTCCGGCCACCGAGGCGCACCACGTGGCCGCCTCCACCACCGCGCGCCTCGCCGCGGCGTTCGCGGCGGCGACGCCGCCTGGTGCGTCGTCGGAGGGCGCGATCTCGACCGTCTCGATCTCGCGCGTGCCGACGACGCGCCGGGACGCGGCGTCGGCCAGCTCCAGGCGCAGGGTGAGACGGACCCGGCTCGGGCGCTCCGTGAACTCCTGCCGGAGCCGGACCACCTCGCTGTCGAGGCGAAGCCCCCCGGCGGGCGCCGGGGCGACGTCCGTGACCGCCTGGAACCTCCCGGTCCTCTCCAGCGCCCCCACCAGCAGCGGTCGGAGCATCCGGGCGGGCGGCTCCGCCCACTGGCTGCGGGCGTAGTAGGCGAGCTCGTTCGGCCGCCTCGCGTAGGCCATCCGCGACCCCTCGGCGCCGGGGCCGCCGCGCGGCGCGGCGACGAAGATCGCCGGCCCCGTCCCGGCCACGGGCCTCCCCTCGAGCCGCGGGTCGATGGTGAAGAGGTCCACCGGCTCCGGCCTCGGCAAGGAGACGCAGGCGCCGAGGACCAGGCCGGCGGCCACCGTGGGGAGGAGGTGCGAGATCGGGCGCCTCATCTCACTCTCCCGGACCGGGGGCCGCCGGCGCCCTCCCCCGCACCAGGAGGCCCGGATCCCGCTCCAGCTCGCGCGAGAGCCGGCCCAGCGAGGCCGCCGTCCCCCGCAGCTCGGAAACCAGCTCCCGGAGCTCCGGCACCGCCTCCCCGTCGATCGCGGACCGCGCCGACCGGCCGGCGCTCGAGACCGAGCCGGCCATGTCCTGGAGCGCCACCGCGCTCCGGTCCACCTGCTCGAGGAGCGCCGGGAGCCGGCCGCTCGCCCGCGCGCCGTTCCGCGCCAGGACCGCGGTGTCGGTGACGATCGCCTCGAGGTCGGCGGAGCGCCCGGCGAGCGCGCGGCTCACCCGGCGCAGGTCGGCGACCGTCCCGCGCAGCTGGTCGCGCGTCTCCGGGCCGAGCAGGTCGTTCACGCGCTTCGTGGACTCGTCGAGGTCGGCGAGCAGGGTGGTGCCCGCGGAGTCGAGGCGGCGCATCAGCGAGGGCGCGGTGCGGATCACCGGAAAGGGCGCCTCCGTCCTCGACGGCAGCGCCGCGGCGCCGCGGCCCCCTCCCTCCAGCTCCACGTAGGCGATGCCGGTCAGCCCCTGGACCCCCAGGGTGGCCACCGTCCCCTCCGTGACCGGCGTCCCCCGCTGGACCTCCAGCACCAGCCGCACCCGCTCGGGGTCGCCCGGGTCGATGGCGATCTGCCGGACCGAGCCCACCGCGACGCCCCGGTACTTCACCGGCGCGTGGAGGTTCAGGCCCGACACCGACTCGCCGAAGTAGGCCAGGTAGGTCCCGTAGGCCTTCCGGGAGAGCCGGCCCGAGCCCAGCCACAGCACCGCGGCGATGCCCGCCGCGGCGAGCAGCAGCACGAACGCCCCCACCACCGCCTGGTTCACTTTCGTCTCCATGACTGCTCCATGGCCCCGCGCCCGCGGGGGCCGACGAAGTACTCGCGCACCACCGGGTGCGCGCTCCGGGAGAGCTCCTCCATGGTCCCGGCCCCGACGACCCGTCCGTCGGCCAGGAAGGCGACGCGGTCCGCCACCCGCCAGAGGAGATCCAGGTCGTGCGTGACGACGACGACGGTGGGCCCGAGCAGCGCCTTGAGCTTCCGGACCAGGTCGTCGAAGCCGGCCGCGGCGAGCGGGTCCAGCCCCGCGGTGGGCTCGTCGAGGAAGAGGATCTCGGGGTCGAGGGCGATGGCCCGCGCCAGCGCCGCGCGCTTGCGCATCCCGCCGGAGAGCTCGGACGGGCGCAGCGCGCCTGCCTCCGGCGGCAGGCCGGCGAGGGCGATCTTGAGCGCGGCGATCCGCCCGATCAGCGCGTCCCCGAGGCGGGTCTGCTCCCGCAGGGGCACGCCGACGTTCTCGGCCACGGTCAGGGCCCCGAAGAGCGCCCCGCGCTCGAACATGACGCCGCACCGGCGCCGCAGGGCCAGCGCCTCCTCCTCGCCCAGCCCCGCCACCTCCCGGCCGAGCAGCCGGATGGAGCCGGCGTCGGGGCGGTGCAGGAGCAGGATCTCCCGGAGGAGCGTGGACTTCCCGCACCCGCTCGCCCCGGCGATCGCGAAGATCTCCCCGCGCCGCACCGCCAGGCTCACGCCGTCGTGGACCACCGCGCTCCCGAAGCGGGTGCGGACGTCGCGGACCTCCAGGACGAACTCGGCGGCCCCGGTCACGGTCAGATCCCCAGCCAGCTGAAGACCACCGAGAAGGCGGCGTCGACGACGACGATGGCGAAGATCGACTGCACCACGCTCACCGTGGTGCGCCGTCCCACGCTCTCCGCGTCGCCGCTCACCTGGAAGCCCTGGTGGCAGCCGACCAGGGCGATGACGGCGGCGAACACCGGCGCCTTGCCGACGCCGACCAGGTAGTCGGAGAGGCGAACGGCCTGGACGAAGCGATCGAGGAAGTCCTCGAAGCGCAGCCCCAGCTCCGACCGGCTCATCACCATGCCGCCCAGGACGCCGAGCGAGTCGGAGAAGACGGTGAGGAGCGGGAGCGCCACCACCAGCGCGAGGAGCTTGGGCAGGACGAGCAGCTCCAGGGGGTCGATCCCGACGGTCCGCAGCGCGTCGATCTCCTCGGTGACCTTCATGGTGCCGATCTGCGCCGCCCAGGCGGAGCCGGAGCGGCCCGCCACCACGATGGCGGTGATCAGCGGCGCCAGCTCCCGCAGCATGGCGAGGCCCACCAGGTCCGCGACGAAGGTGTTGGCGCCGTACCGCGCCAGCGGGCCGGACCCCTGGTAGGCGATGACCAGGCCGAGGAGGAAGGAGAGCAGGCCGACGATGGGGAGGGCGTCGAAGCCCGCGGCCTGGACGTCGTGGAGGACGGAGCGCCAGCGGATGCGGCCGGGCTGCGCCAGCGACCGGGCGCCGGCGGTCGCGCTCCGGCCCACGAAGGCGAGCATGGCGAGGAACTCGTCGAGGGCGGTGAGCGCGCGGCGGCCGACCGCAGCGAGCGGGCCCGGAGGCCCGGGGGCCGGCCCCTCCCCCGCCGGGGCGGGCGACCGGACCATCTCCAGCAGCGCCTGGTGCTCCGGGCGCAGCCGGAGCGTCACCCGGCGCCCCCGGCGCTCCAGCTCCTCCGCCGTCGCCTGCAGGAGCGCGGCGCCGGCGGTGTCGAGCGCCTCGACCGTGGAGCAGTCGACGACGACCTCGGCCGCGGCCGGCCAGGCGATCCCGGCGAGCCGCCGCTCCACGCGGTGCAACTGGACGGCCGTCCAGGAGCCGGAGCAGCGCGCCTCGCCGCCCGCCAGCTCGACGTCCGGGCCCGCTCCGGGCGGGGGGTCCCTCGATGGAATGCCCGCTGACACGCGGCCGCCTCGCTCCGGTGCACCAACACGCGCGGTGCCCGTCCGCGTCCTGCGGAGACGTTACCGGGAGGCGCGAGGCCGGGGGGCCCGCTGCGACGACGTACCGCAGGAGATCGCGGGCGCCAGCCCGGGCGCCCGTCCCGACGCCCGCCGCCCTACCCGGCCGCCTGGCTGGCGCGCCGCACCGCCTGCTCGACGAGCGATCGCGGGGGCACGCCCGCGAGACCGTACAGTCGTCAACCGAGTCCCACGCCGCCCGCGGCCCCCGGATCGATGTCCACCCCGCCGACGCGAACGGTCGGCGATCCCGGGAACGCCAGCCGCCGAGCCTCGGCAGGCGTCGCGACGGTGATCGTCTCGAGGCGCGCGGGCGGCGCCAGCTCTCGAAGCACGTCGCGCACCAGGTCGACCGTCTTCTGCCCGTGACCGCAGCCCGGGCTCATCAGGACCTGGACGGTGATCGACACCCAGCCAGCCTAGCAGGCCGCCGCCGGGCGCGTCGCGACGACGTTCGCGCGGGCCGCGGAGCCCGGCGACCGGGCGGCGGACGGTCGTGCGGTGCGCCCCCCCACGTCCCGGTTGCGCCCGCGCCGGGGCGGAGGTGAGATGGCGGCCCACCATCTGGAGGTCACGCCATGAAGAGCCGCGCAACCGCACAGTGGGAAGGCGATCTGATGACCGGCAAGGGCAAGACCAGCGCCGCGAGCGGGACCTTCCGCGACGCCGCCCTGACCTGGAAGGCGCGCACCGAGGGCGCGGCGAGCATGACCACCCCGGAGGAGCTGCTCGCCGCCTCGCACGCCAGCTGCTTCTCGATGGCGCTCTCGCACGGCCTCGCCCAGGGCGGGCACCCGGCGAAGCGGCTCGAGACCAGCTGCACCGTCGAGTTCGGGCCGAAGGCCGGCGGCGGCGGGTTCGAGGTGAAGGCGAGCGTGCTCGAGGTGAAGGGCTGGGTGCCGGGCATCGACCAGGCGGCCTTCGCCCAGGCGGCCGAGGCGGCCAAGAACGGCTGCCCCATCTCGTCGGCCCTCAAGATCAGGATGTCGGTGACCGCGGCGCTCCAGGCGTAGGGCCCTCGGCCCCGGGCGCGAGGGCGGCGGCGCCGGGACTATCGATCCGGGCCGCCCGCGCCCAGCTTGTTCGTCGGATCGCCCTCCGCCACCATCGCCGCGAGGACCGCCCGCTCGGGCGGTCCGGGCAGGCGTCCCGCGAGCGTGGCCTCGACCACCGTGGTCCCGTCCTGGTTGGTGAAGACCGCGCGTCCCTGCGCCCGGCCGCGCTCGTCGACCTCGGTGAGCGTGAACCGGCAGGTGACGGTGTCGCCGAAGTGGACCGGCCGCAGGAACCGGAACTCCATCCCGGTGGCGAGCCAGCCGATCTGCCCGCCCACCTCGGTGAGGAGGCTGCCGACGAGCAGCCCGTGGCAGATGAGCCCGGTGAGGCCCTTCGTGCCGGCGAAGCGCCGGTCGTAGTGGACGGGGTTGTAGTCCCGGGACAGGTCGCCGAAGGCCCGGGTCAGCTCCTCTGTGAAGGTCCGCGCCACGGTGAACGCGTCACCGGGGTGCAGCCCGTCGATGGTTCTCCGCCGGATCTC
>JAKAEO010000296.1 GCA_021818285.1 Myxococcales bacterium
GCCGCCACCGCGGCGCCGGCCGCGCCGGCGGCCGCGGCCGCGGCCTGCAGGAGCGAGCGTCGGGTGAACCTCATGGCTTCTTCTCCCGCTCCTCGGCCTCGCCCACCTTGCGGGCGGCGACCACCCCCGCGCCCACCGCGGCGCCGACCACCGCGGCGGCCACGCCCACCGCCGCCAGCGTCGCGCCGCCGTGCGGCGAGACCACCGGCGGGTAGGCGGCCGGCGGGCCCACCGTCAGGGTCGGCACCGTCTCGTGGAGCGGCACCCGGAAGGCCATCTTCTGCTCGGTGCAGCCGAAGCAGGGATGGCCGATGCCGATGGGCCAGGCGCCGGGGATCTCGCAGAAGGGGTTCAGCGAGCAGTTGGCGTGGGTCTGCGGCCCCTTGCAGCCCAGCTTGTAGAGGCAGTAGCCCTGCCGGTGGCCCTCGTCCCCGAAGCGCTGCGCGAAGCGGCCGGCGTCGAAGTGGGCGCGGCGCGGGCAGTCCTCGTGGATGACCCGCCCGTACGCGAACTTGGGGCGGCCGAGCTCGTCGAGCGCCGGCAGGGTGCCGAAGGTGGCGTACTGGAGCGCGGTGCCGAGCAGGTTGTAGGGGTTGGCGGGGCAGCCCGGCAGCGTCACCACCGCCTTGCCCGCCAGCAGCTGGGGCACGCCCGCGGCGCCGGTCGGGTTCGGGTCGGCGGAGGGGATGCCGCCCCAGGAGGCGCAGGAGCCGATGGCGATGATGGCGCCCGCCTTCCCGGCCACGTCGTTGAGGATGTCCACCGCGGTGCGCCCCGCCACCTTGCAGTAGACGCCGTTGTCCTTGGTGGGGATGGCGCCCTCGACGATGCAGATGTACTTGCCGGCGTTCCGCTTCATCGCCGCCGCCAGGGCCTGCTCGGCCTGGTTCCCGGCGGCGGCCATCAGCGTCTCGTGGTAGTCGAGCGAGATCAGCGAGAGGATGAGCTCGGCGACGCCCGGCGCGCTGGTGCGCAGCAGCGACTCGGTGCAGCCGGTGCACTCCTGGAAGTGCAGCCAGATGACCGGGGGCTTGCCGCCCGACGCCGCCTTCTCGGCCATCTTCTCGGCGGCGCTCGCCGGGAGGCCCACCGCGGCGGCGGCCATGGTGCACACCTTGAGGAAGTCGCGGCGACCGAACGACTCCTGCGTGGGGTCGGGAAGGCCGCTGGTGGCGAGCTCGAACATGATGTCCTCCGGGGTGCGCCAACGGTGCCACGGAGGGTGCAACAGGCGCAATGACGTCGCGCAACCATTGCTTGATTGTCGCCAATCGCCGAAAGCATTTCGCCGGGAGGCCCAATCCACCGCGAACGCTGGCGAAAATGGCGTTCGGAGCGCTGATTGCCCCGCGTAGAATTGACGCCCATCAACAGATACGCGGTCGTTTGTCGCGCATTCCGTCGCAATGTTTCATCGCCCGGAGGAGTCCACTACCGGGAAACGCGGCGAGCCCTGGGCCCGGCCGGCGGGCCTGCGCGAGGGCTCCCCGCGCGGGCTTCCCGCCCGGCGGCACCCCTCCGGCGGGCGGTCGAGAACTTGCGGGCCGCCGCCGCTGATCCAGGCTCGGGGGCGGGCGCCGTCCCAGGGGAGGAGCCGCAGATGGAACGCCGCAAGCGTCGCAGCCAGGTCCGTCGCGAGGCCGTCGGCCTCTACCTGGACGCGCTGCGCGAGCAGCAGGAGCTGGAGGCGGTGGGGCTGGTCACCGAGGAGGGCATCCTGGTGGCGGGCAGCGGCGAGGGGGACCTCTCCGGCCTCGCCGACGCCGCCGTCGCCAGCCGGTACCGCTCGGTGCGCTGGGGCGAGGGCGTGCTCCACGTCCAGCGCTTCGAGGCGGTGGGGCTGTCGCTCTGCCTCGCCAGCGCCGGCAAGTCGGTGAAGGGGCACGCCCCCATGCACCGCATCGCGCGCATCCTGGGCGCCTGAGCGCCTGAGCGCGGAGCCGCCGTCCCCGCTCAGCGCGCCGGCGGTTCGGCCCCGCGGCGGTAGGCGCCTGGGGATCGGCCGGTCCAGCGGCGGAAGGCGCGGGCGAAGCTCTTGGCGTTGCGGAAGCCGACGGCGCCGGCCACCTGCTTCAGCGGGCGCGCCGTCCGGTTCAGGAGGTCCACGGCCCGGTCGCGGCGGGCCTCGTCCTTCAGGGCCTGGAGCGACGAGCCCTCCTCGTGGATCTGCCGGTGCAGGGTGCGCACCGAGACGTGGAGCGCCCGGGCCAGCGCCTCGGCGGTGCGCAGCCGCTCGGCGTCGGTGGCGAGCGCCTGGCGCACCCGCCGGACCAGCAGCCGGTCGCGCCGGTAGGGCAGCACGGTGAGGGGCAGGGCGCGCTGCAGCATGGCCCGGAGCGCGCGCTCGTCGCGGTGCAGCGGCAGGGAGAGGTAGCGGGCGTCGAAGCGGAAGCCGGCGCGCGCGGCGCCGAAGGTCACCGGCCCGGGGAAGAGCAGGGGGTAGACCCCGGCGTGGGGCGGGGCCGGGAAGGGGAAGGTGGCCTCGAGGAGCGGGATGCGGGAGTCCACCGCCCAGCAGGCGTAGCCGTGCACGTAGCGGAGCAGGGTGACGAGGCACAGCTCGCGCTGGGCCCCGAGGCGGCGGTGCTCGGCGATGGTCAGCGCCGCCTCCGGGCCCGCCACCGTGAGCTCCAGCACCGCGTCCCCGGTGAGCAGCCGGTGGTGGCGGCACCAGCGGCGCAGCGCCACGCCCAGGTCGGGGGAGCCGAGCGAGGCGCGGCACAGCATCCCGTAGCTCCCCCAGGGGAGCCGGCGCGAGAACCAGCCGAGCGCCTCGTCGTCGAGCCCCCGCATCGCCGCCTCGGAGAGGAGCTCCATCTGCGCCGCGGTGATGCGGGCGTCGCGGACGGCGAGCTGGGCAGGCGTGATCCGTGCCTGGCGCAGCGCCGGACCGGGATCGGCGCGGTACCGGGCGAAGGCCCGCACCACGGCGCGGGC
>JAKAEO010000297.1 GCA_021818285.1 Myxococcales bacterium
TCTTCCGGCGCAGCACCAGGAACAGCTCGGCGGTGGCCACCGCGTCGGTGAGGGCGTCGTGGGCCTGGTACTCGGGGAGCCCGGCCTCGCGCCGCGCCACCGCCAGGTTCAGCGACGGCAGCTCCGGGTTCTCGGGGTTCACGAAGCGGGCCTTCCGGGCCGCCTTGATGATCAGCTCGACGGTGTCCACCACCGGCGGCTTGGCCCAGGCCAGGCCGGCCGCGGCGTAGGCGCGCCGCAGGAAGGCGACGTCGATGCCGGCCTGGTGGACCAGCAGCGCCCCCTGGCGCAGCCGCGCGTCCACCTGCGACAGCACCTCGGCGGCCGGCGGCGCCTCGCGCACCTCGTCCCAGAGCAGCTGGTGGGCGCGGATCGACTTCTCGCCGATGGAGGCGGCCCCCGGCGGGCGGACCAGGGACTGGAAGGCCTCGCCCAGGCGCACCACGCCCTCGCGCACCGGGACCATCCCCACCGCCAGGATGGGATCGCGCCTCGCGTCGAGCCCTCCGGTCTCCAGGTCCAGCGCCCAGTAGACGACCGACTCCCAGGGCGGCGAGCGGAAGAACATCAGACGGAGGTGCGCCCGAGCGGAGCGGCAGCCGGAGGAGGCTGCCGCGGAGCGTGCCGGGGGTTCGGGGGGCCGAGGGCCTCGCCGACCAGGTGCGCAGTGGGAACGAGGCCCCCCATTCAGAAGAGGTCGGTCCGGTAGTGGTAGGCGGCCAACTCCTGCCAGTCCTTGATGGCGCGGAAGGAGTCCTTCAGCCGGCTGCGCTCCAGGGCCGACAGCTCCGCCAGCGGGACCACGTTGCTCACCGGCCTGCCGTCGGCGACGGCGCGGAGCTGCAGCCGCAGCCGCAGCCCCAGGAGGAAGCGGAAGGCCTCGCCCACCAGCGCCCGGGCGTCGGGGCCCATGAGCCCGGCGCGCACCGCGGCGTCGAGCCGCTCCAGGGTGTTGCGCCGGTCGGTGCCCACCTCCAGGCCGTAGCAGCGCGCCAGGTGGACGATGGGGGTGATGCCGTGGGCCTTGAGGTTCACCTCGGAGGACTCCCCCTTGAGCCGCAGGAGCAGGCTGGCGGGCGGGCGCGCGTCGAGGGCCGCCTTGGCCAGGCTGGCGAGGAAGATGCGGTCCTTGCCGGCCCGCTGGATGGCGGCCTCGAACGGGGCGAGGTCCAGGGCGCCCGACACCTTGCGGTAGTCCACGAAGATGGCGGCGCGCATCAGCGTCTGCGGGCCGTGGTCGGCCACCCAGCCGCGGAAGCGCTCGGCCCACTCGCCGATGGGGCCGTGCCACTCCCGCGCCATGTAGCCGCCCGGGCAGCGGGGGAAGCCGGCGGCCTCCAGGTCGTCGTTGGCCCGCTCCGCCAGCGCCCGGAACCAGGCCTCGGCGCCCGTGCCGGCGTCCTCGTAGATGAGGGCGTTGTCCTGGTCGGTGAGCAGGGTCTGCTCCATCCGCCCCTCGGAGCCGGAGACGATCCAGGCGTAGCGGCAGGGCGGGGCGCCGAGATCCTCCTCGGCCCAGCGCAGGATGCGGTGGACCAGGGCGTCGTTCAGGCGGGCCACGAAGCCGGCGATGACGGTGGCGTCCAGGCCGCCGGCCAGCAGCGCCGAGGTCATCTCGGTGACCCGCGCGCCGTAGCCGGGGAGCTGGTCGCGCCCGGCCAGCTTCTCCACCCGCCGCAGCACCGCCACCGGCCCCTGGGCGGTGGCCTTGAGCAGGTCGTTGGCGGTGACCACCCCGACGATCTCCCGGCCCTTCACCACCGGCAGGTGGTGGACGCCCGAGTCGATGAGCATGGTCCAGGCCTCGTAGATGGGCGCCTCGGCCGCCACCGTCTTCAGGCCCCGGGTGAAGACCCGGGTCACCGGCGTGTCCGGCCCCAGGCCCTCGGCCAGCACCCGGTTGCGGAAGTCGCGGTCGGTGACGATGCCGGCCGGCTCCGAGTCCACCAGCACCGAGGAGATGTGCTGCTCGCGCATCACCCGGGCCGCCTCGCCGACGCTGGTGGCCTCGGGCACGCGCACCGGCGGCCGCCGCACCAGCTGCTGCACGTCCACCGAGAGGTCGGCCCGGAAGGTCGCCACCTGCGACTGCTCCAGGCTGTTCTTCAGCCGCTCGGCCAGCTCCCCGGCGAAGTGGCCGGCGAAGCGGGCCTGGGAGAGCAGCAGGTCGAACTGCTCCTGGGGCAGCCGGTAGGCGAGCAGGTCCTCCTCGACCACCACGTCCATGCTGGCCTCGTGGCTGATGAGCGAGGTGTAGCCGAAGGTTTCGCCCTCCTCGAGCAGCTGCAGGGTCTGGCCGTCCCGCTCCAGCCGCACCGCCCCCTTGCGGATGACGTAGAGGTGGCGGAGCGGCTCCCCGCCCTTGCGCACCAGGCGGCTGCCGGCCGGGTAGAAGGCGATCTCCAGGGACCGCGCCGCGGAGACGAAGGCCTCCTCCGGCAGCGCGTCGAAGGGCGGCGTGGCGCGGAGGTAGACCACCGGGTCGATCGCGGCCATCGCCCCGGCAGGATAGCACGCGGCCGGCGTTGGCCTGGCGCGGGGAAGGGTGGTAACGGTCGCGGGATGCCGGCCGAGCGAGGCCTCACCGTCCCCGCGGGACGGCCCGCCGCCTCCGGCGAGGCCGAGCGGGCCCGCCGCGAGGTGCGCGCCCTCCTCGACGAGGTGGCGCGCCTCGACGCCGAGGTGGAGGCGCTCTCCCGCCGGCTGGCCGAGTTCGCGCGCGCCTGGGAGCGGGAGGCGGGGCCGGCCCTCTCGGAGCTGGAGGCGGCCGAGCGGCTGGTGGCCCGGCTGCAGCGCATCGAGGACGAGGTGGCGCGGCTCTCGGCGGCGCTGCGACCGGGGCCGGGGCGCGGGGCAGGCGCCGGGGCGCTCCGCGCCGCCGGGCGCCGGCGCGCGGCCGCCGCGGCGAG
>JAKAEO010000298.1 GCA_021818285.1 Myxococcales bacterium
GCCGCCCGAGCGGAGGCCCGCTCGTCCATCCGCTCTTGCGGAGGCGCCCCGTTGGCCCTAGATTCCGGGGGCCTCGACGCCCTCGCCGGCCCCGCCGGGACCGGCGCCCGCCGCACGAGATCCCCGTGACCTTCCGTGAAGCCCTCGCCCGGCGCGTCCTCGTGTTCGACGGCGCCATGGGGACCCAGATCCAGGGCCACCAGCTCTCGGCCGCCGAGTTCGGCGGCCAGGAGGGGGCCAACGACCTCCTCACCCTCACCCGCCCGGACCTCATCGAGGAGATCCACGCCCGCTACCTGGCGGTGGGCTGCGACGTGGTCGAGACCAACACCTTCGGCTCGTCGCGGCTCAAGCTGGACGAGTACGGCCTGGGCCACCGCACCCGCGAGGTGAACTTCAAGGCGGCGGTGAACGCCCGGCGGGCGGCGGACCGCTTCTCCACGCCCGATCACCCCCGCTTCGTGGCCGGCTCCATGGGCCCGACCGGGATGCTGCCCTCCTCCTCCGATCCGGCCCTCTCGGCCGTCACCCCCGACGCCCTGGAGCGGATCTTCCTGGAGCAGGCCCGCGGCCTGGTCGAGGGGGGCGTGGACGCGCTGATCCTCGAGACCCAGCAGGACGTGCTGGAGCTGCGGGCCGCGGTGCTGGCCGCCGACGCCGCCCGGCGCGCGGCCGGCCGCGACGTCTTCCTCATCGCCCAGCCCACCCTCATCGACCAGAACGGGCGCATGCTCCTGGGCACCGACGTGGGGAGCGCGCTGGCCACGCTGGAGCGGCTGCCGGTGGACGCCGTCGGGCTCAACTGCTCCACCGGCCCGGCGGAGATGCGGGAGAGCGTCCGCTTCCTGGGGGAGCGCTCCAGCCGCTGGGTGTCGGTGATGCCCAACGCCGGCATGCCCGAGAACGTCGAGGGGCGGGCGGTCTACCGGCTCTCGCCCGAGGCCCTGGCCGAGGCGCTGGCCGGCTTCGTCCGCGAGCTCGGGGTCTCCATCGTCGGCGGCTGCTGCGGCACCACCCCGGCCCACCTCCGGGCGGTGGTGGAGCGGGTCCGGCCCCTGGGGGCGCCCCGGCCGCGCCCGGCCCGCCCCCAGCCCTGGCTCTCCAGCGCCATGCGGGCGGTGCCCCTCGACCTGGAGCCGCGCCCGCTGGTGGTGGGCGAGCGGGTCAACACCCAGGGCTCGCGCAAGGTGAAGGAGCTGCTGCTCGCCGACGACTACGAGGGGGTGCTGCGCATCGCCCGGGAGCAGGTGGAGGCCGGCGCCCATGTGCTCGACGTCTGCGTGGCGCTGAACGAGCGCGACGACGAGGCGGCGCAGATGCGCACCCTGGTCCGGCTGCTGGCCCAGCGGGTGGACGCGCCGCTGATGGTCGACTCCACCGAGGCCGACGTCGTCGAGGCGGCCCTCAAGGTCTACCCGGGCCGCTGCATCGTGAACTCGGTCAACCTCGAGAAGGGCGGCGAGCGGGTGCGCCGCATCCTGCCGCTGGTCCGGCGCTACGGCGCGGCGGTGGTCGCCATGACCATCGACGAGAAGGGCATGGCCCTCACCGCCGCGCGCAAGGCGGAGATCGCCGCCCGCACCGTGGCGGTGGCCGCGGAGCACGGCGTGCCCGCGGAGTCGCTGGTCTTCGACCCGCTCACCTTCACCCTGGCGACCGGCGGCGAGGAGTACCGCCGCAGCGCCGTGGAGACGCTGGAGGGCATCGCCCGCATCAAGCGGGAGAACCCCGGCGTCTTCACCTGCCTGGGCGTCTCCAACGTGAGCTTCGGCCTGGCGAAGCCGGCGCGCGAGGTGGTGAACTCGGTCTTCCTCACCCTGGCGGTGCGGGCCGGGCTCGACCTGGCCATCGTCAACCCCAAGGACATCCGGGCCTGGCCGCAGATCCCGGAGGAGGAGCGGACCCTGGCCGAGGACCTGGTCCTCGACCGCCGGCCCGACGCCCTGGCCCGGCTCATCGCCTGGTTCGCCGGCAAGGCGGCGGCGCCCGAGCCGCGCGCCGAGGAGCTCTACGCCGGCAAGGGGACCGAGGAGCGCATCCACCTGCAGATCCTCCACCGGCGCGCCGAGGGCATCGAGGCGCTCCTCGACGACGCGCTGGAGCGGCGCAGCGCGGTGGCGGTGCTGAACGAGGTGCTGCTGCCGGCGATGAAGGACGTGGGCGACCGCTTCGGCTCCGGGGAGCTGATCCTGCCCTTCGTGCTGCAGTCGGCCGAGGTGATGAAGCGGGCGGTGGCCCACCTCGAGCGCTTCCTCGACCGGGTGGAGGGGACGAGCAAGGGCACGGTGGTCCTGGCCACCGTCCACGGCGACGTCCACGACATCGGCAAGAACCTGGTGAAGACCATCCTCGCCAACAACGGCTTCACGGTGGTGGACCTGGGCAAGCAGGTGCCGGTGGCCACCGTCATCGAGAAGGCGGTGGAGGTCGGGGCCGACGCCATCGGCCTCTCGGCGCTGCTGGTCTCCACCTCGCGGCAGATGCCCCACTGCGTGCAGGAGCTGGCCCGGCGCGGCCTCTCCTTCCCGGTGATCATCGGCGGCGCCGCCATCAACCGGAAGTTCGGCTACCGCGCCCTGCTGCTGGAGGACGGCACCCCCTACGCCGGCGGCGTCTACTACGCCAAGGACGCCTTCGAGGGGCTGGAGGTCATGGAGCAGCTGGTGGTGCCGGAGCGGAAGGCGCGGCTGGCCGCGGCGGTGCGCGAGAAGGCGCTCGCCGCCCGGAACGCGCCGGCCCCGGCCCCGGCCACGCCCGGCCCGGCGGCGGAGGGCGGGGCGCGCCCGGCCGGGCGCGTCCCGGCGGCCCCGTCGCTCGGGGCGCGGGTGGTCCCGGCGGGCGAGGTCGCCGGCCCCGACGGGTTCGCCCACCTCGACCTCCCCGAGCTCTTCAAGCTGCAGTGGG
>JAKAEO010000299.1 GCA_021818285.1 Myxococcales bacterium
CCGCCGCCGGGGACGGGCGGCGCCGCGCCGGGCGGCCGGTCCGCGACGCCGGCCCCGCCCCCTGCCTCGACCGCGGCCTCGGCCCCGAGGTCGACCGCGACCCCGACCGATTCCGCCGACACCTGGCGCTCCCTGGTCGCCGCGGCGGAAGCGGCGAGCCCGATGGTGGGCAACGTCCTCCGCCAGGCCGTCCTGCTGCGCCTCGGCGAGGGGGAGGTGGCGGTGCAGGTCCCGCCCGGCCTGCCGGCGCAGCTGGCCGAGAAGCGCAAGGGGGAGATCGAGGCGGTGCTGCGGCGCCACCTCGGTCGTCCGGTGCGGCTCTCCCTGACGGTGGGCGCCGCCGCGCCGCCCGAGGCGCCGGCCGGCGGGTCGCTGGCCCAGGCCGAGCAGGCGGAGCGCGAGGCGCGCTCGGCCCTGATCAAGGAGCGGGCCCGGGAGCACGCCAACATCCGCGAGGCGGCGCGGATCCTCGACGCCGAGCCCACCAAGGTCGACGAGCTCTGACGCTTCACCAGGAGAGGACCCGATGGCCGGCTTCGACATCCAGCACCTCATGCGCCAGGCGCGCAAGCTCGAGAAGGCCATGGAGGAGGCCCGCGGCAAGCTCGGCGAGCTCACCGTCGAGGCCGAGTCGGCCGGCGGCCTGGTGAAGGTCCGCATGGACGGGCGCTGCGCCGTGCAGCGCATCGAGATCGACCCGCGGGCGCTGGAGCCGTTCGGCGCGGCGCCGGCGGGGGCCGCGCCCCGGGCGGTCGACCCGGCCGAGAAGGCGATGCTCGAGGACCTCCTCGCCGCCGCGGTGAACGCCGCCGCCGACAAGGCCCGCGCCGCCGCCGAGGCCTCCCTGCAGAAGGCCACCGGCGGCGTGAAGATGCCGGGCCTGCCCTACTGAGGTCCCGGCGCCGTGGCCGTCGCCGACCCCATCGCCCGGCTGGTGAAGGAGCTGGCCCGCCTCCCCGGCATCGGCGAGAAGACCGCCCAGCGGCTCGCCTTCCACGTCCTCAAGGCCGGGCCGGCCTACGCCCAGGCCCTGGCCGACGCCGTCACCGGGGTGGTCCGCGACGTGCGGCTCTGCTCCGGCTGCCAGACCCTGACCGACCGCGACCCCTGCGCCATCTGCGCCGACCCGCGCCGCGACCCGCGGCTGGTGTGCGTGGTGGAGAGCGTCCCCGACCTGGTGGCGCTGGAGCGCACCCACGAGTTCCGGGGGCGATATCACGTGCTGCACGGCGCCCTCTCGCCCCTCGACGGCGTCGGCCCCTCCGATCTCAAGATCCGCGAGCTGCTGCTGCGCCTGGAGCGGGAGCCGGCCGACGAGGTGGTGATCGCAACCAACCCCGACGTCGAGGGGGAGGCCACCGCCCTCTACCTGGCGCGCCTGCTGAAGCCGGCCGGGGTCAAGGTGACGCGCATCGCCCAGGGGGTGCCGATGGGGGGCGACCTGGAGTTCGCCGACCAGGTGACCCTGGCCCGGGCCCTGGCCGGTCGGCGGGAGCTGTGACCTCGGCCGCACCGGCCGGGAACGCACCGGGAGGCGCGCCGTGACGCGGAACGCGCAATTGCCTGGCGGCGCGATCCCTGGTATTCGGCTGGATGCACGGCGTTTTTCCCGGAGCGCGAGCCGATGAGCAGCGGCCTGGTGATGTACGAGGAGGAGTTCCGGCAGATCGCCGCGATCTGCGACCGCCTCACGCGCGACGCCAACGCCAAGGTGGTGTTCCTGGTCGACAAGAACGGCCAGCTCATCGCCTCCAGCGGCCAGGCGCAGAACCTCGACACCACCTCGCTCGCCTCGCTCACCGCCGGCAACGTGGCCGCCATGGGCGGCCTGGCCAAGCTCATCGGGGAGAAGGAGTTCCCCAACCAGTTCCACGAGGGCGAGAAGGAATCGCTCCACATGAGCATCGTGGCGGGGCGGGTGGTGCTGGTGGTGATCTTCGACGCCAAGAGCTCGCTGGGGCTGGTGCGGCTGCGGGTGAAGAAGGCCGGCGAGGAGCTGGGGCGGGTCTTCGACGTGCTGGCCAGGAAGCAGGCCACCCCCGGCGCCCAGAGCCCCTTCGCCGAGATCACCGACGACGACATCGACAATCTGTTCAGCGAGTGAGCGCCGCCGCCGATGAGCTTCATCAACTACAGCTCGCGCGAGATCAACTGCAAGATCGTCTATTACGGTCCCGGGCTGTGCGGGAAGACCACCAACCTCCAGTACATCTACGCGAAGACCAACCCGGAGGCGAAGGGCAAGATGATCTCCCTCGCCACCGAGACCGAGCGCACCCTCTTCTTCGACTTCCTGCCGCTGTCGCTCGGCGAGATCCGCGGCTTCAAGACCCGCTTCCACCTCTACACCGTGCCGGGCCAGGTCTTCTACGACGCCTCCCGCAAGCTCATCCTCAAGGGCGTGGACGGCGTCTGCTTCGTGGCCGACTCCCAGATCGAGCGCATGGAGGCCAACCTCGAGTCGGTCGAGAACCTGCGCACCAACCTGGGCGAGCAGGGCTACGACCTGGACCGCGTCCCCTACGTCGTCCAGTACAACAAGCGGGACCTGCCCAACGTGGCGACGGTGGAGGAGCTGCGGCGCCTCATCAACCCCCGTGGCGTCCCCGAGTTCCAGGCCGTCGCGCCCACCGGCGCCGGCGTGTTCGACACCCTCAAGGCCGTCGCCAAGCTGGTCCTCACCGAGCTGAAGAAGGGCGGCTGACCGCCGCCCCGCGGGAGGCCCGCCCGGCCCCTCCGCCGACCCGCCATCATTCGTCATACCAGCGGGAATTCCTCACATTTCCAGGCCCGCGCCCCTGTGGTATGCACCTTCCCGCTTTCCGCGAAAGCGAGGGTGACCGTGGCTCGTTCCTTCCTGCTCGCGGCCCTGCTCTGTGCGCTCGGGCCGGCCGCCACCA
>JAKAEO010000078.1 GCA_021818285.1 Myxococcales bacterium
GACATCGCGGCCTTCCTTGAGTCGGGGAGACAGGATTTGAACCTGCGACCCCTTGGTCCCGAACCAAGTGCTCTACCAGGCTGAGCCACTCCCCGTTTGAAGCCGTCCGCCGGTACTTCCCCGCGCCTCGGGAGGGCGTCGGGCCGGCGTAAGGTGGCGTTTCTACTCGTCGGGCCGGGGGGTGTCAAGGCGGCCGAGCGGCTCCGCTTACCGCTCCACGTCCCAGCCGCCGGCGCTGGCGCCGGCGAGCGAGCGCACCCGCTCCTCGTCGCCGCCAAACTCGGCCGCGCTGCCCTCGTAGGCCACGTGGCCGTCGTCCAGCACGTAGACCCGGTCGGCGATCTCCACCGCGGCGCGCACGTTCTGCTCCACCAGCAGCACCGAGATCCCCTCCCCGCGCATCGACGAGACCACCCCGAACACGTCCGCCACGATCCGCGGCGCCAGCCCCTGGGAGGGCTCGTCGAGGACCAGCAGCCGCGGGTTCAGGAGCAGCGCCCGCCCGATGGCGAGCATCTCCTGCTCCCCCCCGGACAGCTGGCTGCCGAGGTTCCCCTTCCGCTGGGCGAGCCGGGGGAAGAGCTCGTACACCCGCGCCATGGTCCACGGGCCGGGCCGCTCGCGCGGCACCTTCAGGTTCTCCTCCACGGTGAGGTTCGGGAAGATGCGCCGCCCCTCGGGCACGTAGCCGACGCCGAGCGCCGCGATCCGGTAGGGCGGCCAGGCGGTGGTCTCCTGGCCGAACAGCCGGACGCTCCCCTCCCGGGCGGGCGTGAGGCCGGTGAGGCTCCGCAGCGTGGTGGTCTTCCCCGCGCCGTTGCGCCCGAGCAGCGCGACGATCTCCCCCTCCCCCACCCGCAGCCCCACCCCGTGGAGGATGTGGCTCTTGCCGTAGTAGGTGTGGAGCCCCTCGGCCTCGAGCGCGCTCACCGCGCGCCCCCCAGGTAGGCGGTCTGCACGCTCTCGTTCCGGCCGATCTCCTCGGGCACCCCCTCGGCCAGCATCGACCCCTCGGAGAGGACGGTGATGCGATCCGCCAGGTGGAAGATCACGCGCATGTCGTGCTCGACGAGGACGATGGTGAGCCCGCGCTCCCGGTGCAGCCGCCGGACGAGCTGGGCGATGGCGTAGGTCTCCTGGTCGCCCATCCCCGCGGTGGGCTCGTCGAGCAGAAGGAGCCGCGGCTCCAGCGCCAGGGAGGTCATGATCTCGGTGGTGCGCTGGTCGCCGTGCGAGAGCTCGCCCACCAGCCGGTCGGCCTTGCCGCCGAGCCCGCCCAGGGCCAGCAGCTCGTCCACCCGGGCCCGGATCTCGCCCTCGGCGCGCCGCCGCAGCCAGAGCCGGAGGCGGTGGCCGCCGGTGACCTCCACGGCGATGCGCAGGTTCTCGCGGACGGTGAGCTCGGGGAAGATCTCCGTCACCTGGAACGTCCGGGCGATCCCCAGGGCGACGCGCCGCTGCGGCGGCAGCGCGGTGATGTCCTTCCCGTCGAAGTAGATGCGCCCGCTGGTGGGCGGGAACAGCCCGCTGATGAGGTTGAAGAAGGTGGTCTTCCCGGCCCCGTTCGGGCCGATCACCGCCCGCAGCTCGCCCTCGGCGACGAGCATCGAGACCTCGTTCACCGCCACCAGCTGGCCGAAGCGCTGGGTGACGCAGTCGACGGCGAGCAGGCTGTTCACGCCGAAGCCCTCCGGCGCAGCACGCCCAGCACCCCGCGCGGGAAGAAGAGGACCACCAGGACGAAGAACAGCCCCACGAAGGACATCCAGTTCTCGGTCCGGCTGGAGACGAAGTCCTGCAGCACCACGAAGATGCCGGCCCCGACCAGCGGCCCCCAGAACGACCGCATCCCGCCCAGCACCGCCATGATCACGAAGTTGCCCGACTGGTCCCAGCGCAGCGCCCGCGGGTCGATGAAGTTGTTGAGCAGCGCGAAGAGCGCCCCGGCCAGGCTGGCGAAGCCGCCGGAGATCACGAAGGACAGCCAGAGGTGGCGCTCCACCGGGATCCCCAGGAAGCGCGCCCGGCGCTCGTTCTCGCGGATGGCGAGCAGGGTGCGGCCGAACGGCGAGCGGAGCACCGCTCCCATGACCGCGGCCGCGATCCCGAACAGCGCCAGCACGAAGTAGTAGAAGGCCAGGTCCCGGTGCTGGACGTCGAGCGCCAGGGGGCCCAGCCGGAGCGGCAGGCGCGACCACCCGGTGAGCCCGTCGTCGCCCCCGGTCACCGAGTCCCAGCGGAAGGTGATGAAGTAGAAGACCTGGCCGAAGGCGATGGTGACCATCGCGAAGTACACCCCGCGCAGCTTGACGATGAGCGCCCCGATGAGCGCCGCCGCGACGGTGCCCGCCGCCACGCCGACGGCGACCGCCAGGGCGTCGCTCGGCGCCAGGTACTTGAGGGCCATCGCCGCGCCGTAGCCGCCCAGCCCGAAGTAGGCGGCGTGGCCGAAGGAGAGGACGCCGGTGAACCCGAGCAGGAAGTTCAGGGCCATGGCGGCGAGCCCGAGCACCACGATCCGGGTGGCGAGCTCGGTGTAGCCGCCGACCGCGCCCAGCCACCAGGGCATGGTGACCAGCAGGACGGCCGCCAGCGACGCGGGCGCCGCCCGCCGGAGCCGGCTCACTGCGCCCTCCCCGGCTCGCCCAGGAGGCCGTGCGGGCGCACCAGCAGGACGGCACCCATCATCACGTACATCACGGCCTCCGTCGCCGAGGGGAAGAACACCGTGGTCACGCCCGAGGCCACGCCGATGAGCAGGCCGCCGAGCAGCGTCCCGGGCAGGCTGCCCAGGCCGCCGACGATGATCGCCACGAAGCTCGGCATGATGAGCGAGCTGCCGATGGTGGGCTCGAGCCCCAGCATCCCGGCGGCCAGCACCCCGGCCAGCCCGGCGAGGTAGATGCCCAGGCCGAAGTTGAGGTTCCGCAGGATGCGCACGTTGGTCCCGAGCACCGAGACGGTCTCGAGGTCGTGGGTGCCGGCGCGGATGCGGATCCCGAGCCGGGTGCGCTTCAGGACCAGGAACAGCGCCCCCACCGCCGCGGCCACCAGGAACACCATGAAGACCCGGTAGCCGGTGAGGAAGAAGTAGGTGCTGCTGATCGGCGTGGTGAGCGACGCGGGGATGGGGTACGGCAGGCTCTGCGCGCCCCAGAGGTAGCGCGTCGCGTCCTCGAAGACGTAGGCCAGGCCGAAGGTGAGCAGCAGGCCGTAGAGCGGGTCGCGCCTGTAGAGGCGGCGGATGAGGAAGCGCTCGATGAGGAGCCCGAGCGCCGCGGTGAGCGGCGGCGCCAGGAGGAGCCCGCCCCAGAAGCCGACGTGCGGGATGAGCGTGTAGGCCAGGTAGGCGGCGATGGCGAGGAAGCCGCCGTGGGCGAAGTTGATGACGCCGCTCAGGTTGAGGATGAGCGACAGCCCCAGCGCCATCAGGGCGTAGAAGGCGCCGACGATCAGGCCGTTGAAGACGTTGAAGAAGACGAGCTGCGCCATCCGGAGCGCCGGTCGGGTCCCGGGGGAGCGGCGCCTAGGCGTGCGGCCAGGTCAGCTTGCACCCCGAGTCCTCGACCGGGCCCGCGGCCTCCGGCCCCTGGACGAGCTGGCTCACGTGGAACAGGTCCTCGGAGCCGGCCGTGCCGGCCTGCGCCTGCCCCACGTACAGCGTGGGCATGAGCTGGTGGTCCCCCGCCCGGTAGAACGGCGCCTGGGGCATGAGCCCGATCTCCGGCGGCAGCTTCAGGCCCTGCATCGCCCGCGCGAGCTTCACGCCGTCGAGCGACTTCGCCGCGTGGGCGGCCAGCGCGCAGCTCCAGGCCGCGGCGTAGCCCTGCCAGGTCCGCGCCGTGGGGACCTTGCCGGTCTTCTTGCGGATGGCCGAGACGAAGGCGTCGAGGTGGGGGACGCCCGGCTGCTTCCAGTACCACTCGAACACCCAGGTGCCGACCCGCGCCTCCGGCGGCAGCCCCTCGAGCGCCTCCAGCTCCTGCTGCGCGCCGGCCAGGTGGGTGCGCTTCTCCAGCCCGAACTGCACCGCCTGCTTCAGCGCGTTGATCATGTCCGCGCCCTGGGTCAGGAAGATGATGACGTCGGGCGAGGCGGCCTGGGCCTTGATGAGGTAGGAGGAGTAGTCGGTGGTGCCGAGCGGCGTGAGGTCGGCGCCGGCCTTCACCGCGCCGAGCTTCTGGCCCGCCTTCTCCAGGCCGGCCTGGAGGGTGTGGCCAAAGGCGTAGTCGGGGGTGATGTAGTACCAGCGCTTCCCGGCGTTCTTCACCAGCTGCGGGGCGACGGCGTTCGCCTCCATCTGCGTGGTGTTGCAGACGCGGAAGACGTTCCAGTGGCAGGCGGTCCCGGTCACCGCGTCGGTGTGGCCGCCCGGGACGATGTGGAGGATCCCCCTGTCGGCGGTCACCTGGCCCATGGCCAGGGCCAGCGCCGAGTTCACGTTCCCGAGGATGAAGCTCACATGGTCGCGCTCGATGAGCTTGCGCGCCTTCTGGACCGCCGTGCCGGCGTCGCCGCTGGTGGAGTCCTCGACCACCATCTCCACCTTCCGGCCGAGGATGCCCCCCCTGGCGTTGATCTGCTCCACCGCCAGCTCGCAGCCGATGAGCGTGTTCTTGCCGAGCGCCGCGTAGGTGCCGGTGAGCGTGTCGTCGAAGCCGAACCGCACCGGCTCGCCGCCCGCCGCGCGCGCGACCGCGCGCGGGACGAGCTGCCAGGCGCCCGCGGCGGCGGCCGCCTTGACGAGGGTGCGGCGGGAAAACTTCTTCTTCGAGGGATCGTGGCTCATGGGGGCGTTCCTCCGTCCACCATCCCTGGGGCCAGCGGCCGCTTGCGTGTACTGCCCATGTGGGGAGGGGCCCGTCCGGTGCGCGGGCACGCCTCGCCCCGGATCGGGTCCCACCGCCAGGCAGCGCGAGCGGCCGCCCGCGCGAGCGCCTTCCGGCCCCTGGCGGGCCCCCTCCCCCGGGGCGGCGCGGGCGTCCCTCAGCGCACGCAGGCGTTCTCGACGTCGCCGGGCTCCTTGGGGATGGCCTCGGTGAGGTTCTCGCCGCCGGCCTCGGTGACGAGGACGTCGTCCTCGATGCGCACCCCGACGCCGCGCAGCTCGGGCGGCGCGCCCTCGTCGTCGGCCGCCACGTAGAGCCCGGGCTCCACCGTCACCACCATCCCGGGCGCGAGCGCCCGCGACCGGCGGCCGGGGTAGTAGTCGCCGGCGTCGTGCACGTCGAGCCCGAGGAAGTGGCTGGTGCGGTGCATGTAGTACTTGCGGTAGCCCTTGTCGGCGATGCGCTCGTCGACGCTCCCGGGGAGCAGCCCGAGCCCGACGAGCCCCTCGGTGAGCCAGCGCACCACCTGGTCGTGCAGCCCGTCGACGGTGACGCCGGGCCGCACCGCCTCGATGCCGCGCTTCTCCGCCGACAGCACCACCTCGTAGAGCGCCCGCTGCGCCTTGCCGAAGCTCCCCGACACCGGGAAGGTCCGGGTGACGTCGGCGGTGTAGCCCTGCACCTCGGCGCCGGCGTCCACCAGGCAGACGTCGCCGTCCTTCAGCACGGCGTCGCCGGCCCGGTAGTGGAGGACGCAGGAGTGGGCGCCGGCCGCCACGATGGTCCCGTAGCCGGGACCGGAGCCGCCGCGCCGCCGGAAGGCGTACTCGATCTCCGCCTGGACCTGGTACTCGCGCCGGCCCGCCAGGCCGTCGCGCATGGCGGCGAGGTGGGCCTCGGCGGTGATGGCGGCGGCCTTCCGCAGCAGGGCCAGCTCCTCGGGCCCCTTCACCAGCCGCTGCTCGTGCAGCACCCGCCCCGGGTCGAGGAGGGCCGTCGGCACCTGGACGCCGGTGCGGACTCGCGACCGGAGATCGCGCAGCGCCGCCGCCACCCGGCCGTCCCAGGCCGGGTCGTGGCCGAGCCGGAACCAGACCGTCCCGGCGCCGTCGAGGAGGCCGGGCAGCCGCTGCTCCAGCTCCGCCACCGGGAAGGCCTCGGCGGCGCCGTACTCCGCCACGGCCCCCTCCACCCCCGCCCGGAAGCCGTTCCAGATCTCCTTCTCGCGGTCGCGCGGCCGGACGAACATCACCAGCCGCGCCGGCGCCGAGCCGTCGCCGGCGAAGAGCAGCGCGCAGCCCTGCGGCTCGTCGAAGCCGGTGAGCCACAGGTGGTCGGAGTCCTGCCGGAAGGGGTACTCGTTGTCGGCGTTGCGGATCCGCTCCTCGGCGGCGGGGAGCAGCATCACGCCGCCCCCCTGGCGGCGCATCTCGGCGGCCACCGTCTCGCGGCGGCGGGCGTGCGTGGAGTCGGAGCTCATGGGCCGGGGAGCTTACACCGGGCCGTTCCCCGCCGGGGCGCCCCGGAGGTCCGGGTCCCCGCCGGGATGCTCGGCCCCGCACCAGGCCCGGAAGGCCTCGCGCTGCGCGGCCGTGGGGGCGCCGGCCGGCTCGAGCCAGGCGGTGTCGTGCGGCGGCGCGGCGAGCGGCACCTCGATCTGCAGCAGCTCGTCGCGCCGGAAGAGGTGCAGCCGCACCGAGCCCGCGGGCCCGCGCTGCCGGACGCGCTGGAGCAGCCCCTTCCGATCGGTCCGCAGCCCGCCCTCGGCGACGATCTCGTCGCCGGCGTACAGGCCGGCGCGCCAGGCCGGCCCGCCCTCGCGCACCGAGCCGACCTCCCCCTCGGCGTCCAGCTCGGCCCCGAGCCAGCCGGGCGGGCCGTTCCCCTCCTCCTCCTTGCCCGGCGTCCCGCCGTCGTCCTCCGGCCCCTGCGCGGCGCGGGTCCGCAGCGAGAGCCCGACCGATTCCAGATCTGCCTCGAGGGCGGCGGTGCCGCGGACGTGCCGGTCGAAGAAGGCCCGGGCGGCCTCGTCGCCGAGCCACCCGGCCACCGCCCGCTCCACGCCGTCCTCGGGCAGTCCGCCCTCCGCGTGGCGCGCCAGCAGCAGCCGCAGCAGCTCGTCGAGCGACCGGCCGTGGCGCCGCAGCAGCAGGTCCAGGGCCAGCGCCACCAGCTCCCCCTTGCGGTAGTAGGAGACGGCGCTGTTCCCGGTGTTCTCGTCCTGGCGGTAGTACTTCACCCAGGCGGTGAGGCTCGCCTCCTCCAGGCTCATCTTGCCGGCGCCCGGCGTGCGCAGCAGCCAGCTCCACTCCTCGCCCAGGTGGCGCAGCCAGCGTCCGGCCGGGAGGAGCCCGGCCCGCGCCAGCAGCAGGTGGTCGTAGTAGCTGGTCACGCCCTCGAACCACCAGAGCAGCCGGGTGTACTGCTCGCGCCCGTAGTCGTAGGGCTGGAGCGCCGCCGGCCGCAGCCGCTTCACGTTCCAGGCGTGGAAGTGCTCGTGGGCGGCGAGCGACAGCGTCTCCTCGTAGGCCTCGCGCGGCGCGAAGCCGTGGCGATCCACGTGCAGGGTGGTGCTGCGGGCGTGCTCCAGCCCGCCGCGCCGCCGGTCGGAGAGGTGCACCAGGAACAGGTAGCGGTCGTAGGGGAGCGGGCCCAGCGCCGCGGCGGCCTGCTCCACCACCGCCTTCAGGTCGGCCGTGAAGGCCCCGAGGTCCACCGGCCCGCGCCCCCAGGCGGCCACCCGGTGCTCCGCCCCGAGCGCCGTGAAGGCGGCGAGGGCGTGGGTGCCGGCCTCCACCGGCGAGTCGGCCAGCTCGTCGTAGTCGCGGGCCGTGAAGACGTCGGGCCCGCCGGCGAGCGCGGTGGTCACCCGCCATCCGGGCGGCGCGGCGACCTCCAGGCGGCAGGGCTCGGCGAGGCGCCCCTCGGCGAAGAGCAGGACCGAGGCGCCGTTCCAGTAGCCGTGGCTCCCGTCGAGGTGCGAGGTCCGGACGGTGAGGTCGTGGGCGTAGACGCGGTAGCGGGCGCGCAGCCGCGCCGCGCCGCCGGCCCGCACCCGGAAGCGGTGCTTGTCGATCCGCTCCCAGGGGAGCGGCGCGCCCCCCTCGCCCGCCGCCTCGAAGCCCTCCAGGTGGCGGGCGAACTCCCGCACCAGGTAGCTCCCCGGGGTCCACACCGGCAGGGCCAGCACCGCCTCCGCCCCCGGCGCCTCCAGCTCCGCCTCGACGTGGAAGAGGTGCGAGTGGGGCTCGGGCATCGCGATCCGGTAGCGCATGGCGCGCCGACGATACCACCGGTGACGCCGGCCGCCGCGCCCGGCGGGCCGGGGAATGGCGCCGGGCCGCGGACGCGCTATCGTCGCCGGCAGCCATGGATCCCTACGGCCTGCGGCGGGTGGTGTCACCCCGGGGCGCGCTGCCGCAGGCGGCCGCGGTCCTCGACCCGCGCCTGCCGCTCGGCGAGGACGAGCTCTCCATCGACGTCGAGGCCCTCAACGTCGACGCCGCCAGCTTCCGCCAGCTCGAGGCGGCCGCCGGCGGCGACCCGGCCCGCATCGCCGCCGCCGTCGAGGCCATCGTCCGCGAGCGCGGCAAGCTCCACAACCCGGTCACCGGCTCGGGCGGCGTGCTGGTGGGGCGCGTCCGCGAGGTGGGGCCGCGCCACCCGGCGGCGGGCGCGCTGGCGCCGGGCGACCGGGTGGCGACGCTGGTCTCGCTCACCCTCACGCCGCTGCTGCTGGAGTCGGTCCGGGCGGTGCTGCCGGCCCTCGAGCGGGTCGAGTGCCGCGGCACCGCGGTGCTCTTCGCCACCGGCCTCGCCGCCCGCCTGCCGGGGGACCTGCCCGAGCAGGTGGCCCTCTCGGCGCTCGACGTCTGCGGCGCGCCGGCCCTGGTGGCGCGCCACGCCCGCCCGGGCATGCGGGTCCTGGTGATCGGCGCCGGCAAGTCGGGGGCGCTGGTCTGCGCCCAGGCCCGCGAGTCGCTCGGCGGGCGCGGCGAGGTGGTGGCCGCCGATCGCTCCGCCGCGGCGCTCGAGGCGGTGGCCCGCGCCGGCGGCTGCGACCGCGCCGTCCGGCTCGACGCCACCGACGCGGCGGCCGCCGCGGCCGCGGCCGGCGGCCCCTACGACCTGGTGGTGAACTGCGCCTCGGTGCCCGGCACCGAGATGGCCTCCATCCTCCCGGTCCGTCCCGGCGGGACGGTGATCTTCTTCTCGATGGCGACGAGCTTCACCGCCGCGGCGCTGGGGGCCGAGGGCGTGGGGCGCGACGCCCTGCTGGTGGTCGGCAACGGCTACGTGCCGGGCCACGCCGAGCTCACCCTCGATCTCCTGCGGCGCCGGCCGGCGCTGCGCGCCTTCTTCGAGGAGCGCCATGCCCGTTGAGACCCCCATCGCCGACGTCGCCCACGTCATCCAGCTCTCGGTGGCGCCGGTGTTCCTCCTCACCGCCGTCGGCTCGATCCTGGGCGTGCTCTCCACGCGGCTCGGCCGCATCGTCGACCGCTCCCGGGTGCTGCTCGAGCGGCTCGAGGGGCTCGAGGGGCCGCGGCGCGCCGAGATGCAGGAGGAGCTGGACATGCTCTTCCGGCGCCGCCACCTGGTGAACGTGGCCATCGGCTGCGGGGTGGGAGCGGCGCTGCTGGTGGCCGGGGTGATCGTCGCCGCCTTCGTCGGCTTCATCCTCGGCTGGCGGGTGTCGGCCCCCATCGCCATCCTCTTCATCGGCGCCATGCTCTTCATCGTCGGCGCCCTGCTCGTCTTCCTGCGCGAGGTGATGCTCGCCGCGCTCGCGGTACGGCGACCGACCGCTGCTCGCTCTCCGCCCCAGGCGCGGTAGTCTCCGGGGCGGGGCCGTGGCGGAACGGGCAGACGCGGGGGACTTAAAATCCCCTGCCGCGCGAGCGGCGTCCCGGTTCGATCCCGGGCGGCCCTAATTCAGGAACTCGGGGCGCTGCGGCTCGACGCCCTCGATGGGCCGGCGGCCGGAGAAGCCCTCCTCCACCCCGTGCCAGTGCGTCACCTGCGGCTCGCCGAACTGCCAGCACAGCAGGATGGGCTGGCCGCCCTCCATGGCGTAGAAGTCCACCAGCCCGAGGTCCAGGTCCTTCACCAGGCAGCCCAGCTCGGTCACCCGCGCCACCGCAGCGGCGATCTCGTCGGCCACCACCTTCAGGCGGCGGGACTCGACCTCCAGGCCGGCGGGCGGCTCCGCGCCGTTCTGCAGGATGTCCACCGAGGCGTCGGCGCCGCCGAGGGCCTCGACCAGCGACCGCAGCTCGTCGCGCAGGCGCGCCACCCGCCCGAACTCCAGCTCGAGCGTGGGGACGAGCTCGTTGGCCTCGTCCAGGGTGAAGATCCTCGTCGGCTCGCCCATCGCGGCAACCGTAACACACCCGTGCTATAAGCGGTCGCGCGCAATTTCGCAGCCCCCGCAGGGAATCCCGCATGCTCGAGACCGTCGCCAAGGGCTTCAAGGCCGCCCGCGCCCGCTTCAAGGGGCGCACCGAGATCACCGCCGAGGTGGTCGACGACGCGCTCCGGGACATCCGCGTGTCGCTGCTCGAGGCCGACGTCGCCTTCGACGTGGTGAAGCGGTTCGTCGCCCGGGTGCGCGAGAAGGCGGTGGGGCTGGAGGTCGAGACCCGGGTGAAGGGCGCGCGCGGGCGGATCGAGGTCACCGCCCAGGACCACTTCGTCAAGATCTGCCACGACGAGCTGGAGGCCCTGATGGGCCCGGTGGACACCTCGCTGAAGGTGCGCCACGGCGGCCCCACCGGCGTGATGATGGTCGGCCTCCAGGGCTCCGGCAAGACCACCACGGTGGGCAAGCTGGCGCGCCGCTACCTGGCGGAGGGGAGGCGGCCGCTGCTGGTGGCGGCCGACATCCAGCGCCCCGCCGCCGTCGAGCAGCTCCGGATCCTGGGCGGCCAGCTCGGCGTGCCGGTGTTCCACGAGGCCGGCCTCACCCCGCCGCAGCTCTGCCGGAAGGCCCTGGAGGTCGCCGGCCGCGAGAAGCGGGACGTGGTCATCTACGACACCGCCGGCCGCCTCGCCGTCGACGAGCCGCTCATGGCCGAGCTGGAGGAGATCCAGCGCGAGACCCGGCCCGACAACGTGCTGCTGGTCTGCGACGCCATGATCGGCCAGGACGCGGTGAAGACCGCGGCCGAGTTCGACCGGCGGCTCCAGCTCGACGGCTTCGTCCTCACCAAGCTGGACGGCGACGCCCGCGGCGGCGCGGCGCTCTCCATCAAGGAGGTCACCGGCAAGCCCATCAAGTTCCTGGGCATGGGCGAGGCGCTCGACCGGCTCGAGGAGTTCCGGCCCGAGGGGCTCGCCAGCCGCATCCTCGGCTTCGGCGACGTCGTCGGGCTGATGCAGGACTTCGAGAAGCACGTCGACCAGGAGAAGGCCGAGGAGGACGCCAAGAAGATCCTCTCCGGCGACTTCACGCTCGACGACTTCGTCGCCCAGATCCAGATGATCCGGAAGATGGGCCCGCTGGGCGAGCTGATGGAGAAGTTCCCCATCTTCGGGGAGCTGCCCGCCGGCTTCCAGTTCGACGACGCCCACCTCGGCCGGATCGTGGCGATGGTGGGCTCGATGACCGCCGCCGAGCGGCAGCGCCCCGACGTCGTCACCGACGGACGGGTGAAGCGCATCGCCCGGGGCTCGGGCCGGACCGAGAAGGAGGTCCGCGAGCTCCTGAAGCACTACCAGACGATGCGGGCGGTGATGAAGACGATGGGCAGCGCCCCGGGGCTGCTCTCGCGCCTCCCCGGCATCAAGCAGCTGGCGCAGCTGCGCCAGCTCCAGGGCAAGGGGATGGGCGACGTGCTCGGCGCCGACGCCGCCGGCGTCGAGGCCGCCCTGGGCGGGGGCGGCGTGGATCCGGCCCAGGTCGCCGGCCAGCTGCAGGGGCTCCCCAAGGGCTACCAGCCGCGGATGCCGGCCGGGGCCATGGCCCGGGCCAGGCTCATGGGCTACGCGCAGGAGCCGGTGACGCTGGAGAGCGCCGGGGACCGCGACCGGCGCAAGAAGAAGCGCAAGCAGGAGCGTCAGGCCCGCAAGGCGGCGCGCAAGCGCTCCAAGCGGCGCTAGCCCCTCACTCCTGCAGGCGCGACCGCTTCTTGCGCGGCACCACCAGCCCGCGGGAGAGCCGTCCCAGCACCTTCTTCAGCTGGCGCCGCTTGTAGCGGTCGTGCGACGACTCGCCGGTCTCGTTGCGGGCCAGCGTCTCGGCGTCGAGGATCTGGAACTCCACCAGGCTGAAGACCACCCGGCCCAGGTCCTCGGCCAGCCCCTCCTCCTCGGGGAGCAGCTCGTCGACCCGCACCGGCAGGTCGACCACGAAGTTCAGCACCCGGTACTCCTTGGCGCTGAACTCGTTGAAGGGCCGGGTCTCGTTCGCCTCCAGGTCCAGGGGCGACTGGAGGGCGGCGACCAGCTCCTCGGCGCGGGGGTGGGCCCCGACGATCTTGCGGAAGCGCACCAGGGTGTTCTGGGTCTGGCCGGGGACCACGTAGTTGAAGGGGAAGAGCTCCTGGGCCAGGTGGAGCAGCACCGGCGCGATCTGGTCGCGCCGCTCGGTGACGATGCGGTAGCGCACCCGGTCGAAGACCTGCGCCGCCACCGTCTCGCGCTTGGCGAGGAGCTTGGTGACCAGCGAGCCGCGGGTCTTCACGTTCCCCTGGAACTCGACGATGGGGAGCCCCTGCTCCCGGAGGCGGCGCGCCACCGCCATGATGCGCTTGTCGGCCCGCTCCGCCAGGTCCGCCTCGCGGATGGCGGTCCGGAAGAGCAGCTCGCGGGCCTCCAGGTGGTGCACCACGTGCATCACCTTGAGCACCACGCAGGCGATGCGGCGGTAGCGCCGGGGCTCGGCGGCGCCCGAGGCGATGAGGAACAGGTCGCGCAGGTCGGCCGGCTCGGCCACCGCCTCGGCCACCTTGTAGCCGAAGGCCTTGCGCAGGTACTCGACCGCCTGGCCGAGGATCCCCCGCACCCGCCGCTCGTCGCGCGGGTCGTGCAGGTCGAGGAGGTTCAGCCGCAGGAAGTGATCCACCTCCCGCGGCTCCCGGAAGAAGAGCCGGCGCCAGTCCACCACCGAGCCGCCCCGCAGGAGCAGCCGGATGGTCTCGATCTCGCCGAGGTCCAGCTCCTCGATGGGGCGCAGGCGCGGGGCGTCGGGCGCGCGGATGGGCTCTACGGCCAGGGGGAGTCTCCGGTGGCGGGGCGCACGGGGCGTCCGGGGGGCAGGAAGATGGCAGCGGCGGCCGGGCCGGTCAAGCGGCGGCGGCGTGACGGATCAGAACTTGAACGGGAACGACTCCACGTCGCGACCGTTCCGGGTCCGGGGGAAGCGGATGCCCCGGACCACCCGCGAGATGCAGCCGGCCACCGGCTGCTTCGCGTGCTCGGGCGTCAGGTTCCTGACGTCCTTCACGGTCCCGTCCGGGGCGATGGTCCAGCGCAGGAGGAGCGTCCCCTTCACGCTGGCGTCGGCCGCCCGCTGCTCCTCGACGCAGGCCGCCAGCGCCGGCTTCTTGCCCAGCACCCCCTCGATGATCTGCGGGTCGGTGACCCGGTCGGGGAGGTCGGAGCCGGGCGCGGGCGGGACGTACACGGTGCGCTTGCCGCCGGCGCCGGACAGCTCCCGGGACAGGTCGTCGTCCCCGCCGACGTCGAGCAGCGGATCTCCGGCCGGCTTGCGGGCGGCGGG
>JAKAEO010000300.1 GCA_021818285.1 Myxococcales bacterium
GGCCGGCCGGGCGCTGGCCCGCGCCGCCCGGCTCCTCGGCGCCGCGCGTGCCGCGCAGGCCCGGGCCGAGCTCGCGGCGCTGGCCGCCTCGCCTCGCGCCCGGCCGGTCGCGGCGAGGCTCGCCCAACTCGCCGCCCTCGCCGGCTTCCACCCGCTTGCCCTGCGCGTGGCCCGCGACCTCCTCCCGCCCAGCCGCCGCGCGCTGCGCTGGATGCACCCCGATCCCTGGGGAGCCGGGCTCGGCCCGGTCGCGGAAGGCGCGGGCGTGGACCGCGACCTCGTCCTGGCGCTGGTCCGACGCGAGTCGGGCTTCCGCCCCGGGATCCGCAGCGCGGCGGGCGCGCTGGGGCTGGTCCAGCTGCTCCCCGGCACGGCCGAACGCCTGGCCGCCGTGGCCGGCGTCCCCTCCGCCCGCGCCGACCTGCTCGATCCCGGCGCCGCGCTGCCCCTGGGCGCGGTCTACCTCGGCCTGCTCCGGGACCGGCTCGGGAGCACCGCCGCGGCGCTGGCCGGGTACAACGCCGGGCCGGCGGCGGCCGCGCGCTGGACGGCCGAGCTCGCCGGGCGCCCGCTCGACGAGTGGGTGGAGGACCTCCCGTACCGGGAGACCCGCCGCTACCTGAAGGCGGTCCTCGCCGACGCCGGGACCTACGCCTGGCTCGCGCGGCGGGGAGCGCTCGCCATCGACGGGGCGGTCCGGATGCCGCCGCCGGGCGAGGGGATCGGCTTCTGACCGCCCCTCCCCGGCGCCGGCCGGCGGCCTCCCGCGGGACCGCGAGCCGGGCGGCTACGCCGGCTCCCGCTCGGCCCGGCGCAAGGCCTCCAGCACCAGGTCCCCGACCCGCTTCAGCAGCACCGGGGTGACGCCCGGGACGCCCGCCAGGTCGTCGACCCGGCGCGGGCGCCGGCGCGCGATCTCCACCAGGGTGTGCTCCCCCAGGACCTTGAACGGCGGCCGGTCCACCGCGCTGGCCCGCTCCTCCCGCGCCCGCCACAGCTCCCGGAGCGCGGCGCGGGCCGCCGGGTCCAGGGTGCGCGCGGCCTTCAGGCGGCGCCAGCCCTCGGGGTCGAACACCTTCGGCCGCGGCTCGACGGCGGAGATCTTCCGGAACTCCTCCTCGGCCCCGGACGCCAGGCCGCGCGAGGCGAGCTCCGCGTCGAGGAGGTCGTGGAGCGGGAGCAGGAAGTGCGTGTCGAGGGAGGCGTAGCGCAGCTGCTCCGGGGTGAGCGGCCGGCGCCCCCAGTCGGAGCGCTGGAACTCCTTGGAGAGGCGGGCGCCGAAGTGGGCCTCCACCAGCGCCGACAGCCCCAGCCCCGGCCGGCCCAGCCGGCGGGCCGCCACCATGGTGTCGAAGATCCGGGGCAGGGCCCAGCCGTACTCCCGCTTCACGCAGCGGACGTCGTAGTCGGCCCCGTGCAGCACCACCTTGCGGCCGTCGGAGAGCAGCGCCCCCAGCGGGCGCGGGTCCACGGCGATGGGGTCGACGATCCAGTCGGCGACGCGGGTCGAGATCTGCAGGAGGCAGACGTGCTCCCGGTACACGTGGAAGCTGTTGGACTCGGTGTCGAGCGCGACCAGCGGCTCGTCGCGCAGCGCCTCGAGGAGTCCCCCCAGCCCCACGGGCTCGGCCACCAGGACGGGATCCGGGCGGGGCGGGTTCATGCGCCCCATCCTATCTCGCTTCCGGCGGCGCCGCCGCGCCGCGCGCGCCCGCCGGCGGCGGCACGCCTTGTCTCGCGGTCCCACCCGAGGCTACGCTGGCCCCGCCGATGGCCACCACCCGCACCGACCTCCGGCCGCTGCCGCCGCGGAGCCTCCCCCAGCGGCTCCAGGCGTGGGGCGCCAGGGCCGTCGAGGACTTCAGGCGCTCCGACCGCTTCTTCAAGATGCGCGTCGGCGTGGTCGGCACCTGGCTCCTGCTCTCCGTCGTGACGCTCTGGGCCGCGTGCCCCGGCTCCGGCCCCTCCAACTCGCTCGGCGCCGAGGTCCAGGTGCTGCGCGAGTCGCTGGTGGGCGGCGAGCAGATCCTGGTCCGCAACGAGTCCGACCAGAACTGGGAGGACGTCGTCCTGACCCTGGACGGCGGCTGGGAGTTCCTCCACCGCACCCTCCGGCCGCACGACCAGCTGGTCCTGGCGGTGGCCCACTTCCGGAAGGACGGCGCCTCGCCCCCGCCAGGCTTCCGCCCCCGCTCCCTCGCCATCCGCTGCGCCCAGGGGAAGGCCCGCCTGGACCTGAAGTAGGGGTGGCTTGCGGCACCGCGCCGGCGGTGCTGGAATCGGCACCGGAGGAGCGATGTCCGGGACCCCGGTGCTGCTGGTCGACGACGATCCCGAGATCTGCCGCTTCCTCTCGATGCTGCTGGAGATCGAGGGGTTCGCGCCCCGGGTGGCGTCCAACGCCCAGGAGGCGCTGGACGCCTGCGCCGTCCAGCCCCCGGCCGCCATCCTGGTGGACATCGCCATGCCCGACGTCGACGGGCTGGCGCTGTGCCGCCTGCTGCGCGACCGCGGCGTCGCCTGTCCCATCCTGGTGGTCTCGGCGCGGCCCGGCCAGGAGCTGACCCGCAAGGCCCTGGAGGCGGGGGCCGACGATTTCATCCGCAAGCCCTTCGACAACGCCGACCTGCTGGCGCGCCTGCGGGCCCGCCTGGAGCCGGCGGCGACCCCGTGAGCCCCTAGCCGCCTGACCGGCCGCGCCAGGCCGCCAGGGCCCGCTCCTCCGCCTCCGCCTCCGCGCGCAGCTCCCGGCGCCGGCGCTCCTCCGCCGCGGCCCGGTCCCGCAGCGCGTCGGCCGCCCGCCGCGCGGCCCGCGCCGCCAGCCAGCGCGCCCGTGCCCTCCCCTCGGCCTCGCCGGCCACGAAGGCCGCGCGGACCGAGGCG
>JAKAEO010000079.1 GCA_021818285.1 Myxococcales bacterium
CCGAGCAGGGAGGCCAGCTCGCCGGCCGCGAAGCCGTCGCGGGCCTGCCCCATGCGGCGCCGGAACTCCTCGTCGGCGTGGGCGGTGAGGTCGGCCACCACCAGCCGGCCCCCGGGCCGGAGGATGCGGGCCGCCTCGCGGAGCACCGGCGCCGGGTCCTCCTGGTAGGTGAGCACCAGGAAGAGGAAGGCGGCGTCGCAGCAGCCGTCGGGGAGCACCAGCCGGGAGAGCTCGCTGGGCCAGAAGGTGAGGTTCTTCCGGTCGCCCCAGCGGCGCTGCGCCACCTTGAGCATGGCGGCGGAGCGGTCCACGGCGTGGACCTGGCGCACCCGGCCGGCCAGCCGGGCCGCCAGGTCGCCGGTGCCGCAGCCCAGGTCGGCGACGGTCCAGGCCCGCGGCAGCGCCGCGCAGAGCGCCTCCACCACGAAGCCCCGGCCGTAGAGGGCGGCGCGCATCCGCTCCCACTCGCCGGCGGCGCCGGCGAAGAAGCGCTCCGCCGCCCCGCGCCGCGAGGCGAGCAGCCGCTCCAGCCGCGCCCGGTCCTGCTCCAGCGCCGCCCAGGCCCCGGTCTGCTCCCGGGCGAGGCGCCAGAGCTTGCGGGCCCCGGCGTCCAGCTCGGCCATCCGGTAGAGGCGGGAGGTGGCGCGGGTCCGGGCGGCCAGCCAGCCGTCGCCGGAGAGGAGCTTCAGGTGGCGGCTCACCGTGGACTGCGGGAGCCGGAGGACGGCGCAGAGCCCGGCCACGCCCAGCTCCTGGCGATCCAGCAGGTGGAGCAGCCGCAGCCGGGTGGGGTCGGCGAGGCCGCCCATCCAGGAGAGCAGCCGGTCGGGCCGCCGGGCGTCGCCGTTCAATCGCTCCATCCGGATGGATGGATTATCAGGGCGGCCCCGCCGCCGTCAACCGTCGGACCGGGCTCCGGCCCGCTCCGGGGCCTCCGGCGGCCCGGCACCTGCTAGGCTGTACCCTCCGTGTTCCCCGGCCGCCGCCCCCCGCCTCGGGCCCCGCCCATCAGCTTCCACCCGGCCGCCGCGCCCCCGGGCGGCGAGCGGTTCACGGTCGTCATCCCCACCTGGAACAACCTGCCGATGCTCCGGCTCTGCGTCGGCGCCCTGCGCCGGAACTCGGCCTTCCGGCACCAGCTGGTGCTGCACGTGAACGACGGCTCGGACGGCACCCTGGCCTGGGCCCGGGCCGAGGGGATCGACCACACCTGGTCCCGCGAGAACGCCGGCATCTGCCTCCCGGTGAACGCCGCGGCCTCGCTGGCCCGGACCGACTGGGTGCTCTACGCGAACGACGACATGTACCCGTGCCCGGGCTGGGACGAGGCGCTCTGGGAGGCGGCGCGGCGCATCGGGCACACCCGCTGCTTCCTCTCCTCGACCCTGCTCGAGCCGCGCGGCCTGAACCCGGCGGCGCTGCCGCCCGAGGACTTCGGCCGCGACCCGGCGACCTTCCGCGAGGCCGACCTGCTCGCCGCCCTGCCCCGGCTGCACCGCCCCGACTGGTCGGGCGCCTCCTGGCCCCCGAGCCTGGTGCACCGCTCGCTCTGGCAGCTGGTGGGCGGCTACTCCCCGGAGTTCTCGCCGGGCGACTACTCCGACCCCGACCTGGCGATGAAGCTCTGGCGGGCCGGGGTGCGGGAGTTCCGCGGCGCCGGGCGGAGCGTCGTCTACCACTTCCGCCAGCAGACCATGCGCCGGCTCGCCGCCAACGACGGGCGCCGCCAGTTCGCGCGCAAGTGGGGGATGACGGCGCGCTTCTTCTACCGGAAGGTGCTGCGCATGGGGCAGGAGTACGGCGGGCCGCTGCCGGAGCTGGACGAGGTCCCCGGGCGGCTCGCCGCCCGGGTGCTCTCCTGGCGGTTCCACCTGCTGCCCTGACGGCTCCGGAGGCGCCCCGCCCGGCGGCGGGGCCCGGCCGCTCAGTGGCCGCCGTTCCGCTTCTCCTCGTGGGCGACCAGCCCGATGCGGGCCAGCTTCTCGTAGAGGGTGGAGCGGTGCAGCCCGGCCAGCTCCGCCGCCTTGCCCACCGAGCCGCCCGCCTCCTTGAGCAGCTCCTCGAAGTACCGCCGCTCCCAGGCGTCGCGGGCGTTGCGGTACCCCCCCTCGTCGCCGTGATCCCCCTCGGCCCCCGGGCCGCGCAGCTCCGGCGGCAGGTCGTCGAGGGTGAGGGCCTCGCCGCGCGCCAGCAGGAGCGCCCGCTCCAGGGCGTGCTCCAGCTCCCGCACGTTCCCGGGCCAGGCGTGGTCGAGGATGGCCTTCATCGCCGCGGCGTCGGGCCGGAGCGGGGGCCGGCCCAGCCGGGCGGCGTGCTTCTTCACCAGGTGCTCGAGCAGCAGCGGGATGTCCTCGCGCCGCTCGCGCAGCGGCGGGAGCCGCACCGGCACCACCCGGATGCGGAAGTAGAGGTCCTCGCGGAAGCGCCCCTCGGCCACCGCCTTGCGCAGGTCCTCGTTGGTGGCGCACACCACCCGCACGTCCGCCTTGCGCGGCTTGCGGCTGCCCACCGGGATGTACTCGCCGTCCTGCAGCACCCGCAGCATCTTGGGCTGGAGGGTGGCGGGCAGCAGCCCGATCTCGTCGAGGAACAGGGTGCCGCCCTCGGCCTCGGCGAAGAAGCCGGCCCGGGCCTGCTCGGCCCCGCTGAAGGCCCCCTTCTCGTGGCCGAACAGCTCCGACTCGGCCAGGTTCTCGGGGATGGCGCTCATGTTCAGCGCCAGGTAGGGGCCGGCCCGGCGCCGCGACATCCCGTGGACGGCGCGGGCCACCATGTCCTTGCCGGTGCCGCTCTCCCCCTCGATGAGGATGGGGACGTCGGAGGGGGCCACCCGCTCCAGGATGGAGACCACCTCGCGCATCGCCGCCGAGCGCCCGACGATGCCGTGGGCCGAGAAGCTCCCGTCCAGGGCGCTCTTCAGCCGCTGGTTCTCGCGCTTCAGGGAGCCGTGCTCGACGGCCCGGGTGACCAGCAGCTCCAGCTCCTCCGGCTCGAAGGGCTTCTTGAGGTAGTCGAAGGCGCCGGCCTTCATCGCCTCCACCGCCGTCTCCACCGAGGCGAAGGCGGTGACGATCACCACCGGCAGGTCGGGCAGCTTCTGCTTGAAGCGGCGCAGCCCCTCCATGCCGTCGATCCCCGGCATGCGCAGGTCGGTGACCACGCAGTCGAACTCCGCCCGGTCCAGCGCCGGCAGCGCCTCGGCGACGCCCCCGAAGTCGTAGACGTCGAAGCTCCGGGACAGGGCCCGCTTCACCATGGCGCGCGCCGAGTCCAGGTCGTCGATGACCATCACCTTGGGCTTCATGCCTTCCCCCCCGCGCCGGGCAGGCGCACCCGGAAGAGCGCCCCCGCGCCCGGCCGGCTCTCCACCTCCACCGTCCCGCCGTGGGTCTCGGCCGCCTGGCGCACGATGGCCAGGCCCAGGCCGGTGCCCGCCGCCTTGGTGGTGAAGAACGGCTCGAAGACGTGCCGCTGGGCCTCCGGGTCGATGCCCGGCCCGGTGTCCCGGAACTCCACCGCCACGGCGTCGCCGTCGCGCCGCAGCCGCACCTCGAGGCGGCCGCCCCCGGGCTGCATCGCCTGGATGGCGTTCACGCAGAGGTTCAGGAAGGCCTGGCGCAGCATCTCGCCGTCGGCGTTCACCTCGGGCAGCCCGGCGTCGACCTGCACCTGGGTCTCCACCCCGGCCTGGGCGGCGGCCGGCCCGACCACCTCCACCGCCTCGCGCACCACCGGCTCGATCGACTGGTGCTGGGCCCGGACGTCCCGGGAGCGGGCGAAGACCAGGAAGCGCTCCAGCAGCGAGGCGGCGCGCTGGGTCTCGCGCTTCACCGCCTCCAGGTCGGGCCGGTTGGGGTGGCCCTCGGGCAGCTCCCGCAGCGCCACCCCGGCGTAGCCGCGGATCACGTTCAGGGAGTTGCCCAGCTCGTGGGCGAAGCCGGCGGCGATCCCGCCCAGCGTCGCCAGCCGGTCGGCGCGCAGCACCTCGCGGGTCTTCTGCTGCACCCGCGCCTCCAGCTCGCCGATGAGCCGCTCGTTCTCGACGCGCCGCTCCTTGAGCCGGGCGCTGAGCCGGTTGAAGGCCACCACCAGGTCGGCGAGCTCCCGGTCCCCCGGCACCGGCAGCTGCAGCCCCCGCTCGCCGTCGGCGAGCTGCTCCGAGGCCCGCACCACCCGGGTGATGGAGCGGGCGATGCCGGCGAAGAGCAGCGCCGAGAAGGCCTGGCCGATGAGGATCCACAGCCCCGCCACCGCGGCCGAGCTCCAGGCCAGGCGGCGGGCCGAGCCCACCACCTCCTCGTGGTTGAAGTCGACCCGCACCGCGCCGGTCAGCTCGCCGTCGCGCAGCACCGGGGCGCTGGCCACGATGCCCTCGGGCTGCATGAGCCGCAGCAGCGCCTGCACCGGGGACTCGGCCGGCGCGAACTCGCCGGGCATCCCCGGCGGGCAGGCGTCGTGGCCGGGCGTCCCGGCGCAGGCCACCAGGCGGCCGGAGCGGTCCACCACCCAGGCGCGGGCCAGCGGGGCGGCGGCCACCAGCCGGCGGAGCATCGGCTCCAGCGCCTCCCGGGCCTCGGGGCGGGCCCCCTCCGGCCCGACGAAGCGGGAGGCGCCCGCCGCCACGCTGCCGGCCAGGGTCGCCCCCTCGCGGTAGAGCAGCTCCTGGCCGCGCTGCAGCTCACGCCACAGCGCCACCGCCGTCACCCCCATGGTGGAGAAGACGGTGACCCCGGCCATGAGCAGGAAGAGCTTGAGCCGCAGCGTCACTTCAGCCCCTCCTGGTCCACCGCGTCGAGGACCACCTTCGGCTTCGGGGGGGGGAGCGGGTCGCCGGCGCCGTGGAAGCCGTGGCAGGTGGCGCAGCGCTTCCCCTGGGCGTGGTTCGCCTTCACCGCGTGGCAGGCGGTGCAGTGGCCGTCGCCCGACCGCCAGGTGTGGGCGCCGTGGCAGGAGAGGCACTTCCGGTGGCCGGCGGCGGCGTGCAGCCCGGCGCGGGGCACGCCGGGGTGGCACCGGAGGCAGGGCACCTGCTCGTCGGCGGCGCTCTTCGCGTGCGGGTGGTGGCAGGCGGCGCAGTCGAACTGCATGGGGGCCGAGTCGGAGAAGCGGCCCGGGGCCACGCCGTTCTCGCGGTGGCAGCGCAGGCAGTCGGCCCGCGTCGGCCGCAGCCCGGAGTCGTGGGAGAGGAAGTTGTGGCAGGTGAAGCAGTGGAGCTTCTGCATGCCGACGACGCGGATGGCGTGCTCGCCGTGGCAGCTCCGGCAGGCGTCCACCGCCGGCGCGAAGCCGTGCATCGCCTGGGCGTGGCACTTCACGCACTCGATGTGCTGCTTCTCGACGTGGACCTTGTGGCCGCGCGAGCCCTCGATCTGGGGCCAGCGCGGGTCGTGGGAGAGGTGGCAGGAGGCGCAGGAGCCGAGCTTCACCTCGGCGTGCTTGCCCTTGCCGCCCGGCGCCTTGCCGGCCAGGAAGGCGCGCAGCATCGCCAGCCCCTGGCCCGGCGTCGAGTGGTGGCAGCGCTGGCAGGCCACGCCGCGGTGGCTGCCCCGGTTCCAGAGGGCGAACTCGGGGCTGGCCCGGTGGCACTGGGCGCAGAGCCCCGGGTCCTCGTCCACGTAGCGCTTGAAGCGCAGGCCGCCCCAGAGGGCGACGGCCAGGGCCAGGACCGAGCCGGCGATCAGCAGGTGCAGCGAGGTCCGCCGACGCATCGGGCGCTCCCGGCGGCGGCGCGGGCGGCGGGGCCGCCCGGCGCCGCGGCCCGCCTACCTCTTCTTCCGGAAGACCCGGTCGTACTCGGCCGGGTGCTCTTCCTTCATGAACTCCACGGTGACCTGGCCGGTGATCCAGGCCCAGTTCATGGGGAAGATGCTGGGCTTCAGGTGCACGTTGTAGAAGTGGACCACGAAGAGGAAGAGGATGGCCAGGGTGGCCTCCTCGCCGTGGACGATGAGGGCCGAGGAGACCAGCCAGGTGGGCAGCACGCGGCTCACCTGGGCCGGGAACCAGAAGATGAAGCCGGAGCCGACCATCATCACGATGCCCCAGAACACCGCCCAGTAGTCGAACTTCTCCAGGTAGTTGAAGCGCTCGAACCGGGGGCGCTCCGCCTTGAGCCCCAGCATGAAGAGGATGTTGTCCTTGATCTGCACGGCGTCCTGCGGCATCGGCAGCATCGAGAAGGGCAGCGCCCTCTTCTTCGCCAGGAAGGTCAGGTAGATCAGGTGGTAGAGGCCCGAGACCATGATCATCACCGCGGCGACGCGGTGGACGATCCCGGCGCCGTGGGGGCCGCCCAGCAGGTGCATGAAGCGGGAGCCGGAGGCGACGCGCTGGGCCATGTCCACCGCGCCGGTGCCGGCACCGCGCAGCGGCCAGCCGGTGATGCCGAGCAGGATGACGCCGGCCAGCATGAGCCAGTGCTGGATGCGCTGGTGGATGTCGAAGCGCCGCACCACCTCGTGGGCCTCGGGGTCGGCGCCGTGGGGCTGGCGCCGCTTCGCCAGCCGCTGGCGGAGCTCGTAGATGAAGTCCACCAGCACGTGGAAGGCGAAGAACAGCAGGGTGAGGGTGGTGAGCCAGCTGAAGGCGACGTGGACGAGGTGCGGGATCCGGCCGGTGTCCTGCAGCGGCCTGTGGGCGATGAGGGCCGCGAAGCTGGGATTGGAGGCCTTGTGGCACTGGCCGCAGGTCTGGACCCGCGGGTCGTCCTGGCGCGGCGGATCGGAGAGGGCCACCGCCGAGACCTTCACGCTCCCGCCGGCGATGCTCTGGTGGCCGGCCTTGTCCACCCGCGCCGCGTGGCAGTCGACGCAGAGTGGGGCCCGGGTCGAGCCCAGCGACACCAGCCGCCCGTGGATCGAGTCCTGCCACTCCACGTGGACCTCGGCGTCGAGCCCGGCCGCCTTGGCGAAGCGCGGGTCGGCGTGGCAGGCCTCGCAGCGCCGGGAGAGCGCCTGGTGGAGCGCGCGCACGCCGGCGGCGTCGCCGGGGGCCGGGTCGGGCGCCACCTCGTGGATGGAGCCGTGGCAGGACTGGCAGGTGGCGCCGGCGACCGCCTGGTCCTTGGTGAGCCAGCGGCCGTGGACCGACGCCTTCACGTCGGCGGGCACCTCGCCGTGGCAGCCGGCGCAGGCCAGGTAGGCGCGCGGCGCGCCCACCGCCGGCTTGCCGTCGAGCGTCTTCGCGGCCGCGAGCTTCGCCACGTAGGCCGCCTCGGCCGCGTCGCCGAGCGGCGGCAGCTCGTGCGGGCCCGGCGCCTGGTAGCCGGCGTGGCAGTCGGTGCAGGAGAGGTCCTTGTGCACCGAGCGGGAGAAGGCGGAGACGAGCAGGCCGGCGCGCCCGACGCTGTCGGTCTCGCCCGGCTTGGCGATCTCGTGGCACTGCAGGCAGTCGGCGTTGGTGGGCGCCGGGGCGGCGGCGGGCGCCGGTGCCGGCTCCGCGGCGGCGACCGGGGCGGCCGCGGTGGCGAGGGAGAGTCCGAGGGAGAGAAGGATGGCTCGCATGAGGGTCCTTTCCGGCCCCCCGCGCCAGCAAGCCCCCGGCCAGCACGCACAGTCTGGCAAATCAGACTGTTGGGAGTTCCCGACGTCGGGATTTCCGGACACTAGCGCCGGGAACTCCCGACAGGCTGGACGCAGGTCAAGCGCGGCTGTGGCGGATCGTCGCGCTCGACCGCGTCAGACGGGCGGCGAGTAGCTGGGGAGAAACGGCATCGACGCAAGGGGTTAGCGGATGTCCGGCAACCGATTCGGATTGATCCGGGAGGGGCCCCAGCGAAGCTGGGGAGGGCCGGAGGCCCTCCCCGCCGGACGCGGCGCGAGCGCTGAAGGCGCGCTGCGCCGCAGGCTCCGGCGCAGCAGGGGTGGGGCCCCGACGGCTCCGCCGGCGGGGCGGGGGCGCAGCCCCCGTTCTACTGATGCGCCGCCACGGCCTTCAGGATCTCGATCTCCTCGAGCGCCTTGCCGGCGCCGATGACCACCGCGGAGAGCGGGTCCTCGGCGAGGAACACCGGCAGGCCGGTCTCCTCGCGCAGCAGCACGTCCAGGTTCTTGAGCAGCGCGCCGCCGCCGGCGAGCACGATGCCGCGGTCGGCGATGTCGCCGGCCAGCTCCGGCGGGGTGCGCTCCAGCGTCACCTTCACCGCCTCGACGATGCCGTTGATGGGCTCGGAGAGGGCCTCGCGGATCTCCGACGAGGTGACGGTGAGGGTGCGGGGCACGCCGGCCACCAGGTCGCGCCCCTTGATGTCCATGGTCAGCTCCTCCTCGGTCGGGTAGGCGGTCCCGATGCCCATCTTGATGAGCTCGGCGGTGCGCTCGCCGATGAGGAGGTTGTACTTGCGCTTGATGTGCTGGATGATCGCCTCGTCCATCTTGTCGCCGGCGATCCGCACCGAGCGGCTGTAGACGATGCCGCCCAGCGAGATGACCGCGACGTCGGACGTCCCGCCGCCGATGTCCACGATCATGTTGCCCGAGGGCTCGGTGATGGGGAGGCCGGCGCCGATGGCGGCGGCCATGGGCTGCTCGATGAGGTAGACCTCGCGCGCCCCGGCGCTCTCGGCCGCCTCCCGCACCGCGCGCTTCTCCACCTCGGTGATGCCCGAGGGGATGCCGATGATGATGCGCGGCCGGACGAACTTCTTCCGGTTGTGGGCGGTGGCGATGAAGTACTTCAGCATCGCCGCGGTGATCTCGAAGTCGGCGATGACGCCGTCCTTCATGGGGCGGATGGCGACGATGTTGCCCGGGGTGCGCCCGAGCATCTCCTTCGCCTCCTTGCCCACCGCCAGCACCCGCTTCAGGCCCCGCCCGTCCTGCTGCACCGCCACCACCGAGGGCTCGTTGGAGACGATGCCCACGCCGCGGATGTAGATGAGCGTGTTGGCCGTCCCGAGATCGATCGCGAGATCGCGGGAGAACACGTTGTGGAGCCAGTCGAGCACGGTGAGCGGCGGGGACTATAGCAAGGGCCCGACGAAAGACAACGCGCCGTCAGCGGGCCTCCGGCGGGGCCCCGGCGGCGCCGATGTGGGCGCGGATCCAGCGGAAGACCTCGTCGTGGAAGGCCCGGGCGTTCGCCGGCTTCAGGACGTGGTGCCCCTCGTCCGGGAACACCACCAGGCGCGACTCGATCCCCCGCCGCTGCAGGGCGGTGAAGGCGGCGAGGCCGTGGGTGACCGCCACCCGGAAGTCCCGCTCGCCGTGGGTGACCAGCTCCGGCGTCCGCCAGCGCCCGGCGAAGCGCGAGGGCGAGGCCTTCCGGTACTCCTCCTCGTGGTCGAAGGGGGTCCCGCCCATCTCCCACTCCGGGAACCACAGCTCCTCGGTGTCGAAGTAGGCGGCCTCGACGTCGAAGTCGCCGGCGTGGGCCACCAGGCAGCGGAAGCGGTCGGTGTGGCCGTTGATCCAGTTCACCATGGTGCCGCCGTAGCTGGCCCCGGCGGCGCACATCCGGGCCGGGTCGGCGTCGCCGGAGGCCACCGCCAGGTCGGTGAAGGCCGTGATGTCGCCGAAGGGGCCGTCGCCCCAGTCCCGCCGGATGGCCTCCTGCCAGGCCATGCCGTAGCCGGACGAGCCGCGGAAGTTCGGGATGATCAGGGTCCAGCCCTGCGCGGCCCAGAGCATGGTGTTCCAGCGGTAGTGCCAGTCGTCCACCCAGGAGCCCTCCGGGCCGCCGTGGACCAGCACCACCGCCGGGAGCCGCTCCCCGGGCCGGTGGCCGGGCGGGGTGACGACGAAGCCGGGCACCGCGGCGCCGTCCGCGCCCCGGGCCACGACCCGCCGCGCCGTGCCCAGCGCCAGCCCCGACAGCGCGGCGTCGGTGAACCGGGTGAGCGGCCGCACCTTCCCGCCCTCGACGGCCACCACCTCGGGCGGGTGGGTGAAGGAGTCGAGCACCGCCGCCACCCGGCGGCCGTCGCGCGAGACGGTGAGGTGGTGGAGGTTGGCGCCGGCCCAGAGCCGCCGGGGCGCGCCGCCGCCGGCCGCCACCTCGAAGAGGGTGGTGCCGCCGTCCTGCTCGGCGGTGAAGAGGAGCCGGTCCGCCCCGGCCCAGGCGAAGTCGCGCACCGACAGGTCCAGCCCGGCGGTGAGGTCGCGCGGCGCCGAAGCGTCCGGACCGCCCAGGAGCAGCCGGCGCCTGTCCGATTCGTACCCGGCGCGGGCCTGGGAGAGCCAGGCGAGCCGTCGGCCGTCGGGGGAGAAGCGCGGGGTCCCGTCCCAGCCCGGCCCGCGGGTCAGCGGGCGGGCGGCGCCGCCGGCGAGCGGCACGGCGTGGAGGTCGCCGTTGGTGGAGATGGCCTCCACCGGATCGGCGACGGCGACGAAGAGCAGCTCCTTCCCGTCCGGCGTCACCGCCAGGTCCCCCGGGCCGCCGCGGTCGAAGGGCGGCGCGTCGCGGTCGCCGGGGGTGAGGTCCACCGGCGGGCCGCCGGCGAGCGCCACCCGCAGCACGTGGGTCCGCTTGCGCTCGCGCCACTCGTTCCAGTGGCGGTAGAGGAGCCGCGTGGCGACATGGGGGCGCCCCTCCGCCTCCCGGTCCCGCCGCTCGTTGCAGGCCATGTCGGCGCCGCAGGCCGGGTCCACGTCGGAGAGCACCAGCAGCCCCCGCCCGTCGGGCAGCCAGGCGAACCCGGTGACCTCGGTGGGCAGGCTCGTCACCGGGACCGCCTCGCCGCCCGCGAGGTCGAGCAGGTGCACCTGCTGCTTGCCGCCGCGATCGGAGAGGAAGGCGATGCGCCGCCCGTCGGGCGAGAAGCGCGGCGAGGCGACCGTCTCCTTCGCCGAGGTGAGGCGGCGCGGCTCCCCGCCCGCCGCCGGCACCACCCAGACCGCCGAGCGGTAGCCGGCGCCGTCGGGCGCCAGCTCGGCGACGGTGAAGGCCACCTGCGCGCCGTCGGGCGAGAGGTCGGGCTCGGCGACCCGCGGCATGGCGAGCAGGTCGTCGACGGTGAAGGGTCGCGGACCGGCGGCGGCGAGCGCCAGCGCCGCGAGGAGGGGGGTGGTCATGGGTCCGACCTCTTACCACGCGTCCCCGGGGCGTGGGGCGGCGCCGCCGCCCTCCGGTGGGTGCCGCGCCCGGCGAATCGCGCTACCCTCCGGGTGCGCGTCCCCCCGCGCGCCCGATGAGCGCCTCGCCCATCCCCGGCCCCGCGGCCCCGCTGCCCTGCGCCCGCTGCGGCTACCTCGCCGACACCAGCGGCGGCGCCCTGAACTTCTGCCCGAAGTGCGGCCTCGACCTGCGCGCCGGCGCGGCGCCGGCGGCGCCCGATCCGACCACCTCGCTCCACCTCGGCCAGGTGGTGGCCGACCGCTACCGGCTCACCGCGCTGCTCGGGGAGGGAGGCATGGGCGCGGTCTTCCGCGCCGAGCACGTGCGCATGGGGAAGGCGCTGGCGGTGAAGCTGCTGCGCGGCGGCTTCGCCCGCGACCCGGCCGCGGTCGAGCGCTTCAAGACCGAGGCCCGCCTGGTCTCGCGCCTCTCCCACCCCCACACCATCGCCGTCTTCGACTTCGGCGAGCTGCCCCGCGGGACCGGCTTCTACCTGGCGATGGAGTACGTGCCGGGGAAGGACCTGGCCACCGAGCTGCGGAGCGCCGGCCGCCTCCCCGAGCCGCGGGCGGTGGCCATCGTCGAGCAGCTCCTCGGCTCGCTGGCCGAGGCCCACGAGGCCGGGATCGTCCACCGCGACGTGAAGCCGGCCAACGTCATGCTGATGCCCACCGGCGACGGCGACTTCGTCAAGGTGCTCGACTTCGGCATCGCCAAGCTGCGGGGCGCCGCCGGGAGCGAGGCCACCCAGGGGGTGATCATCGGCACCCCCAGCTACCTGGCCCCGGAGCAGGCGCGCGGCGCCGAGCTGGACGGCCGCGCCGACCTCTACTCGGCCGGGGCGATGCTCTACGAGCTGGTGGCCGGCCGCTGCCCCTTCGTGAACCGGAACCCGGTGGCGGTGATGCAGGCCCACCTGAACCAGGAGCCGCCGGCGCTGCGGCTCGTCGCCCCCTGGGTCTCCGACGGCCTGGCGGCGGTCATCCACCGGGCGCTGCGCAAGCGGCCCGAGGAGCGCTTCGCAGGCGCCGACGAGATGCGGCGGGCCCTGCTGGCCTTGCAGGGGCGGCCGGCGCGCCCCCCGCCGCCCCGCGATCTGGCGCCCGGCGACGCGCGGCTCGCGAACCGCGCCGACTTCGAGGAGTTCGAGCGGCAGCTCCGGCGGCTGCGGCGCAGCCGGGTGATGGCGCCGACCGCGGCGCTGGCGGCGCTGCTGCTGGCGGGGGCGGCGGTGTGGCGCTGGCCCGACCTCTACGCCCTGGCCCAGCGCGAGGCGCCGGCGGCCGCCCGGCTCGTCCCCGCGGCGCTGCGCCCCGCCGACGCCTTCGACGGCGAGGAGCACGAGCCCAACGACACCCCGGCGCTCGCCAACCCCGTCCCCATCCCGCCCGGTCCCGACGGCCGGCCGGGCGGCGGCGTGGCGGTGGTGCGCGGCTTCATCGGCGCCAAGCTCGACGCCAGCACCGGCGACGTCGACGTCTACCGCGTCGACGTGCCGGACGTGGGGCGCCGGCTGGAGCTGGTGGCCGACTGGAGCGGGCCGGCGCCGGGCCAGGGGATCCGCGGCCTCGACGTCGTCCTCACCCTGAACCGGGACCTGGGCGGCGAGGGCGGGCGCCGCTCGGCGCCGCTGGTGGCGCAGGCGAACCGCGGCGGCCCGGGGCGGCCGGAGCGGCTGGCGGCGCTGGTCGAGCCGGGGCGCTACTGGCTCGCCGTCCGGGAGCGGCACGACGAGGCCACCGGGCCGGTGGAGAAGCCCACCGATCCCTACCGGCTGCAGATCACCCTGGTGGAGCCGCGGCCGGGCGAGGAGGTGGAGCCGAACGACGGCCCCGAGTCGATGGACCTCCGCGAGCACCGCTACCCGGAGTGGCGCGCCGTCGCCGAGCGCAACCCGCTCGGCGAGGGGGCGCGGATCGAGGGGGAGACCTCGCCCGAGGACCCCGACACCTTCGCCGTGGCGCCGCGGGGGGCCGGCGAGCGGCCCGAGCTGGTGGCGGTGGTCCCGGCGCCGGAGCTGGCCGTCACCGTCCAGCGCTGGCTCCCGGACGCCGTGGACCTCGCCCCGCCGGAGGGCCAGGACCGGGAGCGCTTCGAGGAGGCGGGCGCCGGCGCGCCCGGCGAGCCGGTGGTGGCGCGGCTCTCGCCGGCGCCGGCCGCCGGCGCCCCCGCCATCGTCCGGGTCCGGGCGAGCTCCGGCGAGGGGCGCTACGAGATCCTGGCCCTGGGCGCGGGGCGCGCCAGCGGCGCGCTGGTGCGGGCGCGGCTCGAGGCGCTCGCCGGGGCGGGGCGGACGGCGGCGGCGCTGGAGCTGGCGGCCGCCTGGGCGACGGCGCTGCCCGGGGCCCCG
>JAKAEO010000301.1 GCA_021818285.1 Myxococcales bacterium
CCTCGATCCGGTGGCCGCGCTCGATGTCGCGCAGCATGGACGCGGTGAACAGCAGGCCCGCCTGCCCCAACATGCCGCGCATCCGCTCAACAAAGGCCGGGCGCGGCGCATGGCCCTGCCCGGCGGCGATGCCGGCGGCCTCGTCGAACAGCCCCTGGGCGATCTCCGTCCCGCCCGCCGCCACGACATCCCCCACCGCGGCGCGCATCAGCGAGCTGAGGCAGGCGAGGGAGCGCAGGGAGCTCGTGCCGCTGGCCCGATCGGGCGAGCTCTCGCGCCTGGGCTACCTGACCTCCTGGGCGGCCGTGGTCTTCCTGGAGGGCAGGTTCGGACGGGAGCGGGTGATGGCCGCGGTGCGGGCCACGCTCGCCGGGGAACCGTTCGAGAAGGCGCTCCGGCGGGAGACCGGGCTGTCGCCGGAGGACGTGGACCGGGCCTTCGACGCGTGGGTGGGAAGGCTGTGACCGGTGTGACCCGCGGCGGACCTGTCAAAAGCGAAAAGAAATCCCGTAAACCTTGAAAATCGCCGCACCGAGGGCATACCCTTCCGGGCCATGGTGCGAGAGAAGTCCATGCTCGGGGCGAAGGTCCGGGCGCTGCGGCGGCAGAAGAGCGTGAGCCAGGTGCAGCTCGCCGACCGGCTCGGCATCTCGCCCTCCTACTTGAACCTCATCGAGCACAACCGCCGCGCCATGCCGGCGCCGCTGCTCATCAAGATCGCCGAGATCTTCGAGCTCGACCTGAAGGCGCTCTCGACGGAGCAGGACGCCCGCACCGTCGCCGACCTCATGGAGCTCTTCGGGGACCCGATCTTCGAGCACGAGGACGTGACCACCGCCGAGGTGCGCGACCTCGCCGCCCATGCCCCCACCGCGGCCCGCGGGATCCTGAAGCTCTACCACGCGTTCCGCGAGGCCCGGGAGGCGGCCGACAACCTGGCCATCAAGATCTCCGGTCGCGGCGACCTGACCGGCGTGGACGCCTCGCGCATGCCCACCGAGGAGGTCTCCGACCTCATCCAGCGCCACACCAACCACTTCCCGGAGATGGAGGAGGGAGCCGAGCAGCTCTGGCGCGACGCGCGGCTCGGCGGCGACGACCTGCAGCAGGGCCTCGAGCACCAGCTGCGGCTCCACGGCATCCAGGTGAAGATCGAGCGCACCGCCGACATGGGGGACGCCATCCGGCGCTTCGACCCGGAGAAGCGCGTCCTCACCCTGTCGGAGGTGCTGCGGCGCGGCTCGCGCAACTTCCACCTGGCCTACCAGATCGGGCTCGAGACCCAGCACGCGGCGCTCGACCGGCACGCCGCCGACCCGCTGCTCACGAGCGACTCGGCCCGCGCGCTGGCGCGGGTGCTCCTCGCCAACTACTTCGCGTCCGCCGTGCTCATGCCCTACGGGCCCTTCCTGGACGCGGCGCGCCAGGAGCGCTACGACATCGACCTGCTCGGCCACCGCTTCCGCACCAGCTACGAGCAGGTCTGCCACCGGCTCACCACGCTGCGCCGCCCCGGGGCCGAGGGCATCCCCATCCACTTCGTGCGCGTCGACATCGCCGGCAACATCTCCAAGCGCTTCTCCGCGTCGGGCCTGCGCTTCGCCCGCTTCTCGGGCGCCTGCCCGCGCTGGAACGTCTTCCAGGCCTTCCTCACGCCGGGGATGATCCGCACCCAGCTCTCCCAGATGCCCGACGGCACCACCTACTTCTGGGTTGCACGCTCCGTGTACAAGGAGGGCGGCGGGTTCCACGCGCCGCGCACCCCGCTGGCCATCGCCATCGGCTGCGAGGTGGGGCACGCGCGCAAGATGGTCTACGCCGACGGCATGAACCTGGATTCGCGCGAGGCGGTGGTGCCGGTGGGGCTCACCTGCCGGCTCTGCGAGCGCACCGACTGCGAGCAGCGGGCCTTCCCGCCCATCCAGCACCCCCTCCAGGTCCAGGAGAACGTGCGCGGGGTGAGCTTCTTCGCGCCGGTGAGCGACCGCTGACGGTCAGCCCTCGGCGGCGTCCTCCGGCTCGGTGACGAGCGGCGCCAGGAGGAGCAGCACGGCCACGAAGGCGTACCCCGCCACGAACGGCCACGCCGGCCGCAGGTCCATCACCGCGTCCTGCGGCGTGAGCTTCCACGCGTGCGTCAACCCCAGCGCCGACAGCACCGCCCCCGCCGCGAACCACCCCGCCGCCGCCCGGAAGCGCCGCTCGATGATCATCACCGTCCCGGCCGAGAGGATCATCGCCGTGAAGATGAACCCCTGCTCGAGCGCGAATCCGCCCCCCATCCAGACGTCCGAGCCCAGGAACGCGTCCACCACGCCCCCGGTGAGCGGGGGTCCCCCCGCCGCCCCCACCCCGGCCGCCCGCAGCCCCGACTTGGCCATCAGCACGCCCCAGGCGGCGATCCCGGGGAGGAGCCCCATCACCACGGCGGGCGCGTGGGCGCGCGGCACGACCTGGAAGGCCTGGGCCGAGATGACGATGCCGATCCACACCACGATGGCGAGGCCCGCGTCGACCGGGACCGCCCAGGCGATCCAGGAGAGCGTCCCGCTGAGCGCCACGGCGACGACGAAGAGGCCGTTCAGGACGGAGTAGCCGGCCCGGGCCCCCAGCGCCTTCCAGCCCGGGTGGCCGATGTAGAGGGTGGTCGGGAAGCAGGAGCCGAGGCAGGCGGCCGCGACCGTGGACAGGCCGTTCACCGTGAGGGACGGGAGGGTCGGGTAGGCGTCGCCGGCGGCCTCCGCCGACTCGACGTTCTGCAGCGACCCCACCAGGGTGAAGAGCCCCATGGGCAGGATGACCGAGAGATAGGTCGCGAGGTGTCCGCCGGTGAGGGCCTCCCAGAGCGCTCCCACGACCG
>JAKAEO010000080.1 GCA_021818285.1 Myxococcales bacterium
CCAGGCCGATATCGGCAGGGGACTCATGGGGCGGAGGGGAGTCCGCGCGCCGGAAGGATCGGGGCCTCGGGGCGGCCGGGCCACCAGCGCACGCGCAGCATGGCGTCGAGGCCGGCCCGTGGCGGCCGCTCGAAGTTCGGCGCGAAGCGGTGGGAGCCACCCAGGTCCCACTCCAGGTCCCACTCGCGCCAGGCCAGCGCGCCGCGCAGCCCGGCGGTCATCTCCAGGTCGTGGCGGTTGCCTCCGGCCGGGACCACCACGTCGTAGAACCAGCGCTCGTTGCGGACGACCCGCTCCAGGTAGAAGCCGAAGGAGCCGAGCCCGGTGAAGCAGTCCACCGCCGCGAACTGCGTGTCCCCCTGGGGGCCGAGCCCGGCGCCGATCATCTGGCCGCCGTTGGTGTAGCCGTTGGTCCCGTGGGTGTAGAAGATCGGCGTCCCGCGGGTCGGGTGGTTGGGCGGCATCTCGAAGGTGTGGGCCAGCTCCGCCTGGAAGCGCACCCAGCGCCGGCCGGCGGGGAAGAGCTTCTGCATCCCCAGCAGCCAGGCCTGGGAGTGGCCCGGCTCCATGAGGAAGTCGGTGAGGTTGAAGGCGTGGTCGTCGCGCCCCCACTCGCCGTAGACCTCGAACTGCACCGCCGGGAAGGCCCACCGGCCGAAGAGCGAGAGCAGCTGGTTGTCGGGGCGGGAGCCGTCGTCGGTGCCCGACTTCAGGAAGACCTTGAAGAGCGCCTCGGTGAGCGGGTCCAGGTAGTGGTGGGCCGAGACCGAGGTGCCGGGGAAGATGAAGACCCGCGCCATCCCCAGCGTGAGCCCCCGGGCGAAGGCCGGCTCGAAGGTGACGACCGCCGCCTCGTAGAGGTTCCGCCGGGGCCCGAGGGCGAGGTCGAAGTACTTCGAGTTGGAGACCTGGCCCCAGAGCAGCTCCGCCTCCAGCCAGCCGATCCAGACGTCGAGCGGCCGGGCGGTGCCGACGAAGAAGTGCGGGAAGCCGGGGCCGCTGTTCGACATGAGCAGCGCGTTGCGGATCCCCGGCCCCCACCAGAGGTTCTCGTGGGAGAGCCCGGCGGCCAGGTTCCAGGCCTCGGCGCGCACGTAGCTCTGGCCCCAGTCGAGGGTCCAGAAGGCGCCGGGCCCCATCTGCATCGGCAGGTCGATGGCCCCGGGGTTGAACGGGTTCGCGTAGGGTGAAAAGCCGGGGAGGGTGCTGGCGGGGACGCCCCAGCTCCGGTTCTGCTGCCAGGCGGCGAGGGGCGCGAGCTGGGCGGTGAACCAGCGCCAGCGCACCCGGGCCCCGGCGGCGACCTCGGTGGAGACGCCGCGCCCGGACCAGAGCGCGCCGTCGTTCCGGTCGTCGGCCCAGCCGGTGTGGAGCTTGGTGAAGCTGGTGGGCGGCACCAGGTCCCACTGGACCTGGGCGAGCGGGACCGGATCGGCGATGGCCTCGCGGGCCGGGGCCGGTCCGTCGCAGAGCCAGAGGGGCCGCGTCCCGGACGGCCTCCGGATGAGGCCCGGCCAGAGCGGGGCCGAGCCGGCCAGGCCGGCGACGCGGGCGAGATCCTCCTCGGAGCTGCCGATGCCGGCGAGCGAGAGGTCGAACGCGGTGCAACGGGGCGCGCGCCCGGTGCCGGGCACGGCGGCCGGGGAGCCCTCGGCGCCGAGGAGGAGCGCGAGGAGGGTCGAAACCGCGGTGCCGGGCATGGCGGCAAGATACCGGAGTTCTCGGGAATCAGGCTGGATTCCCCTGGTCCCTGCCCCGGCGCAGCGTCTGATAATGGAGATTATGTCAACTGACTGGGGTGCCGGGATCGGACTCCGCGCCGACGTCCGGCTCCGGCTCCGGACCGGCGTCGGAGCGGCACAGCGTCCCCTGCGACACCTGCCGGACGATGCGCGGCGAGGCATCCCCCTCGGCGGCGTCGCACGGGCACCCGGACTCGGAGCAGCGCAGCCGCTCCTCGATGGTCTCCAGCGCGGACAGGAGCTCCCGCTTCACGCGGCGCAGCCGCGCCAGGCGCTGCGCCGCCGCCTGGACGTGGCGGCGCAACACCTCCTGGAAGCGCCGCGCCAGCTCCTCGCCGCCGTCGCAGCCGCTGCGCAGCTCCAGCGCGCCGCGGATGTCGCAGAGCGAGAGCCCCAGCTCGCGCAGGTCGGCGATGAGCTTGAGCCGCTCCAGCTCCTCGGCGGTGTAGCGGCGGTGGCCACCCTCGCTCACCACCGCCGGCCGCAGCAGCCCCTGCTCCTCGTAGAACCGGATGGCCCGGGCGGTCAGGCCGGTGGCCCGGGCCAGGTCCCCCGAGGACAGGTGTGGCGGCGGCGTCATGTGCGGCTCCGGACGTAACGTCGCCGCCGGGCGGTGTCAACGGCGGGTCCCGGGGAGCCATTCGGGGAGCCGGATCGATTCCGGTTGCGGGGCGTCCTCCGGCGCGGCAGATCCCCGGTGCACCGTGCGACGACATCCCAGAGGCGGGCCGGACATGGAAGAGGTGGCGGTGGCGGCGAGGCCGCGGCGGCCCCGGGTGGAGCGGTTCAGCGAGGCCCCCCTCCCCACCGCGCGAGGGCAGTTCCAGGTGGTGGTGTTCCGGGAGGCCGGGACGAGGGTCGAGCACGTGGCCATGGTCCTCGGCGACGTCTCCGGCGAAGGGGTCCCGGCCCGCGTCCACTCCGAGTGCCTGACCAGCGAGGTGCTGGGCTCCCTGAAGTGCGACTGCCGCGACCAGCTCGACGCCGCGCTCGACCTCATCGCCCGGCGCGGCCGCGGCGTGCTCGTCTACCTCCGCCAGGAAGGCCGGGGCATCGGGCTGGGCAACAAGATCAAGGCCTACGCCCTCCAGGCGCGCGGCCACGACACCTTCGAGGCCAACCGGCTGCTCGGCTTCCCCGACGACCTGCGCCGCTACGACGTCGCCGCCGAGGTGCTGCGCCAGCTCGGCGTCCGCTCGGTGGACCTGATCACCAACAACCCGCGGAAGATCGCCGAGCTGGTGGACGCCGGGGTGCCGGTGCGCCGGCGCATCGCCCTGCCCTCGCCGGTGAACCCGCACAACACCGGCTACCTGCGGGCCAAGCGCGAGCACACCGGCCACCTCATCGAGCTGGCCGAGCCGCCCGCCGGCGACACCGGCCGCAAGGCCGGCTGACGGGGCGGCGGCGCGCGGCCGCCCCCGGCCTCACGGGTCGCGGAGCAGGTCGCGCGAGATCACCAGCCGCTGGATCTCGCTCGTCCCCTCGTAGATGGTCTGGACCCGGGCGTCCCGGTAGAGCCGCTCCACCACGAACTCCTCGGTGTAGCCGTACCCGCCGTGGACCTGCACCCCGGTGGCCACGGCGCGCTGCGCCGCCTCCGAGGCGAAGAGCTTGGCCATCGCCGCCTCGCGCGAGAAGGGGCGCCCCGCCTCCTTGAGCATGGCCGCGCGCAGCACCAGGAGCCGCGCGGCGTCGCGCGCCACCGCCACGTCGGCGAGCTGGAAGGCGATGGCCTGGTGTTGGGCGATGGGCCGGCCGAAGGCCTGCCGCTCCCGCGCGTAGCGGACGCTGGCCTCCAGGGCCGCGTCCATCACCCCCACCGCCTGCGCGCCGATGCCGATGCGCCCGCCGTCGAGCGCGGCGAGGGCGATGCGCATGCCGTCCCCGGGGCGGCCCAGCATCGCTCCCCCGGGCACGGCGCAGTCCTCGAGGACCAGCGGCACCGTGGAGGAGGAGCGCTGCCCCATCTTGGCCTCGTGCCGCCCGGCGGAGAGGCCGGGGGTGCCCCGCTCCACCAGGAAGGCGCTGATGCCCTTCCCGGCGCCGCCGGCGTCGTCGGTCCGCGCCCAGACGACGATCACCCCGGCGACGTCGCCGCTGGTGATCCACTGCTTCTCGCCGTTCAGCACCCAGCGGTCGCCGCGCCGCTCGGCGCGGGTGCGCATCGCCGCCGGGTCGCTGCCGGCGTGGGGCTCGGAGAGGCCGAAGGCGCCGGCCAGCCACTCTCCCGACGAGAGCCGCGGGCAGCAGCGCGCCTTCTGCTCCTCCGTCCCCCAGCGGGCGATGGTCTCGTTCACCATGTTGGTGACCGAGGCGGTGACCGCCACCGAGCAGTCGGCGGCGGCCAGCTCCATCATCGCCAGGGCGTAGGCCACCGTCCCGGCGCCGGTACCGCCCAGCGCCTCGGGGATGGTCGTCCCCAGCAGGCCGAGCCGCCCCAGCTCGCGGATCTCCTCCGCCGGGAAGTGGCCGGTCCGGTCCCGCTCCCGCGCCCCGGGGGCGATGCGCTCGCGGGCCACGGCGCGGGCCGCGGCCTGGATGGCCTGCTGGACGTCGTCGGGCTGGAAGTCCACGGGGGGAGCGGCGGCGCGGGGGCCCGCCTCAGTCCTTGAGGATGTTGGCGGCGATCACCACCCGCTGGATCTCGCTGGTGCCCTCGTAGATCTCGGTGATGCGGCTGTCGCGCCAGTGGCGCTCGGCGTCGTACTCGGTGGTGTAGCCGTAGCCGCCGTGGATCTGGATGGCGCGGGAGGTGACCCGCTCCGCCATCTCGCTGGCGTAGAGCTTGGCCATGGCCGCCTCGGCGCTGAAGCGGACCCCCTTGTCCTTCATCGCCGCGGCGCGCCAGATGAGCAGCCGGGCCGCGTCCACCTCGGTGGCCATGTCGGCGAGCATGAACTGGATGGCCTGGAAGTTGGCGATGGGCTGGCCGAAGGCCTTGCGGTCCTTGGCGTAGGCCCGGGCCTCCTCCAGCGCCGCCCGGGCGATGCCCAGCGCCTGCGCGGCGATGCCGATGCGCCCGCCGTCGAGCGTGGCCATCGCCACCTTGAAGCCGTCCCCCTCGCCGCCCAGCCGGTCGGCGGCCGGGACCACCAGGTCCTCGAAGAAGACCGAGCAGGTGCCGGAGGCGCGGATGCCCACCTTCTCGTCCGGCTTGCCGCGGCTGAAGCCCTTGGCGTCGGTGGGCACCAGGAAGGCGCTGATGCCCTTGTGCCCCTTGGGCCGGTCGGTCATGGCGAAGACCAGGATGGCGTCCGCCTGCGGGCCGTTGGTGATGAAGTTCTTGGCGCCGTTCAGGACGTAGGCGTCGCCCTGCTTCACCGCCACCGTCCGCATCTCGGCGGCGTCGGAGCCGCTCATGGGCTCGGTGAGCGCGAAGGCCCCGAGCTTCTCGCCGGCGGTGAAGGGCTTGAGCCACTTCCGCTTCTGCTCGGGGGTGCCGAACTTCATCACCGGGTCGCAGTAGAGCGAGTTGTTCACGCTCATGGTGACGCCGGTGCTGGCGCAGCCGCGGGAGATCTCCTCCATGGCCAGCGCGTAGCACATGTTGTCCATCCCGGCGCCGCCCCACTCCGCCGGGACGGCCACGGCCAGCAGCCCCATCTCGGCGAGCTTGCGCACGGCCTCGGCGGGGAAGCGGTGCTCCTGGTCCCACTTGCGGGCGTGGGGCTTGAGCTCCTCGTCGGCGAACTTGCGGCAGAGGTCCCGGACCTGGCGCTGCTCCTCGGTGAGGTCGACGTTCATGGGGCTCCCGGCGGCGGGGCCCGCGGGCCCCGGGGAATGGGTGGTCGGTCAGGCGCCGCGGAAGGCGGCGGGGCGCTTCTCCAGGAAGGCCTTCAGCCCCTCCTTGCCGTCCTCGGTCTCGAAGAGGCCGCCGAAGGACTCGGCCTCCATGAGCTGCCCCGGGCCGATGGGCGGCGCGGCGGTGGCCCGGACGATGCGGCGGGCGGCGGCGATCGCCGCAGGCCCCTTCGAGGCGATCTTGCGGGCCTGGCCCACGGCGTGCGGCAGCAGCTTCTCGGGCGGCAGCGCCTCGAGCGCCAGCCCCCAGGCCACCGCGGTGGGGCCGTCCACCATGTCGCCGGTGAGGATCATCTCCAGGGCCCGCTGCGGCCCGACGCGCCGCTGCAGCCGCTGGGTGCCGCCGAAGCCCGGGATGATGCCCAGGTTCACCTCGGGCTGGCCGAAGCGCGCCCTCTCGCTCGCGTAGATCAGGTCGCAGGCCATCGCCAGCTCGCAGCCGCCGCCCAGGGCGAAGCCGTTCACCGCGGCGACGGTGACCACCGGCAGGGCCTCGAGCCGCTCCAGGGTCCGCTGGCCGGCCTCGGCGAAGCGCCGGGCCTCCAGCCCGGTGAGGTTCGCCATCTCGGCGATGTCGGCGCCGGCCACGAAGGCCTTCCCCTCCCCGCCGGTCAGGACCAGGGCCTTCACCGCCGGGTCGCCCTCCACCTGGGCGCAGAGCTCGCCGATCTCCCGGAGGGTCCGCGAGTCGAGCGCGTTCATGGCCTTGGGACGGTTGAAGGTCGCGATCCCGACGCCGTCCTCGACGCGGAACAGGATGTTCTCGAGCGGCATGGCGCTCCCCGTGGGCTACTTGCTGCCGGAGTAGTCGTGGAACCCGCGGCCGGTCTTGCGGCCCAGCCAGCCGGCGGCCACGTACTGGCGCAGCACCGGGGCCGGGCGGTACTTGTCGTCCCCCAACTCGCGGTGCAGCACCTCGGCGATGAACAGGCAGGTGTCCAGCCCGATGAAGTCGGCCAGCGTCAGCGGCCCCATGGGGTGGTTCAGCCCGAGCTTCACGCCGGTGTCGATGTCCTCGGCGCTGGCCAGCCCCTCCTCCAGGGCGAAGCAGGCCTCGTTGAGGAGCGGGATGAGGATCCGGTTCACCACGAAGCCGGGCCGGTCCTTGGCGGTGACCGTGGTCTTGCCGAAGCGCTTCGCCAGCTCGATCGCCGTCCGGTAGGTCGCGTCGCTGGTCTGCAGCGCGCGGATGATCTCGATGAGCTGCATCACCGGCGGCGGGTTCATGAAGTGCATCCCGACGAACTTCTCGGGGCGCTTGGTGGCCGCGGCCAGCTTGGTGATGGAGATGGAGCTGGTGTTGGAGGCCAGCAGCGCCTCGGGCGGCAGCACGGCGTCGGCGCGCTGGAAGATCTCGCGCTTCACCGGCTCGACCTCGGCCACCGCCTCGATGAGCAGCTGGGCCCGGCCGCAGTCCTCGACCCGGTCCACCGGCCGGATGCGGGAGAGGATCGCGGTGCGGTCCCCGGCGCTCACCTTGCCCTTCTCCACCAGCTTGGCGAGCGCCGCGCCGATGCGCTCCTGGCCCCGGCGCGCCAGCTCCGGCGTGGCGTCGGTGAGCAGCACCTCGATGCCCGCCTGGGCGGCGACCTGGGCGATGCCCCCGCCCATCTGGCCGGCCCCGACCACTGCCATCCGCTCGATGACCATCGCGCCCCCTGACTGGATCGTGGGAGGCCCTAGCTAGGCAGGGCGGGGATGGCTTGTCAATGCAGTCTACTGCGTGGAAGATCGTCGCGTGGCCCGGCGCGTGGAGCCGCGCAGGAGGAGGGAGCCGCTCGCTGCCCTGGCGCTGGCGGGGGCCCGGCTCATGGTCGAGACCGACCAGGCGGCCATCCACGGCGTCATCTGCCGCGAGCTGCTGCGCCTGGGCTTCCCCGCCGCGGTGCTGGAGGCGGAGCACGGCCCGGCCGGCCCCCGGCCGCCCTTCCACTACGCCTACACCGCCTTCGCGCCCAGCGTGCAGCGGGCCACCGAGCGGGTGCTGGGCCGACCGCTGGAGCGGCTCCGCCTCGACCCGGAGCGGTCGCCGCTGCTGCGCCGGGTCCTGGCCGGCGGCCGGCTGGTCCACACCGGGCGGGCCCTGGCCGCGGCGCGCGAGCTGTTCGGCGGCGCCTCCGACCACCAGGCGCGGGTGCTCTACCGGCTGCTGGGGCTGCGCCACGTGGTGCTCACGCCGCTGCGCTGGGACCAGGGCGTCAGCGGGATCCTGGTGGTGGCGGTGGCGCGCCTGCGCCGCAGCGACCCGGACGCCATCGACGCCTTCGCCCTGCAGGCCTCCATCGCCCTGGAGAAGGCCCGGCTCTTCGACCAGCTCCGGCACCAGCGCGCCATGCTGGAGTCGGAGGTGGACCGGCGCACCCGCGAGCTGACCCTGGCGATGCGCGAGCTGCAGGAGGCGGACCGGCGCAAGGACAACTTCCTCGCCAACGTCTCCCACGAGCTCCGCACCCCGCTGGTGACGGTGCTGGGCTACGCCGACCTGCTCCTCTCCGAGAAGCTGGGCGAGGTGAGCCCGCGGCAGCGCGAGTGCCTGCGCACCGTGGCCTCCTCGGCGCGCCGGCTGCGCAGCTTCATCGAGGAGCTGCTGGAGCACTCCCGCCACGAGCTGACCAAGGAGGGGCTGGCGCACGGCCCCTTCCCCGTCGCCGACCTGCTCCAGCAGGCGGCCCGCTCGCTGGCTCCCCGGCTCCACGAGCGGGCGGTGTCGCTGCGCTGGCGGGTGGCGCCGCGCACCCCGCAGGCCTGGGCCGACCGCGACCGGGCCCTGCAGGTGCTCACCAACCTCCTCGGCAACGCCGAGCGCTACTGCGCCGAGGGGGGCCACATCCGCGTCGCCGCCGCCCCGGAGCGGGGGGCGCGGGTGGCCATCGCGGTGACCGACGACGGCGCCGGCATCGCCCCCGAGCACCTGGAGCGGATCTTCGATCGGCTCTACCAGGTCGGGGACGCCGGCCAGCCGCGCGGGCCGGGGAGCGGGCTGGGCCTGGGGCTGGCCATCGCCAAGAACATCGTCGAGGCGCACGGCGGGGCCATCGCGGTGCGCTCGCGGCCCGGCCACGGCACCCGGTTCCGCTTCACGCTGCCCTCGGCGGAGGGGCGCGCCCCGCCGGCCTGACCGGCCTCCTCAGCCCTCGCCCTTCGCCTCGCCCCGCGTCCTCGGGTGGACGTGGGCCTGGACCTCGGGCTTCACCTCGCCGCCGAGATCGCGGAAGCGGATCTCGGCCTTCACCTCGATGGCCGTCGAGGTGAGGTGCCGGAGGAACTCGCGCCGGACCGCGTCCGACTCCAGGAAGCGGCGGATCTCCTCGGCGACGATGCGCTGCAGCTCGGCCTTGGCCCCGGCCGCCTGCCCGCCCAGGTAGCCGGCCAGGTCCTTGGGGAGCTTCCACTCCCGGGCCAGCTTGCGGGCCCCCTCCTCGGTGAGGAACAGCGCCCCCATCCCGGCGAGCACCGCCTTCTTCACCGCGTCGGTGACGAAGCTCCGCGACTCCTCCGCGGCCGTCCCCTCCCCGCCCGCCTCGTCCAGCGGATCCTTGCCCGCGGCCATGGCGTCAGGCCCTCGGCTGCGCGCCGATGACCGGCAGGCGCGGCGCCTTGCCGATCACCTCGACGCTCACCGCCCCGGCGACGTTGCGCGACATCTCCACGAAGGCCCGCGCCTGCGGTCCCTCGGGATCGCCCGCCACCACCGGCACCCCCCTGTCGCCGCCCTCGCGGACCTTGAGGTCGAGCGGGATCTCCCCGAGGAAGCGCACGCCCATCTTCTCGGCGGCCTTCCGCGCCCCGCCGTGGTCGAAGATGTCGGTCTGGGCGCGGCAGTGCGGGCAGACGAAGGAGGACATGTTCTCCACCAGCCCCAGCACCGGGATGCTCACCTTGTCGAACATGAGCTTGGCGCGGATGACGTCCGCCAGCGCCACGTCCTGGGGCGTCGACACCAGCACCACGCCGGCGGCGCGGACGTTCTGGGCGAGCGTGAGCGGCACGTCGCCGGTCCCGGGCGGCAGGTCGAGCACCAGGTAGTCGAGCTGTCCCCAGTTCACGTCCCGGAGGAGCTGGAGCACCGCGCTCGTGACCATGGGGCCGCGCCAGATGAGCGCCTGGTCCGGGTCGACGAGCGAGCCGATGGACATCACCTTGAGGCCGTGCGCGGCGAGCGGCTCCAGCCGGTGGCCGTCCCGGGAGCTGGGGCGCTGGCCCATGGTCCCGGTGAGCAGGGGGACCGAGGGGCCGTAGATGTCGGCGTCGAGGATGCCGACCTGGGCGCCGAGCCGCTGCAGCGACACCGCCAGGTTGACGGCCACGGTGCTCTTCCCGACGCCGCCCTTCCCCGCCCCGACCAGGACGATGTTCTTCACGCCGGGCGTCAGCGCCGACTGGTCCACGCCCGGCGCGGCGCGCACCTGGGCGCCCCAGCGGATCCGGACCTCGCTCGCCCCGGCGGCGCGGAGCGCCGCCTCCACGTCCCGCCCGATGGCCGCCTGCTGCGGGCAGGCGGGCGTGGTCAGCTCGACCAGCAGCGAGACCACGCTCCCCTCGACCGCGAGATCCTTCACCATGTTCAGGCTGACCAGGTCGCGGCGCAGCTCGGGGTCGTTCACCTTCCGGAGGGCCGCCATCGCCGTCTGCGAGTCGATCGACATAGGGGCCGGGTTATAGCCGGGGGCGGTCCCCTTCTCAACGGCGGCGCGACCGCAGGCGCCGCTACTCCAGGGTCTCGACCCGCCAGCCGCCGGCCTCGGCGACCAGCCGGGCGCGGCGGCCCGCCGCGACCGCCAGCGTCGCCTCCCGCCCGGCCACGACCGGCAGGTCGCCGGCGCGGAGCAGCGCCAGGGCGCGCCGCGCCGCCTCCGGGCCGATCGGCCCCGACTCCTTCCAGTCGCGGGCCAGCCGCCCGGGCGTGGTGGCGGCCCGCCAGCGGGCCGAGAGCAGCGGCCAGGCCTCCTCCCAGCGGCCGGCCTCGGCGGCGGCGGCGAAGCGCCAGAGGACGTCGGCGGCGGCCGCGGCCGGCGAGGCGGGCGCGGGGCCCGGGGAACGCGGCGAAGGGCCGGCCGCGCAGGCGGCGAGCAGCAGGGCGGCGAGGGCCGGGGCCAGGGGTCGCACCGCCCCTCCTTACACCACGCGAACGCGGGGCCCAAGCGCCGGGCGGCGTCCGCGGCCCGACGGGCGGGGCCGCCCGGTCCGCGGCGGGCCGGCGCCGTCACCGGAGCGGTCCGACCTCGACCGCGGCACCGGCCGGCTGGACGCGCACCTCGCCCTCCTCCTCCTGCCTGCCGAACACCGCGATCTCCGGGGACAGGAAGCGGCGCACCACCTCGACGTTGGTGGCGAGGTGCCGGGTCACCGCCGAGACGGTGTACCGCGTGGCCGGCACCACCCCCTCGGGCGAGGGCACCCGCCCCGCCGCCAGCAGGGCGGCCGGGAGGAGCAGCTGGTCGCCGAGGAAGCGGTCGACCGCCGCGCCGCCCCGCAGGAAGGCGGCGAAGGATCGGACCGCGGCGTCGGCGAGCCGGTCGGGAGCGGCGGCGCGGTCGCCGGTCTCGCCGTGGCCGCCCCGGGTCCGGTCGTACTGCGCCGAGAGCAGCAGGTGGCTGCCCGCGGAGCGAGGCGCCGGGACCGGGATGCGGTTCGCCTCCGCGGCGACGCCCATGTCGCGCAGGCGCCGCAGCGCCCCGGCGGCGAGCCGCTCGGCGACGTCGTACTCCTGTCCGCCGACCACCGCCAGGACCTCCACGTCGCGCAGCACCCCGCGGTGCCGGAGGTCGAGCGGCGGCATGGCGTGGGCCGGGTGGACCACCGCGGTCATCTCCCCTCCGCCCTCGGGGTAGAAGCCGGCCGCCTGCAGCTCCAGCTCGACGCGGAAGCCGAGCCGGGCCACGGCGGGCGCCCAGACCAGCGCCAGGTAGTGGAAGGAGGGGCTCGCCTGCAGGTGGGTCCCGCCCCGCAGCGTGAGGTGCGACGGGGCGCCCGCCAGGGCGAGCGGCCAGCAGAGGGTCTGGAGCAGGAGCGGGGCGGACCCGGCGGTGCCGATGTCCAGCTCGTACCGGCCGGCCTCGGCGGCGCGCCGGGGCCTGAACTCGAGCCGCGACGACCCCACCTCCGCCCCCGCGACCTCGGCGTCGCAGAGCCGGGCCATGGCCCGGGCCGCCTCGCGGTGCTGGGGCCGGAGGCCGGGCTTCAGCCGGTTGGCGCGGATGCGGTGGATCGCGAAGGGCCGGCCGGTCACGGCCGAGAGCGAGAGGGCCGTCCGGAGGATCTGGCCGCCCCCCTCTCCCTGGCTGCCGTCGAGCAGGATGGGGACCGGCTCGGCCATCGGGCCACTCTAGGTGCCGCCGCACGACCTTCACAAGCCCGCGCCGCAGACGCCTGGATCTCCCGCCCGGGTAGCCGATAAGCCGTTGATCGAACGGGGCATTTACCTCGGGCCGGGGGAGCCGGCCCAGAGGGGCCGCGCCGCGAAATAACTCCTGCAACCTCGCGTAACCCCTGGCATGGTGGCTGCTCTGGCCCTTCCGGTCTGGACCCTCCCGATGGAGGATGCGCCCAGGGTGACGCCCCTTCCCACCGAGTCGGAGCTGGCGCGGGCGGCCGCCTCGGGCGATCGGGCCGCCTTCGGCCGGCTGGTGGACCTCACCAAGCGGCCGGTCTACGGTCTCTGCGTGCGGCTGCTCGGCGACGCGGAGGAGGCCCGGGACGCCGCGCAGGAGAGCTTCGTCCGCGCCTGGAGCGCCCTCTCCTCCTACGACACCTCCCAGCCCTTCGTCCCCTGGCTGCTGCGCATCGCGCGCAACCACTGCATCGACCTGACGCGGCGCCGGCTGCCGGCGGCGCGCCGGGTGGAGCTGGACGCCGATCCGGGCGACGAGCCGCGGACCGAGCTGCCCGACGCCGCCGCGCCGCGGGCCGACGAGCAGCTGGAGCGGGCGCAGCTGGCCCGCACCCTCGACGAGGCGGTCCAGCGGCTGCCCGACCGGTACCGCGAGGTGGTCCACCTCTTCCACGTCGAGCAGATGAGCTACAAGGACATCGCCGCCTCGATGGAGGTTCCCATCGGGACGGTGATGACCTGGCTGTACCGGGCGCGCGCGCAGCTGCGCCAGGATCTCCAGCAGCGGGAGGGCGCATGAGCCCCGTGCACCTCGACGACGAGCGCGCCCAGCGCTACCTGGACGGGCAGCTCCCGGCGCCGGAGCGGGTCCGGGCCGACGCCCACCTGGCCTCCTGCCCGGACTGCCGGCTGGTGCTGGAGGGCTGCCGGGCGCTGGCCGAGGCCCTCTCCGGGATCCCGGCGGCGCTGCCGCCGCCCGACTTCACCGAGGGCGTGCTGGCCCGCGTGCAGGCCCGGGAGCGCACCGTCTCCCGCGAGCGGCGGGTCGCCGCCGCGGTGCTGGGCGCCGCCGCCGCCGTCGCCGCGGTCCTGGTGGTGGCGGGCGGCCCGGCCGCCTGGGCCTCCGCCCTCTCGCGCTTCGGCGCCGGGCTGGACGCCGCCGTCACCTGGTGCCGCATCGGGACCGACGTGGCCGAGCCGCTCCTGCGCGCGCTGCGCCTGGAGATCGCCGCCGCCACCGCGGGCGCCGCCATCCCCCTGCTCTACGCCCTGCGCCGCCTCTCCTCCCGCGCCGCAACGGCCGCCCCCTAGGGATCTCCCATGCTCGTCCCCGCCCTGATCGCGCTGCGCCTGGCCTCGCTCGACCTGGCCGATCCGGCACCGGCGCCCCCGGCGCCTCCCGCACCGCCGGCGCCGACGGTGCGGCCGCCGCGCGCCCCGCGCCCGCCGCG
>JAKAEO010000302.1 GCA_021818285.1 Myxococcales bacterium
ATGTGGGACCGGATGACCGAGCTGTGCGGCGCCCGCCTCACCTCCAACTACGTCCGGGTCGGCGGCGTGGCCCGCGACCTGCCCGAGGGCTGGGTGGAGAAGACGCTCGCCACCCTGGACCGGACCGCCGAGCTGCGCGACACCATCGGGGCGCTGCTCACCCGCAACCGCATCTTCATGGACCGGACCCGCGGGGTGGCGGCGGTCTCGCGCGCCGACGCGGTGGACTGGGGCTACACCGGCCCCTGCCTGCGGGCCTCGGGCGAGCCCTACGACCTCCGCAAGGCCGCCCCCTACCTGGTCTACGACCGGCTGGACTTCGACGTCCCGGTGGGCACCCGCGGCGACAACTTCGACCGCTACCTGATGCGGATGGAGGAGATGGTGCAGTCCGACCGCATCGTCCGCCAGTGCTTCCAGAAGATGGAGCCGGGCGACATCGCGGTGCGCGACTTCCGCTACGTGATGCCGCCCAAGCCGCAGGTCTACGGGACCATCGAGGGGCTGATGGCCCACTTCAAGCTGGTGATGGAGGGCATCCAGGTCCCGGCCGGCGAGGCCTACGGCTACACCGAGGCGGCCAACGGCGAGCTGGGCTTCTACCTGGTCTCCGACGGCGAGGGGCGCCCCTACAAGATCGGCCTGCGGGCCCCGGGCTGGAACATGGTGGCCTCGATGCCGGCGGTGCTGAAGGACGCGCTGCTCGCCGACCTGGTCCCGACCTTCGACACCTTCAACATGATCGGCGGCGAGGTGGAGCAGTAGCTCCCCGCCCGCCACGGAGATCGCATGGCCGACGAGCAGAAGCCCAACGCTCCCCAGGCTGCGGCGCCCAAGCCCCCCCCGCCGCCGGGCCCGCCGGCGCCGCCCCCGCCCAGGAACCCGGGGATGGTGACGCTCACCATCGACGGCCGCGAGGTGGTGGTGAAGCCGGGGACGCCGGTCATCGAGGCGGCCCGGAAGCTGGGGATCGAGATCCCCTACTACTGCTACCACTCGCGCCTCAGCGTCGCCGCCAACTGCCGGATGTGCCTGGTGGAGATGTCCAACTCCCCGGGCGGCAAGCTGGCGCCGGCCTGCCAGGCCCCGGTGGCCGAGGGCGTGGCGGTGAAGACCGACACCCCGCGGGTGAAGGACCAGCAGCGCGCCACCCTGGAGTTCCTGCTCCTCAACCACCCGGTGGACTGCGCCATCTGCGACCAGGCCGGCGAGTGCAAGCTGCAGGACTACTACATGGCCCACGACCAGCAGCCGTCGCGGCTGGACATGGCCAAGCTGCAGAAGCGCAAGCGGGTCGAGCTGGGGCCGCGGGTGACCCTGGACAACGAGCGCTGCATCCTCTGCACCCGGTGCGTGCGCTTCATGCGCGAGGTGGCCAAGGAGCCGCAGCTGGGCGTGGCCCGCCGCGGCAGCCGCTCCTACATCACCGCCTTCCCGGGGAAGCCGCTGGACAGCCGGTACTCGGTGAACACCGTGGACATCTGCCCGGTGGGCGCGCTCACCGCCACCGACTTCCGCTTCCAGGGGCGGGTCTGGTTCCTCTCCTCCTCGCGCAGCGTCTGCACCGGCTGCAGCCGCGGCTGCGCCGTCCACCTCGACTGGAAGAACGGCGTCAGCTACCGGCTGCGCCCCCGCGAGAACGAGGCCGTCAACCAGGAGTGGATGTGCGACGACGGCCGGGCCACCTTCCGCGCCTTCAACGCCGACCGGGTGCTCCGGGCCCGGGTGGGTCGCGGCGAGGCCGGGCGCGAGGCGCCGCTGGCCGAGGCCGTCGCCGAGGCCGCGGCCGTGCTGAAGGGCTCCGCGGCCAAGGGGCAGCTCGCCGCCGTGCTCTCGCCCACCGCGTCGCTCGAGGACCTGGTGGCCGCCTGCGGCGTGGCCCGCGGGCTCGGGCTCTCCGAGGTCTACGCCGGCGGGCGGCCCGACGGCTGGTCCGACGCCTTCCTGAAGCGGGCCGACGAGAACCCGAACCGCAAGGGGCTGGAGCTGGCCGCGGCCGACGCCGGCCTGGCGGTGCGGACCATCGCCGACCTGGCCAAGGCCATCGCCGAGGGGCGCGCCCGGGCGCTCTGGGCGGTCGGGGCCGAGGTGCCCTCGCCCACCGCGGCGGCGGTCTTCGCCCGCCTCGAGGCCTTCGTCTGCCAGGCGGTCAACGCCGGCGACGTGGCCCGGGCGGCCACGGTGCTGCTGCCGGCCGCGCCGGCGGCCGAGGCCGACGGCACCTTCGTGAACTTCGAGGGGCGGGCCCAGCGCTTCGAGCGCGCCTACCCGCCGCGCGGCGAGTCGCGGCCCCACGGCGCCCTCTGCGCCGACCTGGCCGAGGCGCTCGGGCAGCGGCCGGCCGGCCGCACCGCCCGGGAGATCTTCGCGGCCCGCGGGGCGAAGCTGCCGCTCGGCGACTTCCGCTGGGAGCTGCCGCCAGCGCCGCGGGCCTTCGCCCTGGCCCCGCCGCCGGCGGGCACCGTGGACGGCCGCATCCCGGGCACCCGGGAGCAGCCGCCGGCCGAGCCGCCGCCGGCGCTCCAGGCCATCCTCGCGAAGGTGACGGGCTAGGGAGGGGACACGTGAGACGCCTCGTCGGAATGCTCGTCTTCCTCGTCGTCTTCCCGGCCGTGCTGCTCGGCTTCGCCTGGGCGGCCTACCTGGCGGCCGGGGCGCTGGCCGGCGTGGCGGTGGGCTGGGGGCTGCCGGCCGACTACGGCGCGGCGGTGGCCAACCTGGTCTTCCTCATGCTGGTGTTCCTGATGATCGCCTCCTCCGGGCTCACCATCGGCGAGCGCAAGTGGTCGGCGATGATGCAGAACCGCATCGGCCCGAACCGCATCCGCGTCCTCGGCAACCCG
>JAKAEO010000303.1 GCA_021818285.1 Myxococcales bacterium
CGCGACGGTCCCGGTCCACATGCGCCCGGACGGCACCGGGCCGAAGGTCAGGGTGAGGTTGCCCGATGCGTCGGCGACGGCGCTCGCGGGCTCACGGAGCCGCCGGGAGAGCATCAGAACGGCGCCTCGTCCGTCGCCCCCTGGCCGGCTCGTGCGCGGCCTCCTCTAGCGTTGTAGGGCGCCTCGTGGACGGTCTCGCGCCGGTGCGCCACGTCCTGGGCGCGCTGGCGCGCTCGCTCGTGCGCCTTCGCCGCCTTCGTGGTGCCGCCGGCGGCCGTGCCCTTCACCGCTGCGGCGGCGGCTTCCTCCTGGCGAGCACGCGCTCGTGCCTCGCGGGCCGCCGCTCGCTCCTGGGCCGCCTTCTGCTCCCGCCTGGCGGTCTCCGCCTCCGCCCGGCGGCCGGTGTGCTCGCGGGCCGTCGCCGCCTCCTGGGCGGCCGTGAGCGCCCGCTCCTGGCGGCTCTGGAGCTCCGCCCGCTGCGTGCCGCGCCGAGCTCGCTCGCCGGGAAGCGCCATCTTCGCCACGCGCCCGAGCGGCCCGAGCGGGACGCCGCTGCTCTGGAGGTCGCGAAGGATCATCACGACGCCGAGGGCGATCAGCGCGAGGCCGCCGGCCATCTGGAGCGCGTCACGGATGCCGCCGAGGAAGCCCTGGGCGAACGAGTCCGCCAGGCCGCCGAGGCCGGGGACGCCGCTCGCATTCGTGGACGCCGAGAGCTGGGCGCTCACGCTGCCGCCGACCGGGCGCGGCGCCTTGCCGACGTTCGGGAAGGCGCTCCCCCATGCCGAAGCGTTCTCCGCCTCCTCCAGCTGCGTGAGGCTCTGGCCCGAGCGCAGGCCCTCCACGATGCCGCCGTAGCCGTAGGCGGGGTCGCTCGTCAGGAGCGTCTGCGCGTTCGCCTGGACGCCCTCGTCCGGCGAGGCGAAGTTCTGGACGCCGAGCGGGTGGCCGGCGGCGTCGTAGCCGGTGACGTTGAACAGGGTGTCCGCCGGGCCGACCCGGAGCTCGGTGTCGAGCGGGTTCAGGAGGCCGCCGCGCGACCCTGTCCCGTCGTTGCCGGTGTAGCCGGAGCTGCCGTGCTCCTCGGTGAACCACGCCTCCAGGAATGCGTAGTCCTGGGGCGTCGGGTTGGTGACGCCGAGCTCCTGGAGGAGCTGGGCGCGCCAGTCGCCCGGCTCGCGGATCAGGCCGGGCGTGTAGTCGATCGGTTCGGCGCCGGCCATGCTCACGAGTTACTTTCCTCCCGCCACCGCCCGGCGCACGAGCGAGGCCCATTTAAGGCCGAGCAGGCCGATCATGTTGCGGGTCTGCCGCAGCGCCTCGCGGAGCTCGCCGGGGCGCAGCGGTTCGATCTTCGCCGAGCTCGGCGCCGGCGCCGTCTGACTAGGCATCTGCCCTCCAGTTCTCCCCGAAGCTGGACGCCTTGCGCGCCCGGCCACGCCGGACAGCATCCCAGTAGAGCCAGGTCATGTAGAGGCATTCGATCAGCGCCCCGAGCACTACCCACACCCATAGCGGGCCGGCGAGGACCGCCGCGATCCCGTCGATGAGGAGGGTCTGACCGATCGCGTGGGCGCAGTAGCGGCGGAGGCTCCGTTCCTTCTCGGGGTCGCCACCGCTCACGGTCTCCGCCGTCCAGGGCGAGGAGTTGACCGCCGAGTAGACGTCCATCGCGTTCGTGGCGGCGGACAGGAACAGGGTCGCGGCGAGCGCCCGCTCCGCCCCGGTGGGGAAGGACGGGAGCGCGCTCATACCGCTTTGACGCCCTTGGCGGGCAACACCTCGTGCGGCGGCGTCGGGTGCGTCGGCGGCTGGAGAGCGCCCTTGGCGCTCCCGCTGTGGTTGGTCGCCTTCGACGGCGGCGCCTGGCCCGAGAGGAGCGCCGAGCCGAGCGGTGCGGTGTAGCCCTTGGTCGTGAGGGGCGGGGGCGGCGCGGTGGCTGAGAACTTCGTAGACGGCCCCACGTAGTCATGGGCCGCCGAGATCGCGGCCGTGCTCGGGGTGCCCGAGAGGATCACGGTCGGCGCCGGAGTGTTCGGCGCCGGCGCCGAGCTCCCGGACGAGGGCGCGCTCGGGCCGCTCGGCGGCGTGCTGCCGCCCGAGGAGGGCGCGCTCGGCGGCGTGCTGCCGCCGGTGCCACCGCCGGATCCACCGCCGGAGCTCCCGCCGCCGTTGCCGCCGCCGCCGGCGCCGCCGGGGTAGGGGAAGGGCAGGAGGCCGGCGCCGCCGCCGGTGGATCCGCCGCCGCCCGAGGCCATGTTCGCGTTCTGCGCCTGGATCTGGCTTTCCAGTTGGCTGAGCTCCTGGAGGAGCGCATCCTCCTGCGAGCTCGTCGGCCCGGCGGTCGTCGCCGTCGAGCCGGCGGCCGTCGTGGAGCTCGAGCTCTTGCTCCGGAGGTAGAGGTAGACGACGACGACGGCGAGGAGGATCAGCGCGCCGATGAACACCGGGCGCGGGATCCCGAAGACCTTCGCGCCAGCGCCCGCCGGCGCCGGGTGCGCCCCGCTACTCGGTGCCAAGGGTCCACCCGGCCACGAACAGGAGCGCGCCGAAGTAGAGCGCGATCGCGAGCAAAGGGAAGTGGAGCGCCGTCGCTGCGCCGGCGCCGAACACGACGACGGCCGCGAAGACCTTCATGGGCGCCGGTGCGCTGTTCAGCTCCGCCACGAAGTCGTTGACCTTGAACTCCAGTCGAGCGCGTGCCGTGTTCACGTTGCCTCCGTCACTGGTCCCCGGCGGCGATCGCCGCCAGGAACTCCGATTCGGTCCCGCCGACCGTGGCGGGGTAGAGGATCGCCGTCACCGGGCCGGGCGTGCCGCCGTTGACGCTCACGGAGGAG
>JAKAEO010000081.1 GCA_021818285.1 Myxococcales bacterium
ACGACGATGCCGGCCATGCTTGGCTGACGGAAACCGACTCGCTGGCGGGACCGAGGCGCCCGACACGCCGGCGGGACCGAGGCGCCCGACAGGCCGGCGGGACCGAGGCCCCGTCCGGCGGAGGCGGAGGTGGTGGCGAGGGCGGATCGGCCGACGCGCAGTCCGGCGCAGGCGGAGGTGGCGAGGGCGCGCCGGCCACGGCGCCGGCGGCGGCCGCGCCGGGCGGCGGCGGAGACGGGGGTCCGGCGGCGTGATCGGCCGGCGGGGCCGGGCCCGGTGGGGCGCGCTCCTCGTCGCGGCGCTCGCCGCGCTGGGCGCCTGCCGGGCGAAGCCGCCGCGCCAGTCGGTGGACCGCATGGTGGTGGCCGAGACCGACGCGGCCCTCCGGCTCGAGACCATCGGGGTGACGCGAGACGAGGTGATGCGCGCCGCCGTCGACGCGGTGCGCGCCTCGCCGCGCTTCGGGCCGCCGGCGCCGGAGGGGGAGAAGGCGCGCCGCTGGCTGGGCCGGGTGTCGGTGCACCGCGCCGACACCGTGGCCTCCGGCGGCCCGCCGCTGGCGCAGGTGCTGCTGACCCTGGAGCTCTCGCCGCAGGAGGGGGTGGGGGCGCTGCGGGAGACCGCGGCCGCCGCGGAGCCGGTGGGTCCCGGCCCGCGCGGGCTGCGCGAGGCCTTCGGCCGGGCCGCCGCGGCGGCGCTGGCGCGGGCGGTGGCCGGCTTCGACCTGCTGCTCGCCGCCGAGGCCAAGGACGACGCCGCCCTGGTGGCCGACCTGGGCGCCCCCGACGCGCGCGTCCGCGACGTGGCCGTCCGCATCCTGGCCGACCGGCGACACGCCGGCGCGGTGCCGGCCCTGGTGGAGCGGCTCTCCGACCCGGACCCGGAGGTGGTCGAGCGGGCCATCGGCGCGCTCGGGCAGATCGGCGACCGGCGGGCGGTGACGCCGCTGGTCCGGCTGGCCCAGCGCCGGCAGGGGCCGTCGGTGGCCCAGCTGGCCCGCATCATCGGCGACATCGGCGGGCCGGACGCGCGCGCCTACCTGCTCACCCTGGCCTCCGGCTCGACCGACCGGCTGGTCCAGGAGGCGGCCCAGCAGGCGCTGGACGAGATGACGGCGCGCGAGGCCCGGTCCCGCCCGGCGGCGAAGCCCTGAGCGACGGCCCGCGGCGCCGGTCGCGCCGGGCCCGATCCAGGTTAGGATGCCGCCGTGAAGACCTCCCTCGCGATCGCCGCCGCGGTCCTGGCCGCGGCCTGCAGCCACGCCCCGCCGGCCCCCCGCGGCGCCGGCCCCTCGCCCGCCGACTACTTCCCCCTGGCGGTCGGCAACCAGTGGACCTGGGTGGACCGCTCGCCGGCGCTCCCGGCCGGCGGCGCGTCCCCCGAGCGCACCGTCCGCATCCTGGCGCGCACCGCCGACGGCTTCTACCGCGACAGCGACCGAGGCGAGCTGCGCGCCGACGCCGACTGCCTCCGGGACCGGGTGCGCCGGCTGCTCTGCCGGCCCATCGCCGTGGGGCAGGGCTGGGTCTCGGTCACCGGCGTCTCCTCCACCGAGCGGTACGAGATCGCCGGCGTGGACGAGCGGGTGGAGACGCCCGCCGGGACCTTCACCGGCTGCGTCCGGGTGCGCGCCCACGTGGCCGCCGGGCGGGGGGCGGAGAACGTGCTGGAGCTGACCTACGCGCCCGGCGTCGGCCCGGTCCGCATCGAGACCTTCGCGGTGGTGGAGGGGAAGGTCGCCCCGCAGGTCCAGGCGGTCCTGAAGTCCTACTCGCTGGCGAGGTGAGCATGCGTGAGGTGGGGATCGGCATCGCGGGGTTCGGGACGGTCGGCGGCGGGGTGCTGTCGATCCTGGAGAACCACGCGCCGGAGATCGAGGCCCGCCTCGGCGCCCGCATCGTGGTGCGGCGGGTCGCGGTGCGCGACCCGGCCAAGGAGCGCGCGGTGTCGCTGCGGCCCGCCCTGGTGACCACCCGGCTCGACGACCTCCTCGAGGACCCGAAGGTGGAGGTGGTGGTCGAGCTCATCGGCGGGACCGGCGAGGCCTACGACCTGGTGACCGGCGCCCTGTCCCGCGGCAAGCACGTGGTCACCGCGAACAAGGCGCTCATCGCGGCGCGCGGGGAGGCGATCTTCCGCCTGGCCGTCGAGAGGGGCGTGGACGTCTACTACGAGGGGGCGGTCTGCGGCGGCATCCCCATCATCCGCACCCTGCGCGAGGCGCTGGCCTCCGACCGCATCCAGTCGCTCCACGGCATCGTCAACGGCACCACCAACTACATCCTCACCGGGATGGCCGAGCGGGGCGAGCCGCTCTCGCGGGCGCTGGCCGAGGCCCAGCGGCTGGGCTACGCCGAGGCCGACCCCACCCTGGACGTCTCCGGCGGCGACGCCGCCCAGAAGCTCTGCATCCTGGCGCAGCTGGCCTTCGGCGCGCGGCTGCGGCCCGAGGAGGTGCTCACGGAGGGGATCCTGGCCCTCGAACCGCAGGACTTCCAGTGGGGGCGCGACTTCGGGTACGCGCTCAAGCTCCTGGCCATCGCCCGGCGCGTGGAGCGGGGCGAGGGGGAGCCGCCCGGCCTCGACCAGATCGAGGCCCGGGTCCACCCCGCCTTCATCCCCCGGGACTCGCTGCTGGCCGGGGTGCGCGGAGCCTTCAACGCCGTGCTGCTCCGCTCCGAGGCGCTCGGCCCGTCGATGCTCTTCGGGCAGGGAGCCGGCGCGCTCCCCACCGGCAGCGCGGTGGTGGCCGACATCATCGACCTCTCGCGGAACATCGTGGCCTCCAGCCCGGGGCGCGTGCCCCTGCCGCCGGCGACGCCGCGGGTCGGGCTGCGGGCCCACGCCGAGATCCGCTGCGGCTACTACCTCCGCTTCACGGTGAAGGACGTCCCGGGCGTGCTGGCCCGCATCGCCACCGGCCTGGCCCAGCGCCGGATCTCCATCGCCGCCGTGCAGCAGCGGGAGCAGGCGGACGGGGGCGGGGCGGTGCCGCTGGTCTTCGTCACCCACGGGGCCCGCGAGGCCGACGTGAAGTCGGCCATCGCCGAGATCGACCGCTACGACACCACCCTGGCGCCGACCCGGCTGATCCGCATCGAGTCCCTCTGAGGGAGCCGGGCCCATGGTGCCGACGCAGCTCCGGGTCATCTACGGCGACACCGACCAGATGGGCATCGTCTACTACGCCAACTACCTGCGCTTCTTCGAGGCGGGGCGGACCGAGTTCCTGCGCGCCAAGGGGATGCGCTACCGGGACGTGGAGGAGCGCCACCGGCTGCTCCTGCCGGTGACCGAGGCCCACGTGGACTACCGGGCCTCGGCCCGCTACGACGACCTGCTGACCGTGGAGACCTCGCTCGCCCAGCTGCGGCGGGCCTCGCTGCGCTTCGAGTACCGGGTGCTCCGCGACGGGGAGCTGCTCGCCACGGGCCACACCGTCCACGCCTGCCTGGACCCGGAGGGACGGTTCGTGCGGATGCCGGAGGAGGTGGCCGCGGTGCTGCGCGCCGGGGAGCCGGGGGCCTGACCGGCGAGGAGGGGGAGCCATGGCGATGGTCTCGAGCGAGGTCCTGGTGGCGGTCCCGGTGGAGCGCTTCTTCGCGATCGTGCGGGACTACGACCGCTACCCGGAGTTCGTCCCCACCGTGAAGAGCTGCCGCGCGCGGCGCGGTCCCGGCGGCGTCGAGGTGGACTACCAGCTCGACCTGGGGATCAAGACCATCGCCTACACCCTGCGGCTGGTGGAGGAGCCGCCGCGCCGGGTGAGCTGGACCCTGGTCCGGGGCGAGTGGATGAAGGCGTCGAACGGCTCCTGGGAGCTGCGCGACGAGGGCGGGAAGACCCGCGCCACCTACGCGGTGGACATCCAGATCCAGAAGCCGCCGCTGGTGCCGCAGGTGCTGGTGGATCGGGTCAGCGACGAGCTGACGCGGGTGCAGCTGCCGCGGATGCTGGAGGCCTTCCGGCGGCGCGCCGAGCAGGGCGCGCGGTAGCCCTCCGCGGGCGGCCGATCCCTCCCAGGTGGGTGTGCACGCAGGTGCACGGGCGGGACCGCGCCGCCCGGCGCCGCTTCCGCGTGCCCGGGCGCGCGAAGGGTGTCCGACCGGGATGGTAGGAGAGGGTGGGCGCCCATCGCCCGCGGAACCGCTGGGCTTTCGGCGCCCTGGCACGTCGCGGCCGGGAAGCATTACATTGGTCGGAGGAGAGCGCCGGCCCCGGGCGGAGCGGAACGCCGGTTGCAGGGTTCGAGGGAGCAGGAGGGCGGAGGTTCCGGAGCGTCGGCGATGCTGGACACCTTCATCATCGACGAGATCAGGCGCCGCGAGCGCGAGCGCGCCCGCGAGGAGCGCCCGGTGCTCGAGCTGCCGCTGCCCCCGGAGCCGCCGGCCCGCTCCGGCGAGGACCCGGGGCGACCGGAGTCGCCCGGGACCGTCGTCATCATCGACTACACCGGATAGGGGCGCCGCCGTTCGCCGGCGATCGCCGCGAGCTCGCCGCCGACCACGGCCTCGGCGCCGGGAGCCCGGGAGGGCGCCGCCCGGCCGCGGAAGGGCGCGGGACGGCGGGGGAAAGGCGTTGACGGAACGGTTGGCGTCGGCGATCTTCCGCACGCCTGCGAACCCGCCACCCGAAGGAAATCCCATGACCGAGATCGTCAACGTCGCCGCCCGCGAGATCCTCGACTCCCGCGGCAATCCCACGGTGGAGGTCGAGGTGGCGCTGGCCAGCGGCCACCTGGGCCGCGCCGCGGTGCCCTCGGGCGCCTCCACCGGCGAGCGCGAGGCCATCGAGCTGAGGGACGGCGACAAGAAGCGCTACCAGGGGAAGGGCGTCCGCAAGGCGGTGGGGAACGTCCGCGACGTCATCGGGCCCGCGGTGCTGGGCATGGACGCGAGCGACCAGGCGGCCCTCGACGCCCGGATGATCGCCCTGGACGGCACCCCCTTCAAGGCGAAGCTCGGCGCCAACGCCGTCCTCGGCGTCTCCCTGGCCGCGGCCCGCGCCGCCGCCCTGGCCCACGAGCTGCCGCTCTACCGCTACGTCGGCGGGGCCGGGGCCCGGACGCTGCCGGTGCCGCTGATGAACATCCTCAACGGCGGTGCCCACGCCGACTCCAACGTCGACATCCAGGAGTTCATGGTGGTGCCGCTGGGGGCGCCGAGCTTCGCCGAGGCGCTGCGCTACGGCGCCGAGATCTTCCACGCCCTGAAGAAGGTCCTGAAGGGGAAGGGGGCCTCGACCGGGGTCGGCGACGAGGGCGGCTACGCCCCGAGCCTGGGCTCCAACGAGGAGGCGCTGGCCCTGATCCTGGAGGCGGTCAAGCAGGTCGGGCTCAAGGCCGGCAAGGACGTGGCCCTGGCGCTCGACTGCGCCGCCTCGGAGTTCTACGACGCCAAGGCCGGCAAGTACGTGCTCAAGGGGGAGGGGAAGAGCTTCGACCCCAGGGGGCTGGTGGAGTGGTACGCGGCGCTGGCCTCCCGCTACCCCATCGTCTCCATCGAGGACGGCTGCGGCGAGAACGACTGGAAGGGCTGGGCCCTGCTCACCGAGAAGCTGGGCGGCAAGCTGCAGCTGGTGGGCGACGACATCTTCGTCACCAACACCGCGATCTTCGCCAAGGGCATCGCCGCCGGGATCGCCAACTCCATCCTCATCAAGGTGAACCAGATCGGCACCCTCACCGAGACCCTGGACGCGGTGCGCATGGCCCACCGCGCCGGCTACACCAGCGTGATGAGCCACCGCTCGGGCGAGACCGAGGACACCACCATCGCCGACCTGTCGGTGGCCAGCGACGGCGGCCAGATCAAGACCGGGTCGGCCTCCCGGTCCGACCGCGTCGCCAAGTACAACCAGCTCCTGCGCATCGAGGAGGAGCTGGGGTCGCAGGCGCGCTTCGCCGGCCGGAGCGCCTTCAAGGCCTTGCGCTGAGGGGTTCCGGACCTTTAAGTTTCCATCCCTCCCCCGGAGGGATGAAGGAGAGCGCATGCGCGCAGAATGGATTGCCCGCCGCCGCGGGCTGCCGAACGTCACCCAGTTGCACTTCGCGCGCAGCGGCGTGGCCACCGAGGAGATGCACCACGTCGCCCGGCGCGAGCGGCTGCCGGTGGAGCAGGTGCGCGAGGAGGTGGCGCGCGGCCGGATGATCGTCCCGGCCAACGTCCGCCACCCGGAGCTGGAGCCGATGGCCATCGGCTTCGCCGCCACCTGCAAGATCAACTCGAACATCGGCAACTCGGCGGTGGTGAGCGACATCCAGGCCGAGCTGGAGAAGCTGCGCATCTCCATCAAGTACGGCGCCGACACGGTGATGGACCTCTCCACCGGCGGCGACATCCCGGAGATCCGCGAGGCCATCATCCGCGCCAGCCCCATCCCGGTGGGGACCGTGCCCATCTACGAGTGCCTGGCCCACGTGAAGGAGGTCGAGGACCTGACCCCGGAGCTGCTGCTGGAGATCATCGAGGCCCAGGCGGCGCAGGGCGTCGACTACATGACCATCCACGCCGGCCTGCTGCGGCGCTTCATCCCGCTGGCGGCGAAGCGCATCACCGGGATCGTCTCGCGCGGCGGCGCGCTCATGGCCCAGTGGATGCTGGCCCACGGCAGGGAGAACCCCCTCTACACCCACTTCGACGCCATCTGCGAGATCTTCAAGCGCTACGACGTGGCCTTCTCGCTGGGCGACGGGCTGCGCCCGGGGTGCCTGGCCGACGCCTCCGACGCCGCGCAGTTCGCCGAGCTGGAGGTGCTCGGGGAGCTGACCCGGCGGGCCTGGAAGCACGACGTCCAGGTGATGGTGGAGGGGCCGGGCCACGTGCCGCTGGACCAGATCCCCATGAACATGCAGAAGGAGCGGGAGCTGTGCGACGAGGCCCCGTTCTACGTGCTCGGGCCCCTCGTCACCGACATCGCCCCCGGCTACGACCACATCACCAGCGCCATCGGGGCCACGGTGGCGGCGCAGCACGGCGCCGCCATGCTCTGCTACGTCACCCCCAAGGAGCACCTGGGGCTGCCGGACGTGGACGACGTGCGCCAGGGCATCGTGGCCTACAAGATCGCCGCGCACGCCGCCGACGTGGCGCTGCACCGTCCCGGCGCCCGCGACCGCGACGACGAGCTGTCGCGGGCGCGCTACGCCTTCGACTGGAACCGCCAGTTCGCGCTCTCGCTCGACCCCGAGACCGCCCGGGCGATGCACGACGAGACGCTCCCGCACGACGCCTTCAAGTCGGCGGAGTTCTGCTCGATGTGCGGCCCCAAGTTCTGCTCCATGAAGATCCACACCCACCTGGGCGACCTGGCCGCGAAGTGCGACGTCTCGCCGGAGGGGCCGCCGGCGACGGCGCCGGAGCAGGCCCCGGCGGCGCCGTAAGGCCGGTCAGCCGCCGGTCCCGCGCATCGGGAGGAGCGGCCCGCGCGCGGCGTCGCCCATGGCGTGGCGCTCCGCCTTGTCGCGCAGCGCCCGGCGCACCGCCTCGGCCAGCTCGGCGTCGCCGGCCCCGGCCCGCAGCATGGGGAGGAGCGGGACGCGGTCCCGGCCCCCCAGGCAGGAGCGCAGGGCGCCGTCGGCGCCCACGCGCACGCGGTTGCAGCCCTCGCAGAAGCTCTCGCTCATGGCGCCGATGAAGCCGACCAGCCCCGACGCCGCGCCGGAGCGGCCGCGCATGTGGACCGCCGGCCCCCAGCCGCGGGTGGCGTCGGGCTCGAGCCGCACCCCCTGCGCGGCGAGCAGCCGCTTCACCTCGGCGATCGGCACCGGCTCCCCCGGCCCGAAGGGCATGAGCTCGATGAAGCGCGGCACGGCGCCGTGGCGCCAGGCGAAGCGGCACAGCTCCCCCAGCTCGTCCTCGTTGCCGCCGCGCAGCACCACCGCGTTGAGCTTGAGGGAGGCGAAGCCGGCCGCGGCGGCGGCCTCGACGCCGCGGAGGATGCGGGCGAGGTCGGCGGCGCGGCCGGCCAGCGAGGCCAGCCGCTCCGGGCGCAGCGTGTCGAGCGAGACGTTGAGCCGGCTCACCCCGGCGGCGCGCAGCGGCGCCGCCAGCTCGGCGAGCCGCTGGCCGTTGGTGGTGAGGGCCACCTCCTCGACGCCGGGGGTGGCGGCGGCGTCGGCGGCCACCCCGGCCAGGTCGGGGCGCAGCGTCGGCTCGCCGCCGGTGAGCCGGACCCGCCGGACCCCCAGGCCCGCGAAGAGCCGCACCAGCCGGGCGGCCTCCTCGCGGCGCAGCCCCTCGTCGGCGCCGTCGGGGGCCGGCGAGCAGTAGGTGCACCGGAAGTTGCAGCGGGCGGTGAGGGAGAGCCGGAGGTAGGTGACGGCGCGCCCGCGCCCGTCGACGAGCGGCGCGACCTGGGGTGGCGCCGCCGCCGTCAACGGTGGGGCCTCTTCAGGGCGGCCCAGCCGGCCTCGTCGGTGGAGAGGAAGGAGGCCACGCAGCGCGGGTCGAACTGCGTCCCGGCGCAGCGGGCGATCTCCTTGCGCGCCTCGGAGAAGCCGGTGCCGCGGCGGTAGGGCCGGTCGCTGGTCATGGCGTCGAGGGTGTCGGCCACGGCGAAGATGCGCGCCCCCACCGGGATGGCCTCGCCGGAGAGCCCGCGCGGGTAGCCGGTCCCGTCCCAGCGCTCCTGGTGGCTCAGCACGATCTCGGCCGCCCCCTGCAGGAAGGGGATCTTGGAGATCATCCGCCAGCCCATCTGCGGGTGCTGGCGCATCTCCTTCCACTCCTGCTCGGTGAGCGGACCCTCCTTGAGGAGGATGGCGTCGCGGACCCCGATCTTGCCGATGTCGTGGAGCAGGGCGCCGCGCCCGATGTCGGGCAGGCGGGCCGCCGGGACGCCCAGCTTCTCGGCGATGGCGACGGTGTAGCGCACCACCCGTTGCGAGTGGTCGCTGGTCTCGTGCTCCCGGGCGTCGAGGGCCTGGACCAGGGCGTGGAGGGTGCTCTGGTAGCTCTGCTCCACCTCGCGCAGGGCGCGGGAGAGCTCGGCGGTCTTCTCCCGGACGCGGGTCTCCAGGCTGGAGCGGTAGCGCGTCCGCGCCAGCTCCAGCCGCCGCCGGGCCAGGGCCCGCTCGATGGCCCGGACCAGCTCGCCGATCTTCGGCGGCTTGAGCAGGTAGTCGGCGGCGCCGCGCCGCAGGCAGTCCACCGCCAGCTCGGTGTCCCCGAAGCCGGTGAGCATGATGACCGCGGTGCTGGGGAACTCGTTGCGCAGCCGCTCCAGCAGCCACAGGCCGTCCCGGCCGGGCATCTTCATGTCCGAGAGCACCAGGTGGAACTCCTGCTCCCGGCAGGCGGTCACCGCCTCCTCGGCGCTGGTCGCGGTCGCGGTGACGTACCCCTCCTCGCCGAGGAGCGTGCTGATCACGTCGCGGACGGCGGCGTCGTCGTCGACGACCAGCACCCGGGTCGGCGCCGCGGGGACGGCCGCGGGGCCCGGTGGCTCGATCTCGACCTCAGACCCGCTCGGGTTGGACACGCCGGGGGATTGTAATCTTGCCGTGGGATCGAGGGCCACCCGCATTATGTTTCAGGTGACAGCGCGCGGGGTTGCTAGGATCCTGCCGCCCGGACATGCCCACGCCGCCGACCGATCGCAGGCCGACCCCGCCGGCCGCAAACGCCGGTTCCGCGCAAGCCGCGCCGGCGCCGGCGCGGGCGCCGTCCGCCGGGCGCTTCGGCGGCCTGCCGCTCGACGCACGCAAGCCCGCCTGGCTGCGCGTGCCCCTGCCCGGCGGCGAGCGGTACGGCCGGGTGCGGGAGACGCTGCGCGCGCTCCGGCTCCACACGGTGTGCGAGGAGGCCCACTGCCCCAACGTCGGCGAGTGCTGGGGAGGCGGCACCGCCACGGTGATGCTCATGGGCGACACCTGCACGCGCGGCTGCCGCTTCTGCAACGTGAAGACCGCGGCGCGCCCCCCGGCGCTCGACCCCGACGAGCCGCGCCACCTGGCGGAGGCGGTGCGGGGCCTGGGGCTCGACTACATCGTCGTCACCAGCGTGGACCGCGACGACCTGCCCGACGGCGGGGCGGCGCACTTCGCCGAGGCGGTGCGGCGGCTGCACGACGTCCCCGGCCTGCTGGTGGAGGTGCTCACCCCCGACTTCCGGGGCGACCCCGAGGCCGTCCGCGCGGTGGGGCGCGCGGCGCCCGACGTCTTCGCCAACAACCTGGAGACGGTGCGGCGCCTGACGGCGAGCGTGCGCGACGCGCGGGCCGGCTACGACCAGACGCTGGCGGTGCTGGCGCGCATGGCGCGGGAGTTCCCCGGGGTGGTCACCAAGTCGTCGCTGATGGTCGGGCTCGGGGAGACGGACGGGGAGCTGCTCGAGGCGATGCGCGACCTCCGCGCCGCCGGGGTGAGCATCCTCACCCTGGGGCAGTACCTGCGCCCCTCGGCCTGGCACCTCCCGGTGGTGGAGTTCGTCTCGCCGGAGCGCTTCCGGGCGCTGCGGGAGACCGGGGAGGCGCTCGGCTTCCGCTACGTCGCCGCCGGGCCGCTGGTGCGCTCCAGCTACCGGGCCGCCGAGCTGTTCCTGAGGGGGGAGATCGCCGGGCGCCGGGGAGGGATGCCGGATGCCGCGGAGGAGGGTGCGGGCCATGCGTCGACCGTCTGACCTCGGGGCCGCGCGGCGGAGCCGCGCCGGGAGCGCCGGCGTGGCCGACGGGACCGGAGGTCCGCCGGGCGAGGCCGATCCCTGGCCGATCTTCCGGGTGATGGCCGAGGACGGCTCGGCCGACCCGGCCGCGGTCACCCTGGCCGACGCCGAGCTGAAGGAGCTGTACCGGCGGATGGTCTTCTCCCGGCAGCTCGACGAGCGGATGATCGCCCTGCAGCGCCAGGGCCGGATCGGCTTCTACATCGGCGCCATCGGCGAGGAGGCCACGGTGCTGGGGACGGCGGCGGCGATGGAGCCGGCCGACTGGATCTTCCCCTGCTACCGCGAGCACGCCGCGGCGCTGCTGCGCGGGATGCCGCTCCCGGTCTTCCTGGCGCAGATGCTGGGCAACGCCGGCGACCTGCAGTTCGGCCGCCAGATGCCCTGCCACGAGGCCTGGGCCCCCGGCCACTTCACCTCCATCAGCGCCCCCATCGGCACGCAGATCCCGCAGGCGGTCGGGGCCGCCTGGGCGTCGCGGATCCGCAAGGAGCCGATGGTCTCGCTGGTCTACTTCGGCGAGGGGGCCACCAGCTCCAACGACTTCCACACCGGCCTGAACTTCGCCGGCGTGCACAAGGTCCCCACCGTCTTCGCCTGCCGGAACAACGGCTGGGCCATCAGCCTCCCGCGGGAGAAGCAGACCGCCTCCGAGACCATCGCCCAGAAGGCGGTCGCCTACGGGATCGCCGGCGAGCGGGTGGACGGCAACGACCTGCTGGCGGTGCACGCCGCCACCCGGCGGGCGCGGGCCCGGGCCGCCGCCGGCGAGGGGCCGACGCTGCTGGAGTGCGTCACCTACCGGCTGGAGGGCCACTCCACCTCCGACGACCCCAAGGCCTACCGGCCCAGCGAGGCGGTCGAGCCCTGGCGCAAGAAGGACCCCATCCCCCGGCTCCGGGCGCACCTGGCCGGGCGCGGCCTGCACTCCGACGCCGAGGAGGCGGCGCTCCAGGCGGAGGTCAAGGAGGAGATCCAGAAGGCCGTCCGCGACGCCGAGGCGCACGCCGCCAAGCCGCCGCTGGAGTCGATGTTCGAGGGGGTGTACGCCGAGATGCTCTGGCAGCAGCGGGAGCAGCTGGAGGAGGTCCGCGCCGCCGTCGCCGCCGACCCCCGGACGGCCGACCCGCGCCACCACGGCTCCTGACCGTCCCCGCGCACCCCGGAGACGACGCCACCATGCCCACCTTCAACATCATCCAGGCCGTGAACGACGCCCTCCGGCTGGAGATGCGCCGCGATCCCAGCGTGGTCGTGCTGGGCGAGGACGTGGGGCGCTTCGGCGGCGTCTTCCGCGCCACCAGCGGCCTCTTCGAGGAGTTCGGTCCCGACCGGGCCATCGACACGCCGCTGGCGGAGAGCGGCATCATCGGCACCGCGCTGGGGATGGCGCTGAACGGCTTGCGGCCGGTGCCGGAGATCCAGTTCGCCGACTTCATCTTCCCGGCGATGGACCAGATCGTCAGCGAGGTGGCGAAGTACCGCTACCGCTCGGGCGGCCAGTACGCCTGTCCCATGGTCATCCGCAGCCCGTACGGCGGCGGCATCCGCGGCGGCTCCTACCACTCCCAGTCGCCCGAGACCCACTTCATCCACACCGCCGGCCTCAAGGTGGTGGTCCCGGCCACGCCGGAGGACGCCAAGGGGCTGCTGCTCGCCGCCATCCGCGACCCGGACCCGGTGCTCTTCCTCGAGCCCAAGCGCGTCTACCGCGCCGCCAAGGGCGAGGTCCCGGAGGGCGAGCACGTCGTGCCCCTGGGCCAGGCGCGGGTCACCCGCGCCGGCCACCAGGTGACGCTCATCGCCTGGGGGGCGATGTGGCACGAGGCCGACCTGGCCGCGCGGGAGGCCGAGGCCGAGGGCATCGACACCGAGGTGCTGGACCTGCGGACGCTGCAGCCGCTCGACGTCGAGGCCGTGGTGCGCTCGGTCACCAAGACCGGCCGGGCGGTGGTGGTCCACGAGGCGCCGCGGACCTGCGGCTTCGGGGCCGAGCTGGCGGCGCTGATCCAGGAGCGCTGCTTCCTGCACCTGGAGGCGCCGGTGGCGCGCGTCACGGGGTTCGACACGCCCTTCCCGTACACCCTGGAGAACGAGTACCTGCCGCGGGCGCCGCGCATCCTCAAGGCGCTGCGCGAGACGGTGGCGTACTAGGCCGGAGGGGCCGCATGTTCCGATTCATCCTTCCCGACATCGGCGAGGGCGTGGTGGAGGCAGAGGTCCAGCAGTGGTTCGTGAAGCCCGGCGACCACGTGCAGGAGGACCAGCCGCTCGTCGAGGTGACCACCGACAAGGCCACGGTGGTCATCCCGTCGCCCCGGCGCGGGACGGTGACCCGGCTCCTCTACCAGCCCGGGCAGGTGGCCCGGGTGCACCAGCCCATCCTGGAGATGGTGGAGGACGTCCACCCCGAGAGGCTCCCGCCCGCCGAGCTCGGGCCGGGGGAGCGGATGCCCTCGCCGGAGCCCGAGCCGGGCGCCGGCGAGCCGCAGGCGGGCGTGGCGGTGGCCCCGGCCGCGGCGGCCGCCGGGTCGGCCGGCCAGGCGGGCGCGCGGGTGCTGGCG
>JAKAEO010000304.1 GCA_021818285.1 Myxococcales bacterium
ATCTCGAAGATCGCGGCGCCGAGCCGGAGCCGGGAGAGCGGCCCGACCCGGAGCACGCTCTGGTCTCGCAGGGTGATCTCCAGCCGGGTGCGCTTCCGGGTCTCGACGGTGTCGCCCACCTCGACGGCGCTCCCCGGCGCCAGCCGCTCCTCCTTGCCGCCGGCGATCCGGGACGCCTCCCCCGAGACGAAGGTCACCGTGCCGGGGGGCGGACCGCCGGGCGCCGCCGCGGCGGCGATCCCCGGTCCGGCGATCCCCAGGGCGGCGAGCAGCGCGGCGGCGGGCGGGAGCGTGCGCACGGCGCCCCGCTCACCGGCCCTTGCCGCCGGAGAGGTCCACCTCGACGGCACCGGCGGTGCGCTTGCGCACCTTGACGGTGAAGCCCGGGAACTTCCGCGTCGCCAGGTCGGTGGCCAGCGACTCGCTGGTGCCGGCCAGCACCACGTCGAGGTCGGCCCGGCCGTCCTCCATGGAGCGCTCCTGCACGTCCTTCACGCCGCGGACGCCGCTCACCAGCTGGGCCTTGAAGGCCGCCAGCCGGCCGTAGTCGTCCACCCCGGTGACGGTGAGGGTGACGTGCCGCCCGCCCGACTGGTCGCGGGCCCAGGCCTTGCCGACCTTGGCGAAGAGGTCGGAGGCGAGCTGCCGGCCCGCCTCGGAGAGCGCCTTGCGGCCGGCGCTGGCCTGCTCGAAGTCGTTGGTGACGCGCCCGGTGAGCTCGGAGGCGGCCATCACCTGGCCGGTGTCGGTTCGCACCGCGCGAGCCGAGACGTTGGCGACCGCGGCGTACAGCGCGCCCCCCGGCACCTCCAGCTGCCCGACCGGGCGGGCGACGACGCGCCCGATCACCACCACCTCGGCGCCGGCCAGCTTGCCGATCTCGCGCGCCTGCTGGACGTTGGGATCGGCCCCCACCGCCTGGAGCGTGATCTTGCCGGAGAGCACCTCCGGGTCGACGAAGGTGAAGCCCGACTTCTGCATCCGGTCGATGAAGGCGTTCTCGGCGACCCGCAGGTCGGCGGCGTTGCCCCCGCCCTGCCACCAGCCGGAGGCCTGGGTGGCGGTGATCGACTGCTCGGCGAGGAGCACCATCACCCGCGGCATCCCCTCCCGCCGCCAGGCGATGCCGAAGGCCGTCAGGTCCTCGTCCAGCTTCCCCTCGGCCACCTTGCAGCGGAGCTTCACCACCCAGGTGTTGCCGTCCTGGCGGTCCTCCAGCGTCTCGTACCCGCGGACGTACCCCTCGGAGTGGGAGTAGACCCGGTCGGCGAGGAGCTGGGACTGGTCGGTCTCGGTGGCGGCGGTCACCACCGTCGAGGCCACCTGCTGCACGCAGCCGCGCATGGCGTCGTCGCGCGCGCGCTGCTTCGCGGCCACCAGGTCGCCCTCGACGATCGGCCCGTAGCCGTCCGCCTCGGCGACCTTCACCTCGTCGGCGGCGGCGGCGCGGGTGGCCAGCAGCACGGCGAGCAGGACGGCACGCCTCATCGGGCCCCTCCCCCCTCGGTGACGATGACGACGCGGGCGGCGCCGAGCAGCTCCCGGGCGGCGCGGACGGCGGCGGCGTCGGCGTCCGACAGCAGCACGTCGCTGCCCCGGGCGCCGAGCGCCCGCACCACCAGCGGGCGCTCGCCGAGCCTGGCCGCGAGCTCCCGGCGGGCGGCCTCCGGGTCGGCCGCCCAGGCGGCCACGCCGAGCCGGCGGCGGGCCTCGGGCGCCACCGCGCCGGCGCCGTAGACCTCCAGCCCCTTCTCGTCGAGCAGGCGCGGCGCCAGCGCCGGCTCCAGGCCGGTGCCGCGGGCGTCCACCAGCAGGCCGGTCGCGGCCGCAGGCGCGGGCGCGCCCAGCGGCTCCTTCGCCGCGGCCGCGGGCGGGAGCAGCGCCTCGGCCACGCCGTCGAGCGGGACCTCCACGTCCATCTCGACGCCGCCGTCGGAGAAGTAGCGCGGCTTGCCGACCACCCTGAAGCCCCGGACCACGCCCTCGACGCGGGCGCGGACCGCCGCGTCCCCGGCGACCGCCCCGCCGACCGTCTCGCCGGAGGAGACGCGGACGCCCTTCAGCCCCTCCAGGCAGTTGCGCAGGGCGTCGAGCCGGGCGGCCCGCTCGGCGCCGACGCGCGCCACCGCCACGTTGCCCTGCGCCGCGCGGAGGTTGGGCGCGCCCGTGCCGGTGCAGCGCAGGACGCCGGCCGGCCAGTCCACCGTGCCGGGCTCGGCCGGCGTCGCGGCGGCGGGCGCCAGCGCCACCATCAGGGCGGCGATCGCTCTCATCGGGCTCCCCTCCCCCGTTCGATGCGGCGAATGTAGCAGGCGGCGGCGGCCCGACGGTACCGGAGGACCGTCCCCGGAGGCCGTGACGGCAGTCGCGCGGGGTCGCCGCCGTGACGACAGTTCCCGCAGCCGCCCCAGAAGAGCGTGTCGCCGGTGAGGAGCAGGCCGCGCCAGGAGAGGAGCACCGGGACCCCCAGCGCCCGCTTCACCTCGTCCGAGCCGCCGGTGTGGTCGCCGTGCCCGTGGGTGTGGAGGACGGCGCGCGGCCGCGCGCCCGCCGACCGGCAGAGGTCGAGCGCCGCCGCCGGGTCGCCCGGGTCCACGAGCAGCGCCTCCCCGCCCTCGCCGAGCAGGTAGAGGTAGTTGTCCTTGCCGTAGCGGCGGCGCTCGAACAGGAGGCTCAAGGCTCCTCCCCGGCCGCGTCGGGCCAGTGCGAGAGCCCGACGCGGTTCCCCTCCGGGTCGCGGACGTAGAGGGTGTGCGGCGTGCGGTGCACCACCTCGACCCCGGCGCCGCGGAGCCGCTCCTCCCAGGCGGCGCGCTCCCCC
>JAKAEO010000082.1 GCA_021818285.1 Myxococcales bacterium
CGTGGCCGTCTACTCCGACGCCGACGCCGGCGCGCGCCACGTGCGGCTCGCCGACGAGGCGGTGCGCATCGGCCCGGCGCCGGCCCGGGAGTCCTACCTCCAGGCCGGGAAGATCCTCGAGGCCGCCCGCGTCACCGGGGCCCAGGCGGTCCACCCCGGCTACGGCTTCCTCTCGGAGAACGCGGAGTTCGCCGAGGCCTGCGCCGCCGCCGGCGTGGTGTTCGTCGGCCCGCCCCCGGCGGCGATCCGCGCCATGGGCTCGAAGTCGGCCGCCAAGGCGCTGATGGAGAAGGCCGGCGTGCCGCTCACCCCCGGCTACCACGGGCCGGAGCAGGAGCCCCGCACCCTCGCCGCCCAGGCCGAGCGCATCGGCTACCCGGTGCTCATCAAGGCCAGCGCCGGCGGCGGCGGCAAGGGGATGCGCCGGGTGGACGACCCGGCCGCCTTCGCCGACGCGCTCGCCTCCTGCAAGCGCGAGGCGGCCTCGGCCTTCGGCGACGACCGGGTGCTGGTGGAGAAGTACGTGCTCCGGCCGCGCCACGTCGAGGTGCAGGTCTTCGCCGACGCCCACGGTGGCTGCGTCCACCTCTTCGAGCGCGACTGCTCGGTGCAGCGCCGCCACCAGAAGGTCCTGGAGGAGGCGCCGGCGCCGGGCCTGTCGCCGGAGCGGCGCGCCGCCATGGGGCGGGCGGCGGTGGAGGCGGCCCGCGCCGTCGGCTACGTGGGCGCCGGCACGGTGGAGTTCATCGCCGACCCGGCCGGCACCTTCTTCTTCATGGAGATGAACACCCGCCTCCAGGTGGAGCACCCGGTCACCGAGATGATCACCGGGCTCGACCTGGTCGAGTGGCAGCTGCGGGTGGCGCGGGGCGAGCCCTTGCCCCTCGCCCAGGACCGGATCGCGCTCGACGGCCACGCCATCGAGGCCCGCATCTACGCCGAGGACCCGGCCAAGGGGTTCCTGCCCTCCACCGGCCGGCTGGTGCACCTCGCGACCCCGCCGGAGTCGAGCCACGTGCGCGTGGACACCGGCGTCGAGCAGGGGGACGAGATCACCCCCTACTACGACCCGATGATCGCCAAGCTGGTGGTCTGGGGCGAGAGCCGGCCGCAGGCCCTGGCGCGGATGCGCCGGGCGCTGGCGCAGTTCCGGGTGGTGGGGGTGCAGAACAACGTCGAGTTCCTCTCGAGGCTGGTGACCACGCCGGCCTTCGCGGGCGCCGACCTCGACACCGCGCTCATCGACCGCGAGCGGGCGGTGCTCTTCCCGGCCGCCGGGGAGGTGCCCGAGGAGGTCTGGCTGCTCGGCGCCCTGGGCGAGCTGCAGCGGGAGGCCGAGGAGGCCCAGGCGGCGGCCGCCGCCTCCGACGATCGCGACTCGCCCTGGCGGGTGCTCGACGGCTGGCGGCTCAACGGCCCGGCGCGCCGCACCCTGGAGCTGCGCCACGGCGAGACGGTGCAGGCCGTCGGCGTCGAGGCGGTGCCGGGCGGGAACGAGCTGACCGTCGGCGCCCACCGCGTCTACGCGCGCGCCGAGGCCGGTCCCGACGGCCAGCTCCAGGCGCAGCTCGGCGAGCGCCGGGTGCGCGCCGCGGTGGTGGTGGCCGGGGAGCGGCGCCACGTCTTCTTCGAGGGGCGGGCCTGGCCGCTCTCCCTGGTGGACAGCCTGCACGCCGGGGGCGGCGGCGAGGACGTGGAGGGCGGGCTGCGGGCGCCCATGCCGGGCAAGATCATCGCCCTGGTGGCCCGGGCCGGCGCCACGGTGGAGAAGGGCGCACCGCTGCTGGTGCTCGAGGCCATGAAGATGGAGCACACCCTGGTGGCGCCGCGCCGCGGGCGGGTGAAGGCCTTCCGCTGCGCCGCCGGGGAGCAGGTGGCCGACGGGATGGAGCTGGTCGACTTCGAGCCCGAGGGCTGAGGGCCCGGCGCCGGCCGCGGAGGCGCCCCGAGCGGCCGGGGCCGGCGCCTCCCCGGGTCTGCTACGCTCGACGCCATGGGAACGCGAGGCTACCGGCGGCTCCTCGAGGCGAACGAGCGGTGGGTGGCGGAGCGGCTCGCCGAGCGGCCCGACTACTTCGCCCGGATGGCGGCCGGGCAGGATCCGGAGTTCGTCTGGATCGGCTGCTCCGACAGCCGGGTCCCGGCGGAGACCCTGACCGGCTGCGCGCCCGGCGAGCTCTTCGTCCACCGCAACGTCGCCAACCAGGTGGTGCACACCGACCTGAACATGCTCACCGTGCTCTACTACGCGGTGCAGCAGCTCCGGGTGCGCCACGTCATCGTCTGCGGCCACTACGGGTGCGGCGGCGTGGCCGCGGCGATGTCGCGCCGCGACTTCGGCCTCATCAACCGCTGGCTGCAGAACATCAAGGACTGCGCCGAGCGCCACCAGGACGAGCTGGCGGCCCTGCCCGACGAGGCGGCGCGCTCGCGGCGCCTGGTGGAGGTGAACGTCGTCGAGCAGGTGGACCACCTCGCCAAGACCTCGGTGATCCAGCGGGCCTGGAAGGCGGAAGAGCGCCCCTGGCTGCACGGCTGGGTCTACGACCTCGCCACCGGCCGGCTCCAGGAGCTGGTCCGCCGCACGCCCGAGGACCTGCCGCACCCGGTCCACCGGTACGACCTCGACGAGGGCTGAGGCGCGCCGCGTCACACGGCGCAGCGCAGGAGCCAGCGCACCAGCGGCGCCGCGCCGCGCGCCACGGCGGCGACGGCGCCGACCAGCTCCTCCCGGACCAGGAGCCGCCGGTCGAGGGCCGGACCGGAGGCGAAGAGCCCCTTCATCCGCAGCAGATCGGCCCGGGGGTGCGCCGGGTCCGCGCCGCGCGGGACGCGCTTCGACTGCTCGCGCGCCGCGATCTCGTAACCACGCCGCTCCAGCGCGCCGGCGATCCGTCCGAGCTCGGCGCCGCGCCGGGAGTCGAGGACCGCCCGGCGGTAGCGGGCCAGCGTCTCCGCGTCCATCCCGTAGAGCCCGGCGCCGCAGAAGAGCTCGTCGGCCGAGACGTGGAAGTAGAGGGCGGCGGGAACCTCCACCGGCGATCCGCCCGCCCGCGGCGGCCCGATGGGCAGCAGGCCGCCGATGTGGGTCTTGTAGGGCGACTTGTCCCGGCTGAAGCGCACGTCGCGGTGGATGCGGAAGACCTTGGGATCCCCGATGCGGTGGGCCGGATAGGCGCGGGCCAGGCGTGGCGCGACCGCGGCGAGGAGCGCCTTCATGGGCGCGAGCCAGCCCCGCTCGTACTCGGTCCGGTGCGCCTGGAACCAGTCCCGGTCGTTGTGCAGGATCAGCTCGCCGAAGAAGCGTGCCCGGGTGTCGGCGAAGCCCTCGAAGCGCGGCGGGTCGTCCATGGCGGCCAGCATAGGGCGGGAGAGCGCCGGCGGGCAGGCGCGGGCCCCCCTCGGGGCGCGCGCGCGCCGGCGCGTGTGCCCGGGCCCGGCCGCGGCTATCCTCGACGCAGCCGCGGGGGCGGCCGGAGGCCGGCATGGAACAGCGCAAGCTCGGTTCGCAGGGGCTCGCCGTCCCGGCGGTGGGGCTCGGCTGCATGGGGATGAGCGAGTTCTACGGCGCCGCCGACGAGCGGGAGTCGATCGCCACCGTCCACCGCGCCATCGACCTCGGCGTCACCTTCCTCGACACCGCCGACATGTACGGCCCGTTCCGCAACGAGGAGCTGCTGGGGCGGGCGCTGCGGGACCGGCGCGACCGCGTCGTCCTGGCCACCAAGTTCGGCAACGAGCGGCGGGCCGACGGCAGCTGGGTCGGCATCAACGGCCGCCCCGACTACGTCCGCCAGGCCTGCGAGGCGTCGCTGCGCCGGCTCGGCACCGACCACGTCGACCTCTACTACCAGCACCGCGTGGACCCCACCGTGCCCATCGAGGACACGGTGGGCGCCATGGCGGAGCTGGTCCGGGCCGGCAAGGTCCGCCACCTCGGGCTCTCCGAGGCGGCGCCGGCCACCATCCGCCGGGCCCACCGCGTCCACCCCATCGCCGCCCTCCAGACCGAGTACTCGCTCTGGAGCCGGGATCCGGAGGACGAGATCCTGCCGACCCTGCGCGAGCTGGGCATCGGCTTCGTGCCCTACAGCCCGCTGGGGCGCGGCTTCCTCACCGGCCGCTTCCGGCGCCCCGAGGACCTGCCCGAGGGCGACTTCCGGCGCAACTCCCCCCGGTTCCAGGGGGAGAACTTCGCCCGCAACGTCGCGCTGCTCGAGCGGGTGCGCGAGCTGGCCGCCGCCAGGGGCGTGAAGCCGTCGCAGCTCGCGCTCGCCTGGGTCCTGGCGCAGGGGCCGGACGTCGTCCCCATCCCCGGCACCACCACCCGCGCGCACCTCGAGGAGAACGCCGCCGCCGTGGCCATCGCGCTCTCGAAGGGTGAGCGGGCCCGCATCGACGAGGTGGCCCCGAGGGGCGCCTTCTCCGGCGAGCGCTACCCGCCCGAGGCGATGCGGCGGCTCAACCTGTAGCCGGCCGGCCGGCCCCGGGCCGCGGCCCCACCAGGCGGGTCGAGCCGAGCGATCGGGGCCGCTCAGACCGAGAGCACCCCGGTCAGGACCGCCGCCAGCGTCGCGCCGCTCACCAGGATCCAGAGCGCCAGCCCCAGGGCCAGGGGCCGGACGCCGACCGAGCGCAGCACCGACCGGTCGAGGCCGGAGCCGACCAGGAACAGGCTGGCCACCAGCCCCTGCTTCCCCACCGCCGCCAGGCCGTGCCAGAGGGGGGCGGCGGCGGGCAGGAAGGTGTTCAGGGCGGCGGCGGCGATGAAGCCGACGATGAAGAGGGGGATCTTCACCTTCCGGTCGCCGTGGGAGCGCAGGCTGTAGGCGAGCACCACCGGGGTGATCCAGACGGTCCGCGCCAGCTTGACGGTGGTGGCGGTGGCGAGCGCCACCGGGCCGTAGCCGGAGGCGGCGCCCACCACGCTGCTGGTGTCGTGGATGGCGACCCCGGCCCAGAGGCCGAAGGCGGTCTGGTCGAGGTGGAGGAGCCGGCCGACGGCGGGGAAGAGCAGCAGGGCGACGGCGTTCAGGGTGAAGACCGTCGCCAGGGCGACGGCGATCTCCTCGGCCCGGGCCTTGATGACCGGCGCCAGCGCGGCGATGGCGCTGCCGCCGCAGATGGCGGTGCCGAAGGAGACGAGCTGGGCGGTGCTGCGCTCGGTGCCGGTGAGGCGGCCGAGGAGGTGGCCGGCGGCCAGGGTGAGGACGATGCCGACGGCGGTGAAGAGCAGCGAGTGCCGCCCCACCCGCCAGACCTCGCCGAGGGAGACGCCGAAGCCCAGGCCCACCACCGACAGCTGCAGCAGGCGCTTGCTCCAGTCGGCCGCCGGCCGGGGCCAGGGGTTGCCGGCGGTGAGCGCGAAGACGATCCCCGCGGTCAGCGCCATGGCCGCGCTCACCCAGGGGAGGGCGCAGGCCGCCAGCAGGATCAGGAACACCGCCTTGCGCGCCACCGCGCCCCCCTCCCGTCGCGTCTCCACGGTGCCTCCCGCCTACCGGGTGTGGACGGTGACGTAGGCCGAGAGGCCGGCCCGCAGGGCGACGTCGGGGGGCGGCGGCGTCGTCCAGGCGATGCGCACCGGCACGCGCTCCACCACCTTGACGAAGTTGCCGGAGGCGTTGTCCGCGGGGATGAGGGCGAAGCGGGCGCCGGTCCCGCCGGAGATGCTCTCCACCACGCCCGGGAAGGTGCGCCCGGCGTAGGCGTCGATCTCGACGTCGGCCTTCTGGCCCGGCCGCATGCGCCCGAGCTGCGTCTCCTTGAAGTTGGCGACCACGTAGGTCTGGAGCGGCACCAGCTCGGCGAGCGGCTGGCCCGCGGCGATCAGCTGGCCGGGGTGGACGTCGAGCTTGGAGACCTGCCCGTCGGCGGGCGCGCTGATCCGGGTGTAGGAGAGCTGCAGCCGCGCCAGGTCCAGCTCCGCCTCGGCCGACTTCACGCGGGCGTGGGCGAGCCGGGCCTGGGCCCGGGCCGCGGTGACCTGGGCCGCGGCGGTCGCCGCGCCGGCGCGGGAGGTGGCGGCCGAGGCGCGGGCGTCGTCGAGGAACTGGTCGGAGATCGAGCCGCCGGCCTTCAGCTTCTCGGCGCGCTGCAGGTCGAGCGCGGACTTGCCGGACTCGACGTCGGCCTTCGAGGCGGCCGCGGCCGCGGCCGCCACCTGCGCGTCGGCGGCGGCCGCCTGGGCGCGCGCCGTCGCCAGGTTGGCCTCGGCCTGCGCGGCGCGGGCCGCGTAGTCGGCGTCGTCGACGACCACCAGCAGGTCGCCCTTCTTCACCACCTGGTTGTCCTGGACCTGCACCGCGGCGATGCGGCCGCCGACCATGGGCGCCACCGGCACCACGTTGGCCTCGACGCGGGCGTCGTCGGTGCCCTGGTCGAAGCGGGTGAGGTAGGCGCGGAGCCCGAGGCCGGCGGCGGCGGCCACCAGCAGGGCGGCCAGCGCCGGGAAGATCCAGCGGCGCCGGGACGGGGCCGCGGGCGCCGCGCCCGGGCCGGGCGCGGGCGGGGCCCCGGGGCCCGGAGCGGGGGAGACGGCGACGGCGGCGGGGGAGCTCGGAGGAGTCATGTTCAGCCCATCTCGACCTCGACGTGGGACTTCGCCGAGGCTCGTCGGTTCACCTTGAGGAAGAGGAGCAGCGGGAGGACGCAGAGGAAGACGATCCCGGCCAGGTGGAAGACCTGCTCGAAGGCCAGCACCGCCGACTGCTGGGCGGTGGTCCCGGCCAGGGCCTGGACCGAGGCGGCGCGGGCGCTGGCGGGGTCGTACCCGCGGGAGGAGAAGAAGGCCTGGAGCTGCGCGAGCCGCTGCGCCACCTCGGGCCGGACCACGTCCAGGTGGGCGGCGACGGCGTGGCGGGCGCGGTCGCCGAAGCGCTCCAGCAGGGTGGCGAAGGCGGCGACGCCCACCGAGCCGCCGATCTGGCGCAGCAGCGAGTTGAGGCCGGTGGCGTCGGCGAGGCGCGTGCGCGGCACGCTGGAGAGCGCCGCGGTGGTGAGCGGCACGAAGAGGAAGCTGAAGCCCAGGCCCTGGACCAGGATGTCCCGGATCAGGCCGGCCGAGCTGGTGTGCAGGGTCACCTGGCCCAGGTTGAAGGAGCCGACCGACACCAGCACCACGCCGATGCCCACCAGCAGCCGGGGCGAGACGTGGTTGTAGATGCGCCCCACGAACGGGGTCGCGACCATCATCACCAGCACCCGGGGCATGAGCGCCAGGCCCGACTGCGTGGCGGTGAAGCCGAGCATCTCCTGCATGAAGACCGGCAGGAGGAACATGCTGGCCATGAGCATCGAGAACATCACCGCGCCGATGAGGGTGCCGGAGGTGAAGACCCGGTCGGCGAAGAGGCGCAGGTTCACCGCCGGGACCGGGGCGGTGAGCTCGCGCCAGACGAAGAGGAAGAGGGAGGCCACCGCCACGCCCGTCAGCAGGGTGATGGTCGTCGAGTCGAACCAGTCGTCGCGCTGCCCCTCCTCCAGCACGAACTGCAGCGAGGCCAGGCCCGCGGCGAGGAGGGTGATCCCGAGCCAGTCGAGGTTCTTGCGGGCGGCCACGGCGCCGGCCCGGTTGGCCTCCCGGATGTCGTCCGGCTCGTGGACGAAGCGGGTGACCATCAGCATCCCCAGGAGGCCGACCGGGAGGTTGATGAAGAAGATCCAGGACCAGTGGTAGTTGTCGACGATCCAGCCGCCCAGGGTGGGGCCGAGGGCGGGGCCGAGCATCACCGCCATGGCGAACAGCGCCATGGCCATGCCCTGCTCCTCGGGGGGGAAGGTCTGGCGCAGGATGGCCTGCTCGGTGGGCTGCAGCGCGCCGGCGCCGAAGCCCTGCAGCACCCGGAAGAGCACGAGCTGGGGCAGCGTCTGGGCGACGCCGCAGAGGGCCGAGCCGCCGACGAACAGCGCCAGGCTGGCGAGGTAGACCCGCTTCTGGCCGAAGAGCCGGCCGAAGAAGGCGGTGAGCGGCATCACGATCACCGTGGCCATGGCGAAGCCGGTGGTGATCCAGGTGATCTCCTGGATGGTGGCCCCGACCGCGCCGCGGATCTGGGGCAGCGCCACGTTGACGATGGAGGCGTCGATCGCCCCCATGAGCGTGCCGAAGGAGACCGACACCGTCACCAGCCACTTGTTGGTGCGCGGCCGGGCCGGCAGGGCGGCGGGGAGGGGGAGGGTGGCGGTGCTCACGGCGCGCTCCCCGCCCCGCCGAGGAACAGCGCCACCACCTGCTCCAGGCGCTCGGCGAGCGGCGCGGGGCGGTTGGCCTCGAGGTCGTGCAGCAGGGCGCCGCGCGCCATGCCCACCAGGACCGCGGCCTGGAGCTCGCCGTCGCCGGGGCGCAGCGCGCCCTCGGCCAGCCCGCGCGCCACGACGCGCGCGGCGCGGGCGTTCACCTCCTGAAGGATGCTGGGCGGCCCGCTGCCCGGGCGCGGCGGCTTTCCCAGGAGCTGCGCCTGCACCAGGATGCCCATGAAGCGCCAGTGCTCGGTCCAGTGGCCGAAGAGCGCGGCGAGGAAGCGCCGCAGCACCTCGGCGAAGGGGCCTTCCCCGGCGACGGCGGCGTCGAGCCGGCGGAGCAGCGCCGCGCGGCGCGAGCGCACCAGCTCGGCGAGCAGCGCCTCCCGGTCCTCGAAGTGGTTGTAGACCGTCCCCACCGCCACCCCGGCGCGGCCGGCGATCGACTCCATCCGGGCCTGGAGCCCGTCGGCGGCGAAGCTCTCCTCGGCCGCCGACAGGATGGCGGCGGCGGTCTCCTCGCGCAGGCGGTCGCGCAGGCGGGCGGGGCGATCGGCTGTTGAATCCCGTTTCATCTTCTGAACGATGCATATAAGTGGCGGAGGAAGGAAGTCAAGGGGAGCCGCCCGATCGAGCGCGCGAGCCGGGCCTCCCGGCGCCAGCGGCCCGGAGGCACGGCTCAGCGCAGGCCCTGCCCGGTGGTCGCCGGCACCAGCTTGCCGTGCTTCACGCCCTTGGTGGAGAGGAGCCCCTCGCCCATCCGCACCACCTCGCGGCCGCGGCCGCGGAGCACCAGCACCTCCAGGCAATTGTGGGCGTCCAGGTGGACGTGGAGCGCCGAGACCACCGCCCGGTGGTTCTCGTGCTGGATGTGGGCGAGCTTCCGGGCCAGGGTCGAGGAGTCGTGGTCGTAGACCAGGGTGACCACGGCGACGCGCTCCTCGGAGCCGTCCGACTCGGACCACTCCCGCTGCACCAGGGCGTCGCGGAGGAGATCGCGGATCGCCTCCGAGCGGCTGGCGTAGCCCTTCTGCTCGATGAGCCGGTCGAACCGGCGGAGGAGGTCGGCCTCCAGCGAGACTCCGATGCGCTCGATCATGGACCCTCCGGGGACTCCCCGGCCCGCGGGCTGGCCTGGCCCGGGGCCGTCACTCGGCGTCGTGGACGTGGAAGTGGGCGTGCTCCGCCGCGCCGTGCCGGTGGGCGTGGCGGTGCGCCAGGCCGCTCTCGACCAGCAGGCGCTCGTCGGCCACCAGCGCGGCCGACGGCCCGTCGTGGAGCAGCCCCGGGCGGCCGGGCGCGAGCAGCAGCGCGCGGGCGCCCAGCTCCTCGGCGACGGAGAGGTTCTGCGTCGACACCACCACGGTGGTGTCGGCGAGCCCGGCGAGGAAGTCCACCAGCCGCGCCGCCGAGGCCGGGTCGAGGCTGGCGGTCGGCTCGTCGAGGAGGAGCACCCGGGGCCCGGCGGCCAGGATGGCCGCCAGCGCCACCCGCTTCTTCTCGCCGCCGGAGAGTTCGAAGGGCGGCCGGTCGAGGAGCGGCTCCACGCCGAACGCCGCCGCCCAGCGCTCGACCCGCTCCTCGACGCCGGGGAGGCCGAGCTGCCGGGGGCCGAAGGCGATCTCGTCGGCCACCGACGGGTTGAAGAGCATGGCGTCCACGTTCTGGAAGAGGAGCGCCACCTCGGCGCGGAAGCGGCGCCGGAAGGCCGGCTCCTCGAGGCGGCGGGGCTCGAGCGGCGCGCCGTCGTAGGCGATCCGGCCGGCGGTCGGGACCACCAGGCCGTCCAGCGCCTTGAGGAGGGTGGTCTTGCCGCTGCCGTTCACCCCGAGGAGCACGACGCGCTCGCCGGGGGCGACCGAGAAGGTGACGTCGCGGAGGACGGGCCGGCCGCCCAGGTCGAGCCCGACGCCCTCGAGCGAGAAGCTCACCTAGAACCCCCTCGAGCGCATGGCGTCGGCGATCTCCCGGGCGTTCCGGGCCGAGAGCGCGAGGAGCGTCGCGGTGATCCCGCCGGCGTTGCCGAGGACGTCGCGCGTCCGCGGCCGGCGCGGCAGGCGGCTGCGCAGCCCGTCGCGCGACTCGGTGGCGATCAGGCGGAGCGCGTGGATCTGCGCCAGCGTCACCGCGAGGAGGCGCGAGAGCGCGGGGAGCGGGGCCAGGGCGCGGAGCAGGTCCACCCGGTCGAGGACCGAGAAGGCGAGGAACGCGATGAGGCCGGCCCGCAGCGCCAGCGCCGCGAAGGGCCCGGCGGGCGGCCAGGCGCCGCCGGCGAGCCGCAGGTAGAGGGCCGAGACCAGCGCGAGCGCGACGGCGGCGGCGACGGCCGAGCGCGCGGCGCGGCCGAGGTTGCGCGCCAGCCCGCGCCGGAAGAGGAGCGCGGCGACGAGGCCGGCCGCGGCCAGGACCCGGAGGTCGCGCGCCGCCGAGAGCGCGAAGGTCGCCGCCAGCCAGGCGGCCAGGAGCGCGCGGTCGCGCCCCGGGTCAGGCCTCGACGCCACGGAGCCGGGCCTTCCGGAGCAGCGAGAGGGCGAAGACGGTGTAGAGCCCCTCCACCACGCCGGTCACGGCGAGGCTGGGGACCATCATGGCGGCGAAGGTCACGGCCGGCGGGACGGGGAAGTAGGAGGGGTCGAGCCGGTGCTGCAGGGCCAGCACGGCGAAGACCAGGAGCGTGGACGCCTGCATCGAGATCCACCCGGCGGCGAAGGCGGCGCCCCTCGCGGAGAGCGGGCGCAGGAGCTTCCAGGCGAGCCAGCCCACCACCGGGCCCGCCAGACCCATGGCGAGCGCGTTCACGCCGAGCACGGTGACGCCGCCGGTCCCGAAGAAGAGGGCCTGGACGAGCAGCACCAGCGACTCGGCCACGAAGGCCACCAGCGGGTGGTAGAGCAGCGCCAGGAGCAGCACGCCAACCAGGTGCGTCGAGGTCCCTCCCGGCACCGGGATGGTGATGGTCTGGAGGACGAAGGCCAGCGCCGTGAGCGAGCCGATGACCGGCAGCGACTCGGCCGCGTCGCGCCCGAAGTGGCGGCGGGCCGCCCAGGCCCAGAGCGGCGCCGAGACCGCGTAGGCGGGCAGGGTGACCTGGGGGGAGAGGAAGCCGTCCGGGACGTGCATGGTCAGGGCCCGGCGGCCGGCGCCGCGCCCCCGGCGCGCCTCACGGCCCGGCCCTCTTCCGCCGGTAGAAGAGGAACAGCGCCGCGAAGAGGCCGGCGACGGCGAGGAGGCCGACGAGCGGGCGGAGGACGAAGGCGGCGCCGGAGGGCTCGCCGCCTCCGGGCGCGGGGGCGGGAGCGCCGGCCGCCGCGGCCGGCGCCGTGCCGTCCACCACCAGGTCCAGGCCGTGGCCGTCGGCGCCGACGACCTGGACGCGCCAGCGGCCCGGCGCGTCGGGGACGAAGGCCAGCCAGCCGTTGCGATCGGTCCGGCCCTCCAGGAAGGGGGTCCCGGGGTCGGCCGGCGAGTAGACCCGGTAGGTGGCTTGGGCCAGCGCGTCGCCGTCGGACTCGTAGGCCCGCACCGCCAGGGCCCGGCCGCGCTGGACCTCGTGGAGCACCTCGTGGGCCAGGGCGGGCGCGGCGAGGAGCAGCGCGAGGGCTGCGGCGGGCCAGCGGAACCGCATCGGGCCTCCGGGACGGGGGACGGCGTCGGTAACACGACGGCGAAGTACGTGTTACCCGACCCGGAGGACGGCGGTCAAGGGGACGGGCGCGCGCCCCGGCATCCCCCGGGGACGGCATCCGGCGGCACGGCGCCTCGGCGCGCCGCAGGCCGGCGCGTCGGTCCCGCGCGCCCGCCCCCTTTCGCCGGCGGCCCCCCAAGGAGGGGGTCGATGTCACCGGATTGTTTCATTCCGGTCACGCGACCCCTGTCACCATGCGTATGGTCGGGGACCGCAGCGGGCCGTCGCGCCACCCCCCCGCGGTGCGACGCCGGTTTGCGGTCCCCGGCAATTCCTTCCAGCTGCCGCGCCGGCGCCCCGCAGCCTGGCGGCGACCCCTTCGGCTGCCCGCGGGCTCCCACCGGGAAACCGGCGCGGCGTGGCGTCCCCCCCCCCGGGTCGCCAGGGCCGCCACCCCCGAGGAGATCGCATGTCCCAGCCCGTTCCCCGCTCGGAGGCCGAGCGCATCCAGGCCTTCCTCGCCTCCGGCCCGTTCGCGGTGGTCGGTGCCAGCACCGACCGGTCCAAGTACGGCAACAAGGTCCTGCGCTGCTACCAGCAGCACGGCAAGCCGGTCTACCCGGTGAACCCCCGCGCGCCGGAGGTGGAGGGGCTCACCGCCTACCCGTCGCTCGCCGCGCTGCCGGCGAAGGTCGCGGCCATCTCGGTGATCACGCCCCCCGCGGCCACCGAGCAGGTGGTGCGGGAGGCGCACGCCGCCGGCGTCCGGCACGTCTGGATGCAGCCCGGCGCCGAGAGCGACGAGGCCGTCCGGACCGCCGAGTCGCTGGGGATGAACGTCATCGCCGGCGGCCCCTGCCTGCTGGTGGTGATGGGCTACAGCGAGCACGGCTGACCGGGACGGCGCCGGCGCCCCGCGGCACGCGCCCCCGTCCCAGGTGGAGCGCGGCCTACAGATATCGTGAACCAGCCTGATTCAGTTGCTACGTATCCGGCGTGACGCCCCGTCCCCGGACCGCCGACCAGCCCCGCCCCGACGCCCGCTGGCTGCTGCTCATCCACCAGATCCCTCCCGCGCCCGCGTACCTGCGGGTGAAGGTGGGCCGTCACCTCCAGCGGATCGGCGCGGTGGCCATCAAGAACTCCGTCTACGCCCTGCCGGCCGGGGACGAGGCCCAGGAGGACCTCCAGTGGGTCCTCCGCGAGGTGACGAAGGGGGGCGGCGATGCGTCCATCGTCGAGGCCCGCTTCGTCGAGGGGCTGGGCGACCGGCAGGTC
>JAKAEO010000083.1 GCA_021818285.1 Myxococcales bacterium
ATCGCCCTCGACATCTCCCGCCGCCTCTACGTCATGGGCCACGGCCGCATCGTCTTCGAGGGCACCCCACGGGATCTCCGCTGCAACGAGCCCGTCCGCAAGGAATGGCTGGAGGTGTGAACGTGAAGGCCGACCCGACCGAACCCCAGCGCGCGCCGCCGCCCGGCGGGGCGCCGCGGGGCCTGCTCCCCCTCGAGGACCTCGTCGTCCTCGACCTCTCCCACGCCCTGGCGGGCCCCATCGCCTCGACGGTGCTCGGCGACTTCGGCGCCCGGGTGGTGAAGGTCGAGAACCCGAAGGGCGGCGACATCGCGCGCCAGTGGGGGCCGCCGTTCCACGGCGACGACGCCGCCTACTTCGTCAACCTGCACCGCAACAAGCAGAGCGTCACCATCGACCTCAAGGCCCCGGAGGGCCGGGAGCTCTTCCTCCGCCTGGCGGAGCGCGCCGACGTGGTCCTCGAGAACCTGCGCCCGGGCGCCGTGGACCGGCTCGGCGTCGGCTGGGCCGACGTCTCGGCGCGCAACCCGCGGCTGGTCTACTGCTCCATCTCGGGCTACGGCCAGGACGGCCCGTACCGCGACCGGGCCGGCATGGACCTCATCCTGCAGGCCGAGAGCGGGATGATGAGCCTCACCGGCGAGCCGGGCCGCACCCCGGTCCGCGCCGGCGTCTCCATCGCCGACCTCCAGGCCGGCATGAACGCGGTGATCGCCATCCTCATCGCGCTCCACGCCCGCCAGCGGACCGGGCGCGGCCAGCTCGTCGACATCTCGATGCTGGAGGGGCAGCTGGCACTCCTCGACCACGTCCTGGGGATGTACCTCGCCGACCGCGAGCCCATCGGGCGGATGGGGACGGCCTACAAGACCATCGTCCCCTACCAGACCTTCCGCACCCGCACCGAGGACGTCGCCATCGCGGTGGGGAGCGACTCGCTCTGGCGCTCGTTCTGCGGCGCCGTGGGGCTCCCCGAGCTCGCCGGCGACCCGCGCTACGCCACCAACCCGGCGCGCAACGACCACCGCGACGAGCTGGTGGCGCGCCTCCAGGAGGCCTTCCTCACCCGCGGCGCCGCCGAGTGGGAGGAGCGGCTCTCCGCCGCCGGCGTCCCGGTCGGCCGCATCAACGACCTCGCCCGCGTCGTCGAGCACCCGCAGGTCGTCGCCCGCGGCGTCCTGCGGGAGTCGGGCCACCCCGGGGCGGCGTCGGCGAAGGTGGTCTTCCCCTACTTCCGGCTCTCCGACACCCCGGGCGCCCTGCGCGCGCCGGCGCCCTTCCTGGGCCAGCACACCGACGAGGTGCTGCAGGAGTTGCTCGGCGTGGGCGAGGCCGAGCGCGCCCGCCTGCGCGCCGCGGGCGCGCTGGGCCCGTCCCCGGTCCCGGCCCCCGCCGCCGCCGCGGGCGCCCGGCGCTAGGCCACCAGGCCGCCGTCCACGTCCACGCAGCGGCCGTTGAAGTAGTCGCACTCGAAGATGAAGCGGACCGCCCGCCAGATGTCCTCGGGCTCCCCGATCCGCCCCACCGGGATGGCGGCGATGAGCCGCTCCCGCGCCTTCTGGTTCATCCCCCGGGTCATCGGTGTCTCCACCATCCCCGGGGCGATGGCGCCCACGCGGATCCCGAAGGGCGCGAACTCCCGCGCCCAGGTCACGGTGTTGGCGGCCAGGGCCGCCTTGGCGGAGACGTAGTTCGACTGGCCCCGGTTCCCTTGGCGCACCACCGAGGACATGTTGACGACGACGCCGGGCCGGGTGCCGGCCCGGACCATGGTGGCCACCACCTCGCGGACCATGAGCGTCGCCCCGGTCAGGTTCACCCCGATGACCGCGTCCCAGTCGGCGCGCGAGAGGGTCGTGACCTCGCCGGTCTCGCGGTCCTGCTTCACCAGCAGCCCGTCGCGGATGATCCCGGCGTTGTTCACCAGGGCGTTCAGGCCGCCCATCTCGGCCGCCGCCCAGGCGACGAACTCCTTCACGGCCGCCTCGTCGGAGACGTCCACCTTGCGCCGGTGGATGCCCTTCTGCAGCGCCGCCAGGCCCGCCTCGTTCACGTCGCAGGCGGCGACGCGGGCCCCCGCGAACGCCAGCGCCTCGGCGAAGTGGGCCCCCATCCCCTGGGCCGCGCCGGTCACGATCACCTTCAGGTCCCTGAGCTCCATCCCGTCCACCTTTCTCCGTCCGGGCCACCCGCGATCAGCGGCCGCGGAGGGCCGTGGCACCGCTCGCCGTCACGCGACCTCGAAGAGGGCGGCGACTCCCATCCCGCCCCCGACGCACATCGACACCACGACATACCGCACCTTGCGCCGCTGACCCTCGATCAAGGCGTGCCCGACCAGCCGCGCCCCGGTCATCCCGTAGGGGTGCCCGACGGCGATGGCGCCGCCGTCCACGTTGAAGATCGCCGGGTCGATCCCCAGGCGGTCCCTGCAGTACACCACCTGGCAGGCGAAGGCCTCGTTGAGCTCCCAGAGCCCGACGTCGCCGACGCGCAGCCCGTGGAGCTTGAGCAGCTTGGGGATGGCGTACACCGGCCCGATCCCCATCTCCTCGGGCGCGGTCCCGGCCACCGCCAGGCCGCGGTAGACGCCGAGCGGCCGGACCCCGCGCCCGGCGGCCACCGCGCCCTCCATGAGCACGCAGGCCGAGGCGCCGTCGGAGAGCTGGCTGGCGTTCCCGGCGGTGACCGTCCCGCCCTCGATCACCGGCTTCAGGGCGGCGAGCCCCTCGAGCGTGGTGTCGGGGCGGACGCCCTCGTCCCGGGCCAGGGTGACCTCCTCCCAGCGCGCCTCCCCGGTCCTCCGGTCCACCACCTCGGTCCGGGTCGAGATGGGGACGATCTCCTGGGCGAAGAGGCCCTGCGCCTGCGCCCGCGCCGTCCGCCGCTGCGACTCCAGGGCGTACCGGTCCTGGTCCTCCCGCGAGACGGCGTACCGCCGGGCCACGTGCTCGGCGGTCTGGAGCATGGGCATGTAGGCGTGCTCCGCGGCGCGCGTCACCGCGGGGTCGGCCTCCTCCCGGACCCAGGCGAAGTACCGGTCCTGCACGCCGGAGATGCTGTCCTGCCCGCCGGCGACGACGACCCGCATGCCGTCCACGAGGATCTGCTTCGCCGCGGTGGCCACCGCCATCAGGCTCGAGGAGCACTGCCGGTCGATGGTCTGGCCGGGGACGGTCACCGGGAGGCCGGCGGCCAGCGACGCGTTCCGGGCGACGTTCATCCCGGCGGTGCCCGCCGACAGGACCGTCCCCACCACCACGTCCTCGACCTCGCCGCCCTCGACGCCGGCGCGGTCCACGGCGTGGCGGATGGCGTGCCCCATCATGGTCGGCGACCGGGTGCGGTTGAGCGCGCCGCGGTGGGCGCGGCCGATGGGGGTCCGTGCGGTCGAGACGACGACGGCGTCCTTCATGTCTGGGTCTCCTCTCCCGGCCCCGGGGAGTACCGGATCTCCCCGCCTCCGGCCATGGTGGTCGGCCACAGCGCCTGGCCGCGCCGCTGTGGACCGGCTACAGTGCGCGCCCGGCCATGAGGAAGACGAGGAGCCCCACCCGGCCGGCCCGGACCAGCCCGGCGCGCGCGCGCCGCGGGCCGCCCCCGGCCAGGGCCAAGGGCCCGCCCCGGTCCACCGGCCGGATCCGCGACTCGATCCACGAGGAGCTGCTCCAGTCGCTGGCGCGCTCCGACGACCTCCCGGCCGTCGAGGCGCTGCTCGGGCGGGCCGCGGCGCTGCCGGAGGAGGAGCCGGGGCGCGACGCCCTGGTCCGCTGCGCCCGCACCGCCATCCAGGTCCAGCAGCAGATCCAGCAGCACCAGCAGCGCGAGCGCGGCCTCCTCGCGGTCTCCGAGACCGCGGCCGCCCTCACCCGCATGCTGACGGGCGGGGAGGTGCTGCAGGGGATCGTCACCCACGGGCGGCAGCTGCTCGGGTGCCACGTCGCCTGGGTGGCCAGCCTGGACCGGGCCACCGGGAGGACGTCGGTCCTGGCGGCCGACGGCGAGGCCACCGAGGCGGTGCGCGCCATGCGGGGCGATCCCTCGGTGGGCGTGGCCGGCAGGGTGATCGGCTCGGGCGCGCCGTTCTTCTCCCGGGACTACGCCTCGGACGCGCGCTTTCCCCACGACCCGGACATCGACGCCGCCCTGGCGTCGGAGGGGATCCGGGGGCTGGCGGGCGTCCCCCTGGTGTCCGAGGGCCAGGTGGTCGGGGTGCTCCTCGTCGCCGACCGCTACCCCCGCGTCTACCAGCCCTGGGAGATCTCCATCCTCTCCACGCTGGCCTCGCACGCCTCGATCGCCATCCGGAACGCGACCATCTTCGAGACCGCCCGGACCGCCCTGGCCACCATGGAGGAGGCCAACCGGCGCGTCGAGGAGCAGTCGGCCGCGGTGCGGGCGGCCGCGGACGCCCACGAGAAGTTCACCCTGATCGTCGCCCGCGGCGGCGGGATCGCCGAGCTGGCGCCCCTGGTGGCCGACGCGCTCGGCGGGAGCGTGGTCATCACCGACCAGGCGGGCGCGGTGCTCTGCTCGAACTCCCGGCCCCCCGCGCCGGCGGTCCCGTTGCAGCCGCACGGCGGCGGCGCCGCCGCCGTCGACGTCCGCGTCCGCGCCGCCATCGGCGAGAGCCGCGCCGAGGGGCGCTCGGTCGCCGTCCCGCTCGCCGGGGGCGGCGCCTGCCGCGTGGCGGCGTCGGTCGGGGGCGCCGGGTTCCTCGGGGCCATCGTGCTCTGCACCCCGGAGCCGCTCACCGCCGCCTCGGTGCGCATCCTGGAGCGCGCCGCGATGGTGGTGGCGGTGCTGCTGCTGTCGCACGAGCGGCGCTCGGCCTCGGCGCACGAGGAGGCGACGCAGGTGGTGCGGGACCTCCTCGGCCCCCACGCCGGGCGGCGGACCGAGCACGTCGAGCGCGCGGCGCGGCTCGGGCTCGACCTGGCCCAGCCCTTCGTCGTCGCCGCGCTCGAGCTGGACGAGGTCCGGCCCAGCCAGGCGCTCGACCGGATGGCCGCGGCGATGAAGGGCGTGCCGCGGCTGGCCGCGGAGCTGGAGGGACGGCTGGTGCTGCTGGTGGCGGGCGAGGACGCCGCCGGCCTCCGGGACCGGATCTCCGGTGCGGTGTTCACGCGGTCGGGGCTCCACGGGCTCGGGGCCGTCTCCCGGCCCTGCCGCGGGGCCCGGTCCGGGGAGCTCTCCGCCGTCCACCAGCGGCTCGTCCACTGCCTCGGGCTGCTCCGGGGCCTCGGGCGCCGGGACGCGATCGCCCTCGAGTCCGAGGTGGGCTTCTACGCCGAGCTGCTCCGGGGCCAGGGCCCCGAGGACCTGGAGCTGTTCCTGCGGGGGACCATCGGGCCGGTGCTCGACCGCGACGCGCGCCGCAAGTCCCGGCTCGCCGAGACCCTGCTCGCCTACCTCGACAACGCCTACGGCGCCAAGGCCGCCTCCGAGGCCCTGGGGATCCACGTGAACACCCTGATGAACCGGCTGGGGACGCTGGCGGAGCTGCTCGGCGACTGGCAGGCGCAGCGCCGGGGCGCCGAGCTGCACCTCGCCCTGAAGGTGTGGCGGCTGCGGGGCCAGCGCCCCGCTCCCGAGTGACGGGGGGCTGGCCGCGGCCTACCGCCCCAGCAGCGCCGGGAGCTCCGACAGCGAGCGGATCTCGGCGTCGGGCGGCTCGGGGATCCGCTCCCGGGGCTGCCCGGCCCGGTTGCACCAGGCCACCCGCAGGCCGAAGGCCCTGGCCGAGAAGGCGTCCCAGCCGTTGGACGAGACGAAGAGGACCTCCCCGGGCCAGAGCTTCAGCCGGTTGCAGGCCAGCTGGTAGACGGCGTGGTGCGGCTTGTAGACCTTCACCTCCTCGACCGAGAGCGTCTCGTCGAGGAGCGGCGCCAGCCCGGAGTGGGCCGCGGCCTCGGCCAGCATCCGCGGCGCGCCGTTGGAGAGGACGGCGGTCTTGAGCCCCGCCTCGCGGAGCCGCGCCAGCACCGGCCGGGCGTCGGGGAAGGCCTCGATGCGCTCGTAGAGGGCGAGCAGCCGCTCCCGCAGGGCCCGGTCGGCGAGGCCGAAGCTCTCCAGGGTGAAGTCCAGCGCGTCGCCGGTGACCTGCCAGAAGTCGGCGTGGCGCCCCTGCAGGCTGCGCAGCCAGGAGTACTCGAGCTGCTTCCGCCGCCACAGCTCGGCCACCGCCGGGGCCCGCTCCCCGAGGACGTCGCGGGCCCGCGCCGCGGCGCTCCCCCAGTCGTAGAGCGTCCCGTAGGCGTCGAACACCGCCGCGCGCACCTCGCCCATCGGAGCCATGCGTCCTATGATTCCCCTCCTCATGGAACCCGGCAAGCCCATCGTCCTGGTGGTGGACGACGAGAAGAACATCCGCCGCACCCTGCGCATGGTGCTGGAGGCGGAGGGACACGAGGTGCGCGAGGCGGAGAGCGCGGAGGAGGCGCTGCCGCTGCTCGAGACCGAGCCGGTGGACCTGGGGATCTTCGACGTCCGCCTCCCGGGGATGGACGGCCTGGCGCTCCTCGCCCGGGCCCGCGACCTCTGGCGCGACCTGCCGGTGATCGTGATCTCCGGCCACGCCGAGACCCCCGACGTGGTCGAGGCCATGAGGCGCGGGGCGGTGGACTTCTTCTCCAAGCCGGTGGACCGGGACCGGGTGCTGGTGAGCGTCCGCAACGCCCTGGCCCGCCGCACCCTGGAGGGCCGCGTGCAGGCCCTCTCGGCCCGGGAGCACCGCTTCGACGACGAGATGCTGGGGGAGAGCCCGGCCATGCTCCGCCTCCGGGAGGACATCGCCAAGGTGGCCCCCACCCAGGGGCGGGTGCTGGTGCTGGGCGAGTCGGGCACCGGCAAGGAGCTCATCGCCCAGGAGATCCACCGGCAGTCGAAGCGGGCCGCCGGCCCCTTCGTCAAGGTGAACTGCGCCGCCATCCCCTCCGAGCTCATCGAGAGCGAGCTGTTCGGGCACGAGAAGGGCAGCTTCTCCGGCGCCGCCGCGCGCCGCCGCGGCCAGTTCGAGGTGGCCCACGGCGGCACCCTCTTCCTCGACGAGATCGGCGACATGAGCCTGGCCGCCCAGGCCAAGGTGCTGCGGGCGCTGCAGACCGGCGAGGTCACCCGGGTCGGCAGCGAGAAGGCCTTCACCGTGGACGTGCGGGTGCTGGCCGCCACCAACAAGGAGCTGGAGGCCGAGGTGCGCGAGGGCACCTTCCGCGAGGACCTCTACTTCCGCCTGAACGTGGTGCCGCTGCGGGCCCCGCCGCTGCGCGAGCGGCTCGAGGACGTGCCGCTGCTCGCCGAGCGCTTCCTGCGGCTCGCCTGCCGCGACAACGGCCTCAAGCCCAAGCCGGTGGAGCCGGCGGTCTACGCCCAGCTGCGGCAGTACCGCTGGCCCGGCAACGTCCGCGAGCTGCGCAACCTCTGCGAGCGGCTGGTCATCATGAGCGGCGACCGGGTCACGGCCGCCGACGTGCCCGCCGACGTCGGGCCGCGCCCCGCCGGCGCGGCCGCCCCGCCCCCGGGGCCGGGCGACCTCTCCCGCTACGGCGAGGTGGGGCTGCGCGAGCTGCGCGACCTGGTCGAGCGCGACTACATCCTGCAGAAGCTGGAGGAGCACGACTGGAACATCACCCAGGCGGCCCAGGCCCTGGGGGTGGAGCGCACCAACCTGCACAAGAAGATCAAGCAGCACGGCCTCTCGCGGACGGCGCGGGGCGCCGCCCCGCCCGAGGAGCCGGGGTGATCGCCTCCCACGCCATCCCCGGCCTGGCGGAGGAGGCCCCGCGCGCCTCCGACGCCGGCGAGCGGATGGCGCGGCTGCGGCGCCGCTTCCCGGACGAGGCCGAGGCCTTCTGCGCCGCCTGCCGCCGGGCCCCCGACCCCGACCTGGCCCTGGCCGGCGCCGAGCGTTACGCCGACGCGGCCGGCGGGCTGCCGCGGGAGCCCGACCTCCGGGAGGCCCTGGCGCTCCTCTGCGGCGCCTCCCGCCACCTGGCCGGCTTGCTGGCGCGCACCCCGGCGCTGCTGCGCCGCGCCGCCCGCTCCCCCGACCTGCTCCGGCCCCGACCCGAGGGGCGGATGCGCCGGGTGCTGGCCCGCGCCGCGGCCCGGCTGGCGCCCGACGACGTGGCCGGGCTCCACCGGCTGCTCCGCCGCTTCCGCGACCGCGAGGTGGTGCGCATCGCGCTGCGCGACCTGCGCCGGGCCCGCATGGCCGAGGTGCTGGACGAGCTCTCCTCGCTGGGCACCTCCTGCATCGACGCCGCCATCCGCTTCCACGACCGGCGGCTGCGGGCCCGCCACGGCCCGCCGGCGGGCCTGGCCGCACGGGAGCCCGGGGCCGGGTTCTGCGCCCTGGCCATGGGCAAGCTCGGGGCCCGGGAGCTGAACTTCTCCTCCGACGTGGACCTGGTCTACGTCTACTTCGCCGACGGCCAGACCGAGGGCGAGAGCCCGCTCAACCACTTCGCCTACTTCGCCAAGCTCGCCGAGCTGGTCACCGAGTCCCTCGCCAGGGCCACCGAGGACGGCTTCGTCTTCCGGGTGGACCTGAACCTCCGGCCCGATGGCCGCAGCGGGCCCATCGTCAACAGCGTCCGCGCCGCCGAGCTGTACTACCAGTCCTTCGGCCGCTCCTGGGAGCGCAACGCCCTGCTCAAGGCCCGCCCCGCCGCCGGCGACCTGCAGGTGGGCGAGGAGCTGCTCCGGCTGCTCGAGCCCTTCGTCTGGCGCCGCTCCCTCGACACCGGCGTGCTCGAGGAGATCCAGGCGATGAAGGCCCGCATCGACGCCCGGGCCGGCGCCGAGGGGAAGGAGGACCTGAAGCTCGGGCGCGGCGGCATCCGCGAGGGGGAGTTCTTCGTCTCGGCGCTGCAGCTGCTCCACGGCGGCCGCCTCCCCGAGGTGCGGGAGCGGTCCACGCTCCAGGCCCTCGACCGGCTGCTCTACGCCGGCGTGGTCCCGGCCCGCGACCGGGACGCCCTGGCCGACGCCTACCTGTTCCTGCGCCGCGCCGAGCACCGCGTCCAGATGATGGACGCCCGCCAGCTCCACCGGCTGCCGCCGCCGGGCGAGCGGCGCGGCCTGGCCCGGGCCATGGCCTTCCCCGACGAGGAGCGCTTCGAGGCGGCGCTGGCCGCCCACCGCGACCGGGTGGCCGGGCTGTTCCGCGGGCTGCTGGGCACCGGGACCGGGGAGTGGGCGCTCGACCCGGAGCTGGCGCTGCTCGCCGACGCCCAGGTGGAGGACGACGCCCGGCGCGCCGACCTCGCCCGCCGCCGCGGCTTCGGCGACGCCGACCGCGTGCTGGCGGCCATCGACGTGCTGGCGCGCCGCCGCACCCCCTTCTCGCCGACCGGCGACCCGGTGCAGGCGGTGGCGCTGCTCGCCGAGGTGCTCGCCACCCCCGACCCGGACCAGTCGCTCTCGCACCTCGCCGACTTCGCCGCCGCCCTGCACAGCCCGGAGCCCTACTTCCGGATGCTCCAGGAGCACAGGCGCGCTACCCGGCTGCTGCTCTCGCTCTTCGGCACCTCCGACTTCCTCTCCAAGCGCTTCCTGCGCCACCCCGAGCTCCTCGACGCCCTGCTGCGCGACGACCAGGTGGCGCTGGAGAAGGACGGCGCGCGGCTCGAGGCGGAGCTGGGGGAGCGGCTCGCCGCGATCCCGGCCGGCCTCCACCCCGACGACGCCCTGGAGCGCAAGCTCGGCGAGCTGCGCCGCTTCAAGAACGAGGAGGTGCTGCGGGTGGCGGTGCACGACATCGCCGGCTCGCTGCCCCTCGCCAGCGTCGCCGCCCAGCTCTCCGACCTCGCCGAGGTGCTGGTGCGCGCCGCCCTGGCGGTGGCCGAGGAGGAGGCGGCCGCCAAGGGACGCTCGCCCCCCTCCCGGCTCTGCGTGGTGGCCATGGGCAAGCTGGGCGGGCGCGAGCTGGGCTACCACTCCGACCTGGACCTGATCTTCCTGTATGGCGGGGGGCCCAACGCCGAGTACGCCCGCCTCGCCCAGCGCTTCCTCTCCTTCCTCCAGGTCCCGCTGCGCGAGGGGGTCCTCTACAAGTGCGACACCCGGCTGCGCCCCAGCGGCAACCAGGGGGCGCTGGTCTCCTCGGCCGAGGGCTTCACCCGCTACCACCTGGGCGGCGGCGCGTCGCCCCAGGTGCAGAGCCAGCTCTGGGAGCGCCAGGCGCTGCTGCGGGCCCGCTGCGTGGCCGGCGACCGGGAGCTGTTCGAGGAGCTGCACCGGGCGGTGCTCGAGCCGGTGCTCTTCGGCGCCACGCCCGACCGGGCGGCGATGGGGACCGAGATCCGGCGGATGCGGGAGCGCATGGAGGCGGAGCTGGGGAAGGAGTCGTCGCGGGGCAAGAACCCCAAGACCGGACGGGGCGGCCTGGTGGACGTGGAGTTCGCCGCCCAGTACCTCCAGCTGGCCTTCGGCCACGACCACCCGGCCCTGCGCAGCCCCAACACCCCCACCGTCCTGGCGCGGGCGCGCGAGGCGGGACTGCTGCGCGAGCCCCGGTTCCAGGCCCTCTCCCGCGGCTACGACTTCCTGCGCCGGCTCGAGCTGCGGCTGCGCATCGTCCACGACTACACCGTCGACCACCTCCCGCCGCCGGGCCGTCCCCTCGACCAGCTGGCGCGGCGGCTCGGCTACTACGGCGCCGATCCGGCCTCGCGGCTCCTCTCCGACTACGGCCGGGTGACCGAGGCGGTGCGGGCGGCGTTCGAGGAGGTGGTCCCGGCCGGGCGGGGGTGAGGGCGCGGGGCGCGCGGCTACAGCTGGATCTGCGCCCCCAGCTCCACCACGCGGTTGGGCGGCAGGCCGAAGAAGGAGCTGGCGGTCTGGGCGTTGCGGGCCATGACGATGAAGAGCCTCTTGCGCCAGGCGGCCATCCGCGAGGGGCCGGTGGAGAGCAGCGTCTCCCGGCCCAGGTAGTAGGTGGTGTCCATGGCCACCCGGTCGAGGCGCGGCCCGGCGATGGACCGGGGCGGCAGCGCCGCCAGCAGCGCCGGGACGTCGGGCGTCTCCATGAAGCCGTAGCGGCCGACCACCTGGTGGAAGCCGTTGCCCAGGTCCCGGACCGAGACGCGCTCCGCCGGCGCGACCGCCGGTACCTCCTCGGTGAGGATCGACACCAGCAGCACCCGCTCGTGCAGCACCTTGTTGTGCTTCAGGTGGTGCAGCATCACCGGGGGCACGCCCTCGGGGTTGGAGGTCATGAAGACCGCCGTCCCCGGGATGCGGTACGGCGGGTGCTTCTCCAGATCCTGCAGGAACAGGTCGAGCGGCAGCCCGGCCTCGCGCAGCTGCCTCGCCAGCACGTCGCGGCCGGCCCGCCAGGTGGACATCAGCGTGAAGACGCCGGCGGCCAGCGCGATGGGGAACCAGCCCCCGTCCTCGAACTTCACCAGGTTGGCGCCGAAGAAGGCGAGGTCGGCGGAGAGGAAGGCGGCGGTGAGCGGCCCGGCCATCCCCAGGGGCCAGCGCCAGCGATCGCGCATCACCCGGTGGAAGAGCAGCGTGGTGATGGTCATGGTGCCGGTGACGGCGATGCCGTAGGCGGCGGCCAGGGCGCCGGAGGTCTTGAAGCCCAGCACCAGGGCGATGCAGGCGACGCCCACCGCCCAGTTCACCTCCGGCACGTAGATCTGCCCGTACTCGGTGCGCGAGGTGTGGCGGATGGTGACGCGCGGCGAGTAGCCGAGCTGCACCGCCTGGTTGGTGAGGGAGAAGGCCCCGGAGATGAGGGCCTGGGAGGCGACGATGGTGGCGGCGGTGGCGATGCCGATCATCGGGTAGAGCGCCCAGCCCGGCACCAGCATGTAGAAGGGGTTGCGGGCCACCGACGGGTCGTGGAGCAGCATCGCCCCCTGGCCGAAGTAGTTGAGGAGCAGGGCCGGCATGGCCACGCCGAACCAGGCCAGCCGGATGGGGCGCCGGCCGAAGTGGCCCATGTCGGCGTAGAGCGCCTCGCCGCCGGTGAGCACCAGCACCACCGCGCCCAGCACCAGGTAGCCGTGGCCGCGGTGGCGCAGGAAGAACTCGGCGGCCGGGACCGGCGAGAGGGCGCGAAAGACGCCGGGGTCGTGGGCGATGCCGTGGAGCCCGGCGGCGGCGATGGCCCCGAACCAGAGCAGCATCACCGGGCCGAAGACGGCGCCGACCATGGCGGTGCCCCGCTTCTGGATGAGGAAGAGCAGGAAGAGGATGCCGACGGTGACCGGCACCACCAGGTGGTGGAGCGCCGGCGCCGCCACCTGGAGCCCCTCGACGGCGCTGAGCACGCTGATGGCCGGGGTGATGACGCCGTCGCCGTAGAGCAGCGCGGCCCCGAAGATGCCGAGCAGGAGGAGGAAGCGGCGCCCGCGGCGCGAGAGCTTGCGGCGGCCCACCAGCGCCAGCAGGGCGAGGATGCCCCCCTCCCCCCGGTTGTCCGCCTGCATGACGAAGGAGAGGTACTTCACCGTCACCACGAAGGTCATGGCCCAGAAGACCAGCGAGAGGACCCCGAGGACGTTCTGCGGCGTGGGCGCCACGGCGTGCGGGCCGTCGAAGCACTCCTTCATCGCGTACAGCGGGCTGGTGCCGATGTCGCCGTAGACCACCCCGAGGGCGCCCAGCGCCAGGCCGAGCAGCGCCTTGCCGGTCGGCGCCGCCGGGACGTGGCGAGGGCGGAGGGGCCCGGCCGGGAGCGGGGAGGCGGAGGCCTGGGGCGCCGCGGCGAGGTCGCCGGGGGCGGCCAGCGCTGCGGGGCTGGGCTGTGGGAGCGGAGAGGACATCGCCGGCGAAGGGGGGCGAGACTAGTCGGAGTTGCCGCCCAGCGTCGAGACCGTGCTTCGACTCCGCCCGTCCCTGTGCTCGCCGGGCGGGCGCGGTCTGCCCGGAAAGGTGGCAGGCGCGGGCGCGCCGCGCCCACATCGGGGTCAGTCCCGCCCAACAATCCGGTTACAGGCGTGATTTCAGACCAGGACAGGGCATGGCGCTTGCCTGCGGGAGCGAGCGCACATCGGTGCGGCTTTCTGTCACGTGTCGGGGTAGATTCCGCGCCCGCGGCGACGAGGGAACATGCAC
>JAKAEO010000305.1 GCA_021818285.1 Myxococcales bacterium
CCGGCGACCAGACCGCCCACGACGCCGGCCCCGAGCGAGACCACGTGCGAGCCCGCGAACTGCGCCGCGTCCAGGCCGATCTGCTCGATGGGCCCGGCGTCGTACTCCCGCGGCACGCCACGGTTCCGCAGGCCGATCGCCTGGCGCTCGATCTCGTAGGTGTCCTGGCCGGACGCGCGCGCGGCGATGTAGGCGCTGGCGAGCGCGCCGAGCTGGACCGCGTCGAAGGACCGGCCGGCCTCGGTCTGGAAGATGCCGGGCTTCGCCGGCGCCACAGGGAACAGGGACAGGTCCCCGGGCGAGCTCGCGCTGCCAGGCCGGGGCGCGCCGAGGCGCCCTCCCCCGCCACCGACCAGGCCCCAGTCGGTGCCGAATATGCGCGCCGCGCCGGTGAGCGCCGCCGACTGGTCCTTGACGGCCTGCTCCTTCTGTCCCTGGACCGCCGCCGTGTCGGCCGTCCAGCCGGCGGTGGCCGACGCGGCCCCCTCCGGCCCGGAGACCCACTGCGCGATGCGGAGCAGGCGCTGAAGGGTAGCCACCCGCTTGTCCCTGAGGATGATCTCCCCGAGCCAGGGCTGGTCCAGGGCGATGGCGGCGAGCTCGGGGTTCGCGTCGTAGAAGCGCTGGGGGTCGTTGTCGGCGAACTCCGCGCGGCGCTTCCAGAAGTCGAACTGGTTCTCGATGAGGCCGACGTCCTCGACGCCCGTCTTCCTGGCGATCTCCAGGACGGCCGCCTTCCGGTCGGGGTTCCCGAGTTGCAGCATGACCTCGCCCAGGCGCTGGACGCGGCTGGCGCGGTCGGCGGCGACCTCCTCCGGGGTGGGGGGTGGCTCCTTCGCCCAGGGGTCGTCGGCCGGCGGCGGCGCGGCGGCGGCCAGCTCCTCCGGGGTCGGGGGCGTGTCCCAGCCGGTGGGCATCTACTGCGCCCCCTTCACCCAGGCCTTGCCGTCCCAGACCCTGGTCTCGCCGTTGAGGGTGCGGCTGATGCGGCCGGCCGGCGCGGGGCCGCTCGGCGGAGGCGCCGGGACGGGGGCGGGCTGCGGCGCGGGCGCGCTCGGCGTCCACGGCTGCCCCTGGACCTGCGCCTGGATCTTCGTCCGAGGCGTCGGCCACAGGCTCCTGAACCAGCCGCCCGGGACGGTCCCCCTCGCGAACTCCTCGGCCGCCCACTGCTTGATGAGCGCCTGCGGGACCGGGCCGGGCTTGTTCGCCCACTCCGCCTCCTTGCGCTGGCCGAGCCGGGTCTGGAGCTCGGCGTAGACCCGGGCCTCGATGGAGTTCGGGTCCTTGAGCTTCGCCACCGACTTCAGCTCCTTCGGGGCCACCTCCATCGCCGCCTTCAGCTCGTCGGGCGAGAGGTGCCGGGGGTCCGGCTTCGGCTCGTTGACGCTCTTGTAGAGGCTCATCGCCTGGGGGATGAGCGGCCCCACGGTGCCGTAGACCTCGGCGGTGAAGCGGTCACCGTCCATGGAGCGGTACTTCGTGGGGTTGTCCTGCATGTCCTTCACGAGCGCGCCGTAGGCCCTCCACTGCGCCTCGGTGGGCTTCTCGGCGAGCTGGCGGTCGTGCAGCTGCGCGGACTGCTCCTTGCCGAGCAGCGAGTTCCACAGATCGGCCGCCTCCTTCCCGTTCCGGGGGTCCGTGAGGTAGCCGCGCGGGTCGATGACCTGGCCGTTCACCACCACCGGCGAGATCACCGCGGTGGAGAGGCGCGGCTTCCCGTCCGCTCCGGGCGCCTGGAACTGCTGCAGGGCGACGGCGAAGACGCGCGCCGTCTCGCTCTTCCGCTGCTCGTTCAGGTCGGCGAGGCGCTGCTTGAAGAACTCCCGCGCCTTCGCCTGGACGCCGGGCGTCTTCCCGGCGATGAGGCCCTCGAGCTTCGTGAAGGCCGCCGTCTCGTCGGGGTTCAGAGGGTTGTCGCCCTCTTTCGTGGGCCGGAGGGACTCGTTGGCCAGGGCCAAGCCCTCGAACTGCTGGTAGCGGGCGTCGAGGCCGGCGACGAGGCCCTCCCGCTTCCTCGCCTCGATGGCCGCCCTCGCGCGGGGGTCGCCGCGCAGGATGTCGAGCTGCTTCTTGATGTCCTCCGGCCGGTCGGAGGCGAGCGCCTGGTAGGCCGGCGCCTCGAAGCGCGACTCCTCGGTGCGCCGCGCCTCCGCCTGGCGCACCTCGAAGGGGAGCGCGTTGGCCCGCTTCGTGGCCTCGTCCGCCGCGTCGAAGGCGCCGGCGTTCCGCAGGCGGTCGATCTGCTGGCTCTGGGTGGTCTGGAGGTAGCTGTCGAGGGCGCGGAGCTGGTACTCGGCCATGGCCTGGCGCCGCTGGACGACGTGGGCGCGGGCCGCGTCCTGCCACTCGGTCGTCCACCCCTGGCCCATCGTGAGGGTGCCGCTCACGTCCTCAACGGCCTTCCGGGCCTGCTGCTCGTAGAGCGCGTCTCCGATGGCCCACATGGGGATGGGGATGGGCTCGCCGGTGACCGGGTCCTTCTTGTCGAGGTAGCCGCGCGCCTGGGCCGGGATCTGGTCGCCGAAGGTCGCCCGCAGCTCGTCCTGGCTCATCTCCCGCTTCGCCTTGATGGCGTTCTCGACCTGGTTCAGGCGCTCGAGGAGCGTGGTGCTGGCCTCCTGGTGCTGGGTCTTCACGAGCTCCTGGCCGTAGGCCTGGAGGCCCTGGGAGATGACCCTGGAGGCTTGCGCGGCCGCGTCGAACGGGAGCGCGGCCGTTCCGGCCGAGCTCTGCACGGGGGCGCTGTAGTCGACGTCGGGCAGCTTCACGTGGCCCCCCTACTGCTTCCTCC
>JAKAEO010000084.1 GCA_021818285.1 Myxococcales bacterium
GCCGGCGCCCCGGCCCGCCTCCGCCCCGGCCGCGGCCGCCGACCCCGCCAAGCGCACCGAGGAGGCGGAGGCCCTGGCCCGCTTCCTCCTCGACCACCTGAGCTGATCCCCGCCGCCCCATGACCGTCGCCATCCTCCGGATCTCCGCGCTCCTCTACGCCTCCGCGGCCGCCGCCTACATCTTCCACTTCGTGCGGCCGCGCCACACCCGCGCCGCCGCGGTGGGCTTCTGGCTGCTGCTGGCCGGCTTCGTGGTCCACGTCCTCTCCATCGGCTGGGGCTGCGCCGAGTACGGCGGCTGGGAGTTCTTCAACCTGCGGGGCGGCCTGGGCATGGCCGGGTGGCTCGCCGCCGGGGCGCTGCTGGTGCTGCTGCGGCTCTACGCGATCCCGGGCCTGGCCGCCTTCGTGCTGCCGCTGGTGGTGGTCTCGCTGCTGCCCGGGGTCTTCGGCGCCATCGGCTCCCGGAGCGGCTCGCTGCCCGAGGAGGTCCGGCGGCCGGCGGTCACCCTCCACATCTCGGTGGCCGCCGCCAGCGTGGCCCTCTTCGCCATCGCCTTCGGCGTGGCCCTCATGTACCTGCTGCTGGAGCGCGAGGTGAAGGGGAAGCACTTCGGGGCGCTCTTCTCGCGGCTGGGCTCGCTCGACGCCCTGGACCGGCTGCTCCAGCGGCTGGTGCGGGCCGGCCTGGCGGTCTGGAGCGTGGCCCTGGTCAGCGGCGCGGTGGTGGCCCAGCACGTCTGGGGCAAGGGCTGGACCTGGGACGCCCAGGTGTTCTTCACGCTGGTGGTGTGGGTGCTCTACTTCGGGCTGGTGTGGATGCACCACCGGGGCATCCACGGGCGGCGCTTCGCGGTGCTCACCGTGGTGGGCTTCCTCGTCATCCTGGGGTCGATGATCGGTCTGAAGGCGGTGCCGGACATCACCCAGCACCAGGGCGACTTCATCCGCCGGGAGGCGACGCGGTGAACCGGCTCTGGCTGGTCGGCCTCTCCCACAAGACCGCGCCCATCGCGGTGCGGGAGCAGGTCGCGCTCTCCGCCGAGCAGCTCAAGGCGGCGCTCCGGGAGCTGCGCGCCGCCTCCGGCGTGGAGGAGGCGATGGTGCTCTCCACCTGCAACCGGGTGGAGGTCTACGTCCGGTCCGAGTCCAGCGAGCCCGGCCGCCGCTTCTTCCTCGACCGCGCCGCGGCCGCCGAGGGGCACCTCTACGAGAAGGCCCACGAGGACGCCGCCCGGCACCTCTTCCGCGTCGCCTCCAGCCTGGACTCGATGGTGGTGGGGGAGCAGCAGATCCTCGGGCAGGTGAAGGAGGCCTACGGGCTGGCCTCGGCCGCCCAGTCGGCCGGCACCTTCGTCTCCCGGCTCTGCAACCGGGCCTTCGCCACCGCCAAGCGCGTCCGGACCGAGACCGACATCGGCCGGGGCGCCACCAGCGTCTCCCAGGTGGCGGTGGAGCTGGTGGAGAAGATCTTCGGCGACCTGAAGGGGCGCGCCGTGGCCCTGGTGGGCGCGGGGAAGATGGGCGCGCTCTCCGCCAAGGCGCTGGCCTCGCTGGGGGCCGACCGGGTGCTGGTGGTGAACCGCTCTCCGGAGCGGGCCCGCCAGCTGGCGGAGCAGGTGGGCGGGACGGCCCGCCCCTGGGAGGAGCTGGTCCCGGTGCTGGTCGAGGCCGCCGTGGCCATCGTCTCCACCGGCGCGCCGTCCTACGTCGTCACCCCCGAGCTGCTGCACCCGGTGATGAAGGCGCGGCGCCACCGCTCCATGTGCTTCATCGACCTGGCGGTGCCGCGCAACGTCGACCCGCGCTGCGCCGACCTCCCCGACGTCTTCGCCTACGACATGGACGACCTGGACCGGGTGGTCCAGGGCACCAGGAGCGCCCGGGCCGGCGCCGCGCTGCGCGCCGAGGCCATCGTCGAGGCGGAGGTGATGGCCTTCGCCGCCGAGCGCGACGCGCGCGCCGCCCTGCCGGTGCTGGTCACGCTCCGCCAGCGGGCCGAGCGCATCGCCCGGGCCGAGGCGGAGCGCACCCTGGCGCAGGTGGGCGGGCGGCTCGACGAGAAGGGCCGCCGGAGCGTCGAGGCCATGGCCCGCGCCATCGTCAACAAGCTGCTGCACGTCCCCACCGTCCGCCTCAAGGAGGCGGCCGCCGGCGGGGACGCGCTGCTGCCGGGGACCGTGGCCCAGCTCTTCGGCCTGGACGGCGAGCCGGTCCCGGGCCGCGGGGAGGGCGCGGCGCCGGAGGCCGCCCCGCCCCGCGCCGCGGCGGCGCCGCCGGCCCCGTCCCCCTCGCCGGCACCGGAGAACCGATGATCCGCATCGCCACCCGCAAGAGCCCGCTCGCCAAGTGGCAGGCCCATCACGTCGCCGGCCTGCTCCGCGCCCGCGAGCCCGGCCTGGAGGTGCGGCTCCACGAGCTCACCACCAAGGGCGACCGCATCCTCGAGGTCCCGCTGGCCCAGGTGGGCGGCAAGGGGCTCTTCGTCAAGGAGATCGAGGACGCGCTGCTCGCCGGCGAGGCCCAGGTCGCGGTCCACTCCATGAAGGACCTGCCCGCGGTGCTGGCCGAGGGGCTGGTGATCGGGGCGGTGCCGCCGCGCGAGGACCCCCGCGACGCCCTCTGCTCGCCGCGCTGGAAGACGCTGGCGGCGCTGCCGCAGGGGGCCCGGGTGGGCACCTCCTCCCTGCGCCGCGCCGCCCAGCTCAAGGCGCTGCGCCCCGACCTGCGGACCGAGGTGGTGCGCGGCAACGTCGAGACCCGGCTGCGCAAGGCCGCCGAGGGGCTCGACGCCGTGGTGCTGGCCTACGCCGGCCTGCGGCGGCTCGGGCTCGAGGCCCACGCCACCCAGGTGTTCGCGCCCGAGGAGATGCTCCCGGCGGTGGCCCAGGGAGCCCTGGCGCTGGAGGCCCGCGCCGACGACGCCGGGACGCTGGCGCGGCTGGCGCCGCTCGACGACGCCGCCACCCGGGTGCGGGTCGACGCCGAGCGCGGCCTGCTGCGCCGGCTGGAGGGCGGCTGCCAGGTCCCCATCGCCGGCCACGCCCAGGTGGAGGGCGGGACGGTGACGCTGCGCGCGCTGGTGGCCTCGGTGGACGGCGTCCGGGTGATCCGCGGCGAGCGCACCGGCCCGGCCGGCGCGGCCGTCGCCGTCGGCGAGGCGCTGGCCGAGCAGCTCCTCTCGCTGGGTGCGGCCGAGATCCTGGCCGCGGCCCAGGCCCACGCCGTCCCCCTCGCCGCTCCCCGCCGTTGACCATGGGATCCTTCCGGCTCGACGGCCGCCGCGTGGTGGTGACCCGCGCCCCCGGGGCGGACGACACCCTCCCGGCGCGGCTCCGCGACCTGGGCGCCGAGGTGCTGCACTTCCCGGCCATCGCCGTGGTCCCGCCGGCCTCCACCGCGGGCCTGGACGCGGCCCTGCGCGACCTGCGCCGCTACGCCTGGGTGATCTTCGCCAGCGCCAACGCGGTGGAGTTCACCGTCGCCCGGCTGGCGGCGCTGGGGATCCCGGCCCAGACCCTGGCGGCGCCGCGGCTGGCCGCGGTCGGTCCGGCCACCGCCGAGGCGCTGCGGCGCGCCGTCCGCAAGCCGGACCTGGTGCCGGCCGACGCCCGCGGGGAGGCGCTGGCCGCGGCCCTGGCACCCGAGGTGAAGGGCGTGTGCGTGCTGGTGCCCCGCGCCGAGGAGGGGCGCCCCGAGCTGACCGACGGGCTGGCCCAGGCCGGCGCGGAGGTGGTGGCGCCGGTGGCCTACCGGACCGTCCCGGCGGAGGCCGAGAGCCTGCGGCCGCTCGGCGACCTGCTGGAGCAGGGCCGGGTGGACGCGGTGGTCTTCGCCTCGCCGTCGGCCGTGCGCAGCGTCGCCGGGGCGCTGGGCGCGCGCGCCGGGCTGCTGGCCCGCGCCGCGGTGGCGGTCATCGGGCCGACCACCGCCGAGGCGGCGCGCCAGGCGGGCTGGCCGGTGGCCATCCGCCCTCCGTACCCGGGCGCGGGCGCCCTGGCCGAGGCCATCGGCCACCGGCTCGGCCCGCGCGCGTAGGCGGAAGCGCGCACCCCCGATCGACGGGATGCGTCATGCCGCGGCGACTCCCGCGGGGGGGGGCTGCCATCGAGATCGGGCGGCCCTGGGGTAAGCTCACGCGACTCATTCCCGAAGCGGAGGTGCCCATGGCGTTTCGACTCCCTGGTGCTGCACTCCTCGCCGCGCTGCTCCTCGCCGGTACCGCGCGCGCGGCCGCCGTCCCCGGCGTCACCGACACCGAGGTGACCATCGGCATCACCGGTCCGCTCTCCGGCCCGGCCGCCGCCTGGGGCTCCATCGCGCTGGCCTCCGAGGCCTACGCCAAGTACGTGAACGAGCAGGGCGGGGTGCACGGGCGCAAGCTGAAGATCGTCCTCAAGGACGACGGCTACAACCCGGGGCGCGCCGTCGCCAACTTCAACGAGATGAAGGACTCGGCCTTCGCGGTGGTCGGCACCGTCGGCACCGCGGTGCTCAACGCCAACAAGGACCTGGTGGCCGAGTCCGGGCTGCCGCTCGTCTACCCGCTCGGCGACGTCCAGGTCTTCGCGCGGGAGCCGAAGGCCAAGACCCGGACGGTGTTCCAGGCCTACCCCGACTACACCGACGAGGGGGAGTTCCTGGTGCAGGAGGCGGTCAAGCTCGCCGGCACCAAGAAGATCGGCTTCTTCGGCCAGAACGACGACTACGGCAAGGAGGCCATCGAGGGGGTGAAGAAGGGGGCCGCCAAGGCCGGCGCCAAGGTGGTGGGCGAGGTGTACTACGAGGTCACCGACCGCGAGCTCGGCACCCAGGCGCTGAAGATGAAGGAGTCCGGGGCCGAGGCCGTGCTCCTGTACTCCACCCCGGTGCACGCCGCCGGCCTGCTGAAGGAGATGGCCAAGATCGGCTACCGGCCCAAGGTCTTCGCCTCCTTCACCCTCTACGACCGCGACACCATGTTCCGGCTGGCGGGCGACCTCTGGGAGGGCGCCTACTTCGACGCCGCCCTGGGGCTGCGCGGGGAGCCGGCGGCCGACAAGCTCATCGCCATCGTCACCCGGATCGACCCGAAGCTGAAGGGACGCGAGGGCTTCTGCGTCCAGGGGGCGGTCGACATCCTGATCACCGTCGAGGGGTTGAAGCGCGCCGGCCGCAACCTGACCCGCGAGGGCTTCGTCAAGGCGATGGAGGGGATCCGCGGCTGGACGGCGGACGGCGTCAGCGCGCCGGTCAACTTCTCGCCGGAGCACCACCACGGCTACAACGCCGTCCGGCTGATGCAGGCCGGGAAGGCCACCGACGCGACGGCGAAGCAGATCACCCCGTACGTCCACTTCCCCCCGCACTTCTAGGGACGGATGGCCGGAGAGGGGCTCCTCGAGGTCCGCGACCTGACGCTCCGCTTCGGCGGCATCACCGCGCTGGGCGGCGTCGGGCTGACCATCGCCGAGGGGGAGACGGTGGGGGTCATCGGGCCGAACGGCTCGGGCAAGACCTCGCTCTTCAACTGCGTCACCGGCCTCTACCGGCCGACCTCGGGGAGCATCCGGTTCCGGGGGGAGAGCCTGCTCGGGCTCTCCCCCGACCGCGTCACCGCCCGCGGGGTGGCCCGCACCTTCCAGAACCTGCGCCTCTTCCTGAACATGACGGTGCTCGACAACCTCATGCTCGGGCGCCACCTCCACTTCCGGCGCAGCCTCTGGGCGGCGGCCCTCCGCCTCCGGGGCGAGGAGGTGCGCCACCGGGAGCGCTGCGAGGAGATCATCGAGTTCCTCGACCTGGAGGCCTGGCGCGACGCGCGGGTGGCGAGCTGCGCCTACGGCGTCCAGAAGCGGATCGAGCTGGGCCGGGCCCTGGCCACCGAGCCGAAGCTGCTGCTCCTCGACGAGCCGGTCTCCGGGCTCACCGCCGAGGAGAAGGACGAGGTGAGCTACTGGATCCACGAGGTGCGGGGGCGCTTCGGGGTCACGGTGCTGCTGGTGGAGCACGACCTGCGGGTGGCCTCGCGGCTGGCCAGCCGGATGGTGGTGCTGGACCACGGCGAGAAGCTCACCGAGGGGACGCCCGAGGAGGTGCAGCGGCACCCGGGCGTGATCCGCGCCTACCTGGGGGACCAGTGAGCGCCGAGGCCGCCACGCCCCTGCTCCAGGTCACGAGCATCGAGACCCTCTACCTCGACCGCATCTACGCCCTGAACGGCGTGTCCCTGGAGGTGCGGGAGCGGGAGATCTTCGCGGTGCTCGGGCCCAACGGCGCCGGCAAGACCACGCTGCTCAAGTCCATCGCCGGCCTGCTGCGCGACCAGCCGAAGAAGGGGACCATCCAGCTCGCCGGGCGGCGCATCGAGCGCAAGCGGCCCGAGACCGTGGCCGGGGAGGGGATCGTCTTCGTCCCCGAGGACCGCGGCCTCTTCCGCGAGCTCACCGTCGCCGAGAACCTCGAGCTGGGCCTGTGGGGCCGGCACGACCGGCAGGTGAAGGAGGACGTCGAGCGGGTCCACCAGATGTTCCCGGTGCTGCGGGAGCGGCTCTCCCAGCAGGCCGAGACCCTCTCCGGCGGCCAGCAGCAGATGCTGGCCATCGGCCGGGCGCTGCTGCGGCGCCCCAAGCTGCTCATGCTCGACGAGCCCTCGCTGGGGCTGACCCCGGAGCTGGCCGGGGTGGTCTTCGAGGCCCTGAAGCGGATCAGCGCGGCCGGGACCACCATCCTGCTGGTGGAGCAGAACGCCCGCCTGGCCCTGAAGGTCGCCCACCGGGCGGCCATCCTGGAGGCCGGCCGCATCGTGCTGCAGGGCACGCCGGCGGAGCTGGCGGAGAACGAGGACGTGCGGGACGTCTACCTCGGGGTGGGCACCGCCGCCGGCGGCGGCAAGGGGTTCCACCTCTACCGCAAGCGGAGGCGCTGGTGAGCGAGGCCCGCACCCTCCCCGGCCTGCTCTTCGGGCAGGCGGCGCGCCGCGGCGACGCCGTGGCGCTGCGCCACAAGGCGCTGGGCATCTGGCGCCGGGTCACCTGGGCCGAGTACGCCGACCGGGTGCGGGAGGTGGCGGCGGGCCTGCTCGCCCTGGGCCTGTGCCCGGGGGAGAAGGTGGCGGTGCTCGGCGAGAACCGGCCCGAGTGGCTCTACTGCCACCTGGGGATCATGGCCGCCGGCGGCGCCACCTGCGGCGTCTACCCCACCAGCGCCGCCGAGCAGGTCGTCTACCTGCTGAACCACTCCGAGGCGCGGGTGCTGTTCCTGGAGAACGAGGAGCAGCTGGAGAAGGTGCTCCCGGTGGTGGAGCAGACCAGGGTGGAGCGCCTGGTGGTGTGGGATCCCAAGGGGCTGTGGGGCTTCGCCGACCCCCGGGTCCGGTTCTTCGACGCCTTCCTGGAGGAGGGGCGGGCCCTGGCGGCGGCCGAGCCGGCGCGGCTGGAGGAGCGCATCGCCGCCCTGGGCCCCGGCGACACCGCGATGGTGATCTACACCTCCGGCACCACCGGCCCGCCCAAGGGGGCGATGATCTCCCACGGCAGCTGCATCTTCATGTCCGACTCGCTGCAGCAGGCCAACGGCGCCCACGTGGCCGACGAGCTGGTCTCCTACCTGCCGCTGGCCCACATCTACGAGAACCTGGGGTCGGTGATCCAGCACGTGCGGGTGGGGTACGTGGTGAACTTCGTGGAGAGCCTCGACACGCTCTTCCAGAACCTGCGCGAGGTCTCGCCCACCTACTTCGCCAGCGTGCCGCGGGTCTGGGAGAAGCTGGCCTCGACCATCGCCCTGCGGATGGACGACTCCACGCCGCTGAAGCGGACCCTGTTCCGGCTGGCGGTGGCCACCGGGAAGCGCTGGGTCCGGGCCCGCCGCCAGGGGCGGGTCCCGCCGGCGCTGGCGGCGGCCCGCCTGCTCACCTACTGGCCGGTGCTGGAGCCGCTGAAGCGGCGCATCGGCTTCGACCGGACGCGGCTGGCCTTCAGCGGGGCGGCCCCGGCCTCGCCCGAGCTCTTCGACTTCTTCCAGGCGCTGGGCGTCCCGCTGGTCGAGGGGTACGGGATGACCGAGTCCACCGGGGTCATCGCCGTGAACCGGCCGGAGCGGCCCCGGGTCGGCACGGTGGGCGAGCCCATCGCCGGGGTCGAGGTGAAGCTGGCCGAGGACGGCGAGATCGTCACCCGCGGCCCCCACGTCTTCCAGGGCTACTTCAAGGACCCGGAGCAGACCGCCCGCACCATCGACGCGGAGGGCTGGCTCCACACCGGCGACGTCGGCGTGTGGGAGGAGGGCCGCCTCAAGATCGTCGACCGCAAGAAGGACATCCTCATCACCGCCGGCGGCAAGAACATCGCCCCGGCCTACATCGAGAACAAGCTGAAGTTCAGCCCCTACATCCAGGACGCGGTGGTCATCGGCGACCGGCGCAAGTACGTGGTGGCGCTGATCCTCATCGACGAGGACAACGTCACCAAGTACGCGCAGGACCACCGGCTCCCCTTCGCCACCTTCGCCGAGCTGACCCAGTCCCCCGAGGTGGTGAGGCTCATCGGCCACGAGGTGGACCAGGTGAACCGGACGCTGTCCCAGGTGGAGGGGGTGAAGCGCTTCGCCCTGCTGCCGCGCCGCTTCTACGAGGAGGAGGGCGACGTGACCCCGACCAAGAAGGTGAAGCGCCGCAACATCGAGAAGCGCTACGCCGACCTGGTGGAGTCGCTCTACCGGAGCTGACCGATGGACCTGGTCGAGAGCTACCGCGAGGAGCTGCGCTTCGCCCGCAAGCCGCTGGGCCGGGCGCTGCTCGTCCTCGGGCTGCTGGCGCTGGCGGCGCTGCCCTGGTGGGGCCACCGCTCCTGGCTGGCCTGGGGCAGCATGGTGTGGCTGTACGCCATCGGCGTCATCGGCCAGAACCTGCTCATCGGCTACGCCGGCCAGGTCTCCTTCGGCCAGGCCGGCTTCCTGGCGATCGGCGCCTACACCTTCGGCCACCTGCGCATCGCCGGCGCCCCCTTCCCGCTGGCGCTGCTGGTCGCGGGGATCGCCGCCGGGGCGGCCGGATGGCTGGTGGGCTTCCCCTCGCTGCGGCTCAAGGGTCCCTACCTGGCCATCGCCACCCTGGGCTTCGGGACCGCGGTCTACCAGGTCTTCGCCAACGTGGAGGCGCTCTCCGGGGGACGCGCCGGCCTGCCCATCGCGCAGCTGCGGCCGCCGGGGGGCATGGACCGCGACGTCTACGTCTACCTGCTCTACTTCGCCCTGTTCCTGCTCTTCACCGCGGTGGCCTACAACCTGGTCTCCTCCTGGGTGGGGCGCACCTTCGTGGCCCTGCGCGACAGCGACATCGCCGCCGAGGCCATGGGCGTGAACCTCACCCGCGCCAAGCTGCTGGCCTTCGCCATCTCCTCCTTCTACACCGGCGTCCACGGGGCGCTGATGGCGCAGTACCTGGGCCACCTGGAGCCGCAGGCGTTCAACGTGCAGGAGTCGCTGAACTTCTTCGTGGCGGTGATCGTCGGCGGCGTGGCCTCGGTGGAGGGCTCGGTCTTCGGCGCCGCCTTCGCCATCCTGGTGCCGGCCCTCTTCGGCGACTTCCGCTGGGCGGTGCCGGTGCTCTTCGGCGCCGCCATCCTGGTGGTGATGATCTTCGAGCCGCTGGGCCTGGCGGGGGCCTGGCTGAAGACCCGGCTCTACTTCCGGATGTGGCCCTTCCGATAGGCCGGCCATGGGGAACTTCCTCCAGTACACGCTGACGGGCCTGGCCGCGGGGAGCCTCTACGCCCTGGTGGCGCTGGGCCTGGTGCTCATCTACCGCTCCGCCCGGGTGCTGAACTTCGCCCACGGCGACATGGCCACCTTCGGCACCTTCGTGGCCTTCTCGCTCGCCACCTCCGGGCGGCCGCTGTGGATCTCGCTGCCGCTGGCGCTGCTGGCGGGCGCGGTGGTGGCGGTGGTCTTCTACTTCGCCGCGCTGGTGCCGGCGCAGCGCAAGGGGGCCACGCAGCTGGGCCAGGTGATCCTCACCCTGGGGCTGGCGCTGATCTTCCAGGGCTTCACCGTCTACCAGTGGGGCGCCGAGCCGACGAGCTTCCCGTTCCCGCTCTCCGACACCAAGGTGTGGAAGGTGGGGCCGGTCTACGTCAGCGAGCTCGCCATCGGGACGCTGGCGGCCGCGGCGCTGGCCAGCCTGCTCCTCTTCCTGCTCACGCAGAAGACGCGGCTCGGGCTGGCGATGCGCGCCACCTCGGAGAACCTGCAGGCCGCCCAGACGCTGGGCATCCCCACCCGCCAGGTCCTGGCCTTCGCCTGGGGCGCCGCCGCGGCGCTGGGCGTGGTGGCCGGGATCTTCCTGGCGCCGGTGCTGATGCTCGACCCGTTCTTCATGCTCGACCCCATGTTCAAGGGGCTGGCGGCGGCGGTGCTGGGCGGCCTGAACAGCCTCCCCGGCGCGGTGGTGGGCGGGCTCGTCCTCGGCGTGGTCGAGAGCCTCGCCGGCGGCTACCTGGCGATGGAGTTCAAGAGCTCGCTCGCCTTCGTCCTCATCGTCGCGGTGCTGCTGGTGCGCCCCGAGGGGCTCCTGGGCAAGGAGTTCCAGGAGCGGGTGTAGCGCCGCGACGGGGGCCGCGCAGGGGCGAGGCGCGGACCCGTCAGGCCGGCCCGCGGGCCGCCCGGCGCGCCCGCTTGCGGGCCAGGAAGCCGGTCTGCCTGCGCTGCTCGTGCATCTCCGCGGGCGTGAGGCGCCGCGGCTTCGGCGGGGGCCGCTTCGCGCCGGGCGCCAGCGTCCAGTGGAAGAGCCGCTTCACCACCAGCGTGGCGTAGGCGCCGGGCGGCAGGGTGAAGGCCACGTTGGCGCGCAGCCGCCCCGGGTTCAGCTCGTCCTGCCGGGCCTCGCCCACCGCCAGCTTCCCCGGGAACACCAGCAGGGGCCGCTCCTCCGGGTCGAAGTGGATCTGGTCGGTGCCCGGGACCCGCAGGCTGGCCAGGGTGTGCCCCTCGCGCTCCAGGACCGAGAGCGCGGCCTTGCGGACCACCGGGTCGTCGATCTGCGAGGCGGGGCCGAGGAGCGGGAAGGTCCGGTCGCGCAGGGCGTCGGCCTGGGCGCCGTCCAGCGACCGCGGGAAGAGCAGCGCGCCGGCCTGGTAGCGGATGGCGAGGAGCGCGCCGGGGCCCAGCACCGCCCGCAGGTACTGCTTCACCCCCTCGTTCCAGAGCCAGGACTGGTAGGCGAAGACCTGCATGGCGCGCCAGCGCGGCTCGGTGCGGAGGAAGGCGCCGAGGTAGTCGCGCGGGTGGTCGCGCAGCCAGCGGATCACCCGCCGGTACTTCTCCGCGCCCGGGTAGCTCGGGACGCGGCGCCAGTCGCCCCAGTTCGCCTTCCAGAAGGCCTTCACCTTGGCGTCGGAGGTCTCGTCGAGGGGCGAGGGCCGGGCCAGCCAGTTCTGCAGCGCCAGCTCCGACTGGCCCCGCATCAGGTCCTTCACCAGGAAGCCCTGCCCGTGCTTCAGCGACCCGAAGCGCTGGGAGTCGAAGTAGTTCACCACCCCGAGCCGCTGCACCTCGGCCACCGAGGCGGGGAGCCGGGCCACGTCGTCGGCGGAGAGGTCGCGCACCGTGACCGCGAACCGGTTGGAGGTGGTGTTGGCGGCCGAGAGCGGCGCGGCGGAGCGCCCCAGCGGCTTGAGCCGCAGGTCGGGCTCCTGGAGCTCCACCGGCCGGCCGCGCACCGCCACCAGCTGCGTGGTCCGCCCCTGCTTGTCCTTCAGGCCGCAGTAGGAGACGTCGGCGTGCTTCACGCCGGCGCGCGCGCAGATGCGGTCCACCGCCTCGTAGGTGGAGAGCTTCTGCTTGTCCATCAGGTAGACGAACCACTCGCCGCGCGGGGCGGGGTCGAAGCGCCAGGACTCGGTGACCTGGAAGTCCTCGGGCCGCTGCTTGAGCCGCATGGCCCGTGGCTACCACGCGGCCCCGCGCGTGGCTACTGCGCGGGGCGCTGGCGGAAGAAGAATACGATGGAGAGGCAGTGGAACTCGTTGTCGGAGGACTGCGAGACCACCCGGTCCACGATCTCCAGGTCGGCGTTGGACCGGAGCCAGCGGGTGATGGTCTCCCCCAGCTCCTCCCGCTCCTTGGCCTTGGTGGCCGAGAAGACCTTGACGCCGGTGAAGCGCATCCGCTCGGGGTACCCGCCGTCCTCGCTCACGCCCGACCTCCCCCTGACCGTCGACTTCCGCGATGCTGCCAGCGCCCATTTTCGTTGTCAAATTCGGGGTCTGCGCCGCCCGCCCGGCCGCTCCCGGCTTCTCAAGGCGGGCCCGGCGTGCTAATCGGGCCCACCATGCTCATCGACCCGCACGTCCACACCCACCACACGCCCGGCGTCTCCCTGACGCCGCGGGAGGCGGTCCGGCGCGCCAGGGAGGCGGGGCTCGACGGCGTGGTGATCACCGACCTGAACACGCTGGAGGGGCTCGCCGAGGTGCGCGAGGCGGCGCGGGAGGAGGGCTTCCTGGCGCTCTGCGGGGTGGAGCTGGCCACCGACCACGGCCACTACCTCTGCTACTTCCCCGATCCGGCCCGCGTCCCCAACCCACCGCAGATCTTCGGCACCACGCCGTGGCCGGTGCGCGAGGTGCTGGCCCGGGTCGCGGAGCTGGGCGGCGTGGCGGTGGCGGCCCACCCGTACGACAAGTCGATCGAGCGGCCCAGCGGCGACTTCGTCTTCACCCTCGACGGCCTCTCGGCGCTGGAGGGGCTCTGCGCGCGCCGGCGGGGCCCGGCCGACGACCTGGCCGTCGAGGCGGCGGACCACATGAACCTGCCGTGCATCGGCGGCTCGGGGGCGCACCAGGCCGGCGACATCGGCAAGGCGGCCACGCTCTTCAAGCGGCCGGTGGCCGGCGAGGCCGACCTGGTGGAGCAGATCCGGACGGGCGCGGTGTACTGCGTCGAGATCGGCCCCCGGCCGGCGGCGCCGGAGCGCGGCCACGGCGGCGGCCACCGCGACGCCGGCGGACGCGGGCGGGGCGAGGGG
>JAKAEO010000085.1 GCA_021818285.1 Myxococcales bacterium
CGCAGCGATCCGACGGCCCGATCCTGTCCGATGAGCTCCGAGAAGGGCATGCGGCGCCGCGGAAGATAGCACGCGCCTCCGCCGCGCCGAACCGCCCCGCGGGGACGGCCGCGAGGGCCGCGGGCGCCGCGGCGGCCGGGGACGCCGGCCGGTCAGGCCGGGCCGGCGGGCCGGGGCGTCGCCGCGCCCCGCAGGCGCGGGCCGGCGAGCGGCAGGTGGACGGTGAAGGTGGCGCCGCGCCCCGGGCCCGGGCTGTCGGCGGAGACGCTGCCGCCGTGGGCCTCCACCAGGTGGCGCACGATGGCCAGCCCCAGCCCCAGGCCGCCGTGGGCGCGGGTGGTGGAGGAGTCGGCCTGCCGGAAGCGCTCGAAGAGGTGGGGGACGAACTCCGGCGGGATCCCGATGCCGTCGTCGGCCACCGCGATCTCGACGCCGTCCGGCCGCTGCGCCGTCCGCACCTCCACCCGCCCGCCGGGCGGCGTGAACTTGATGGCGTTGGCGACCAGGTTCCAGACCACCTGCTGCAGGCGGCCGGCGTCGCCCGGCACCGGCCCCCGCGCCTCGACCTTCAGCTCGATGTCGATGCCGCGAGCCTGGGCCGCCGGCCGGACGGTGTCCACGGCGGCGTCGATGACCGGCCCGAGGTCGACCGGCCGGACGTCGAGCCGCAGCGCCCCGCGCACGATGCGCGAGACGTCGAGCAGGTCGTCCACGATCTGCGCCTGGGTGACGGCGCCCCGCTCGATGGCCTCCACCGCCTGCCGGACGCCGTCGCCGTCCAGCTTGCCGCCGCGCAGCAGCCGGGCCCACCCCATCACCGAGTTCAGCGGCGTGCGCAGCTCGTGGGAGAGCGTGGCGATGAACTCGTCCTTGGCGCGGCTGGCCCGCTCGGCCTCGGCCCGGGCCGCCTGCTCCCGCTCCAGCAGGGTCATGCGCTCGGCCTCGACGCGCCGGAGCCACTCCCGCTCGTCGCGGAGCGTCTCCTCGACGCGGGTCCGCTCGTCGTCGGTGCGCTGCACCTCGCGCGCGTTGCGCCAGACCACCACCGAGCCGGTGACCACCGCCGAGACCACCACCAGCGAGGCCCCCACCAGCCCCTCGTACTGGCCGAGCTGCGGCCCGCCGACCAGGAAGAGCCAGCCCAGCACCACCGGGATCAGCACCACCGGCAGGAGCAGCCGCCGCGCCAGCGCGCCCCCGGGGCCGCTGGAGGCCAGCAGGCGCATCGGCCCGGTCTCCGGCCGGGCCAGGATCACGCCGGCGGTGAGGAAGGCCAGCCCGATGGCGGCGTGGTGCGGCACGCGCGTCAGCGCCGAGCCCTGGTAGCCGGCCTTCACCCCGTAGAGGAAGGAGACCAGCGAGAGCAGCGGGACCAGCCCGCCGGCGAGCGCCAGGGCGTGGCGGGCCCGGCCCCGGCCCCGCTCGGGAACGGCCAGCGCCAGCCCCAGGAGCAGCATCGAGGCCGCCTGGAGGAAGGGCATGCGCGCCGGGTGGGCCTCGCCCGGGACCCCGGACACCGCGAAGCCGAGCGCGTCGAAGCCCAGGTCCCGCCGTACCAGGTACTCGGCCAGCGTCGCCGCCGCGAGCAGGGCGGTGGCCGCCCCCATGGCGCGCGCCGCCACGCGGGCCGCCCCGGCCGCCCGGCGCGGCGCCGAGAGCGCCACCCCCACGCCGCCGAGCAGCAGGCTCAGCGCGGTGGTCGGGCGCATCTCGATGAAGCCGGGGAAGAGGGTGGTGAGGGCCTCGGCGCCGAGGGCCCACCCCGCCAGCACCAGGCCCGCCAGCACCACCACCAGCAGGCCGAAGGTGAGGGCGAAGCGGCGGAAGGTCGGGGCGAGCGCGGGAACGGGGTCCATGGCGGGGGCGCCTGCGGCCCCTTCCTAGCTCCCCCCGGGGCGATAGGCAAACGCCGCCCGGCGGCCGCCCCCGGAAATGGACGCCCCCGGGCCAGGCGGTATCATGCGCCCGGAGGCCCCCATGAAGATCACGCCGCTCGACGTCCTGCAGAAGCGCTTCCGGCGCGCGCTGCGCGGCTACGACCGCCAGGAGGTCGAGGCCTTCCTGGCGCTGGTGGCCTCCGGCCTCGAGGATCTGGTCCGCGACGCCCAGGCGCTGCGCGCCGACGTGGTGCGCATGGACGAGGAGATCGCCGAGTTCCGCGGGCGCGAGCGCGCCCTGCAGGAGACCATGGTCACGGCCCAGAAGGCCTGCGAGGACATCCGCGAGGCGGCGCGCAAGGAGGCGGAGATCACCCTCTCCGAGGCGGAGCTGCAGGGCGAGAAGATCGTCCAGGCCGCCCACGCCAAGTTCCTCAAGATCGCCGACGACATCACCGAGCTGAAGCGGCAGCGCTCCGCCTTCGAGGCCCAGGTGCGGGCGGTGGTGGAGAGCCACGGCAAGCTGCTCGAGGCCTTCCGCGCCCCCGACGACGACGAGCAGATCCAGTACCTGCCGGCGAAGAAGAGGTAGGCCGCCCGGGTGGGGCCCCGACGGCTCCGCCGGCGGGGCGGGGGCGCAGCCCCCGTCCTAATGCGCGTCGGCCCAGCTCCGGCCCCACCCCGCCTCGACCTCCAGCGGCACCCGCAGCGCCCCCGCCGCCGCCATCTCCCGGCGCAGCAGCGCGGCCACCGCCTCCTCCCGCCCCTCGGGGGCCTCGACCACCAGCTCGTCGTGGACCTGGAGCAGGAGCCGGGCGTCCAGCCCCTCGGCGCGCAGCGCCGCCGCGGAGCGGATCATCGCCAGCTTGGCCAGGTCGGCCGCCGTCCCCTGGATGGGCGTGTTCACCGCCATGCGCTCCGCCGCCTGGCGCAGCCCGGGGTTGCGCGAGCCGATGTCCGGCAGGGCCCGGCGCCGGCCCCAGAGGGTGCGCACCTCGCCGCTCTTGCGCGCCTCGGCGACGGTGGCGTCGAGCCAGCGCTTCACGCCGGCGTAGCGGGCGAAGTACCGGTCGATGATGGCCTGGGCCTCCGCCGGCGGCATGTCGAGCCGCTGCGACAGGCCGAAGGCCGAGAGGCCGTAGGCGATGCCGAAGTTCAGCACCTTGGCGATGCGGCGCTGGTCGGCGGTGACCGCCTCCCGGGCCACCCCGAAGGTCTCGGCGGCGGTGGCGGCGTGGACGTCCTCGCGGCGCCGGAAGGCCGCGAGCAGCGCCTCGTCCTCGGCGAAGTGGGCCAGGATGCGCAGCTCCACCTGGGAGTAGTCGGCCGACACCAGCAGCCGGCCCGGCGGCGCCACGAAGGCGGCCCGGAGCCGGCGCGAGAGCTCGGTGCGCACCGGGATGTTCTGGAGGTTCGGATCGGTGGAGGAGAGGCGCCCGGTGGCCGCGCCCAGCTGCTGGAAGGTGGTGTGGATGCGGCCGTCGGCCTCGATGAGCTGCGGCAGGGTGTCGGCGTAGGTCCCCTTCAGCTTCGACAGGGAGCGGTGCTCCAGCACCAGCCGCGGCAGCTCGTGCTGCTCCGCCAGCTTCTCCAGCACCTCGACGTCGGTGGAGGGGCCGGTCTTGAGCCGCTTCACCACCGGGAGCTTCAGCTCCTCGAAGAGCACCAGCCCCAGCTCCCGGGTCGAGGCCACGTTGAAGGCGTGGCCGGCGGCCGAGTGGATCCTCGCCTCGAGGTCGCGGAGCGCCGCGCCGAACTCGGCCGAGAGCCCCTCCAGCGCCCCCCGGTCCACGGCGATCCCGGCCCGCTCCATGTCGGCCAGCACCGGCACCAGCGGGCGCTCCACCTCGTCGTGGAGCCGGGCCAGCCCCTCGTCGTCCAGCGCCCGGCGGAGGGCGGCGGCCAGGTCGCAGAGCACCGCGGCTCGCGCCCCGGCCACCTCCGCCACCTGCTCCACCGGCAGCTCCCCGGCCCCGGGCGGCGGCCGGCCGCGCCCCGGCGCCTCGGCGGCCAGCGAGGGCAGCTCGCAGCGCAGCCGCTCGCGGGCCACGTCGGCGAGCCCGTGCTCCCGCCGCGCCGGCTGCAGCAGCCGGCTGGCGAGCTCGGTGTCCAGCCCCTCGCCGGCGGCCGCAAGGCCGAGCCGCGCCAGCAGGTGGTCGGCGGCCTTCAGGTCGTGGCCGTGCTTGGGGACGCGCCGGTCCTCGACCAGCGGGCGCAGCCCCGCCGCCACCTCCGGGCCGGAGAGCTGGGAGGGCGCGCCCAGGTAGCGGTGGCCCACCGGCACGTACCAGGCTCGCCCGCCGGCCCCCAGCGCCACGCCCACCAGCGCCCCGGTGCGGGGGGAGGAGCCCTCGTGCAGCAGCTCCAGCCCGGCCTGGCCCGCCGCCCGGGCCGCCGCCACCGCCGCCTGGAGGGCCCGGCCGTCCGCCACCAGCTCCACCCGCTCGGCGCGCGCGGTGGGCGGCGGCGGGGGCAGGTACTTCAGCAGCCGCGTGAACTCGAGCTCGGCGAAGAGCCGCCGCGCCGCCTCCGGATCGCCGGGCCGGCGGGCCAGGTCCACGGGGGCCACCGGCAGCGCCAGGTCGGTGCGCAGCGTCACCAGCTTCCGGTTGAGCCGCAGCCGCTCGGCAGCCGCCAGCAGCTTCTCGCGCAGCTTCTCGCCGCCCCGGGCCACCGCGCCCGGGATCTCGCCGGCGCGCGCCAGCATCTCCTCGACGGTGCCGAAGCGGTTCACCAGGGCGGCCGCCGTGACCTCGCCGACGCCGGGCACGCCGGGCACGTTGTCCACCTTGTCCCCGAGCAGCGACTGGTACTCCACCACCCGCTCCGGCGGCACGCCCATCTTCTTGCGGACCTCGTCGGGGCCGGTCCAGCCGCCGCGCCCGCTGGCCTCGGCCATCGGGTCGAAGAGCCGGACCCGCTCGTCCACCAGCTGGGTGAAGTCCTTGTCGCCGGTGACGATCACCACCTCCCAGCCCAGCTCGCGGGCACGGCGCGCCAGGGTGGCGATGACGTCGTCGGCCTCGACGCCCGGCTCCTCCAGCACCGGGACGTCCAGGGCCCGGATGACGTCGCGCACCAGCGGGAACTGGGGGACCAGATCGGCGGGCGCCTCGGGACGGTGGGCCTTGTAGGCCGGGTCCAGGTCGGTGCGGAAGCTCTTGCGGCTGACGTCGAGCACCACCGCCACGTGGGTCGGCTCGTGCTCGCGCAGCGCCTTCAGCAGCATGGTGGTGAAGCCGTAGACGGCGTGGGTGGGGACGCCCCGGGTGTTCGAGAGCGGCGGCAGCGCGTGATAGGCGCGGAAGATGAAGCCGGAGCCGTCGATCAGGGTGAGCGTGGGCACGGCGGCAGGATACACCCCGCCGCCGGCACCCGGCAGGCGCGCCCGGTCCGCGGCCGCCGCCCCTCCCGGCCGCCGTCAGCGGTTGACGGCGTTGCTGCCGGTCAGGCTGGAAGGCGGGAAGGCGACCACCTGGTCGTCGGTGAAGCAGGCCACGAACCGGGTGGTGAGGGTGGGATCGTAGACGCTCTGGTCGTTCCAGCCGACCGCCCGGGGGAAGCTCCCCCCGCTCGGCGCGCGGCGGGAGGACTCCTTCACGCCCCGCTGGGTCGAGAAGACGAACCCGGTGTCCTGGGTCATGGGGAGCACGGCGCCCGAGGCGTCGGTGCAGGGGACGGCGAGCTTGTTGGGCCGGCAGAAGACGGCGAGGCGGAACTTCAGGACCACCCGGTCGTCGGCCGCCGGGAGGATGGGGTTCCACCCGGTCGGCCAGTCGGCGCAGACCGGCTCCGAGACGATGATCCCGGCGCCGCACGGGTTGTCGGAGGGGTAGTTGTTCCGGCGCGCCTTGCGGGCGATCGCCAGCCGCTCGGCCGCGCCGCGCCGCGCCGCCACCGGCTGCGTGGTGTCGGCGGCGATCGCCTCCAGCGGCGCCTCCGGCTCCCAGCGGAGCGCGTAGGTGTCGGCGACGATGGTCGCGGTGTCTGGCGGGTTGTCGATGGGCGACGGGTTGACGTCGACGATGGTCCCGCTGATGCGCGCCCGGCCGGCGTAGCCGAAGCCCTTCCCGGTCACCAGCGCGTCCGAGGTGCGCAACGTGAGGTAGGCGTCGGTGGTGGCCACGGCTCCCGCCGGCGGCAGCGGCACGATGGCGCCGGGGCAATCGGCCCCGGGCGCCGGGTCGGCCACGCGGTCGATCTTCAGCGCGCCCCCGGGGTGCGCCGGCGACGGCGGCAGGAAGTCCACCACCGTGGCCTTGAGCTGGCCCAGCACCGTCGAGCCGGTGGTGGCGTCGTAGTGCTCCGGGCAGGCGGTGGTGTCGATGACGTCGATGAGCACCGTGTCGCCGACGGTGGTCGGGCCGCCGTCGCGCGAGCGGACGCCCAGCTCGGGATCGGTGATGTCCAGCGTGGAGATCCAGGCCGGGCTCCCGCCGGCGTCGAAGCCGCGCGCCTGCGCCGCCACCCAGGCGGTGCCGTCGGGGTCGCGCCCCACCACGCCCTGGCGCAGGTTGAGGCCCGGCAGCGTCCCCTGCCAGCGGATCGACCAGGTGTCGTCCTGCGCGTAGCCCGGCGTGGACGTGATGTTGGCCTCGATGCCGGTGAGCGGCACCGGGACCGTGAGGCTGGTGTAGTCGACCGTCTTCAGGTGGGTCGTCGGGAGACCGGAGACCGGGTCGGGGTGGGCGAGCTGCCGGTCGTTCCAGAGGACCAGGACCGGCTCGTTCTGCGTGGTGTTGGCGGTCCCGTCCAGCGGGGTGGCCGGACCGAGGATGGTCGTGACCCCGCCCTCGGCCCGGGGGAGCACGCCGGCCCGGGAGCTGCTGCGCAGCTGGCTGACGTCGTTGGCCGCGGAGTAGCGGCCGGGATCGAGCAACGTGACCACCCCGCTGGCCGAGGCCACGGCGACCACGGCGCTGGCGTCGCGGTTGCCGGTGACCGTGCCCATGGTCATCACCCGGAAGCCGGTGGCGGGATCGGGCGGGTTCTTGCTGTCCACCGACGGGTCCCCGGCCCCGTTCCGCCACGGCGGCGGCGCGGCGGTCATCGCCAGCGGGTAGCCGGGGACGTAGATGGGGGCGCGGTAGGGCAGCTCGCCCGTCGGGTCGGCGGCGATGCCGTTGCGCGTGGGGTCGTCCGGGACCAGCGTCGCCACCCCGCAGCCGATGGCGAAGTGCGGCCCGCAGGCGGCCTCGTCGAGCACCGCGAAGACCTCCAGGTGGAGCGCGGTGTCGAGCTTGTCGGCGTCCTGGAAGGTGGGCTCGCGGTCGGCGACGTACTGCGCCGCCACCAGGCGGGTGGGCGCCAGGGCGTCGAGCCCGCGGATGCTCCAGCCCGCCGGCGAGCCGTCCGGCGCGAAGCCCGCGGTGATCTCGGCGACGCCGTGGACCGCGGCCCCGCCGCGGTCGCCCAGGACCTCCCCGGTGGCCGCGAAGAGGCGCCGGGTGGTCCCGAGCGCTCCCACCGGGGGCGGCGGCTCCAGCGCCAGGTCGAGCGGGTCGAAGGGGATCCCCGGCGCCGGCGAGGCGGCGGTGACCGTCCGGGCCGGCACCAGCCGGGCGGGAAGCCCGGGGACGCGCCGCAGCGCGTGGGCCGGCGAGGTCGGATCGCGCTCGAAGGTGACCACCGCCAGGCGCCCGCCGGAGAGGCCGGCGACGACGCAGGCCCGGCCGGGCTGCCCGGGCAACGGCAGGGCGGCCAGGGAGAGGAGCTGGGCGTCCCCGATGGACGGGTCCGCGGGCGCGAGCTCCTGCACCAGGTCCACCGCTAGCGCCGGGGCCACCGTGGTCAGCTCCTGCCAGGTGGCGACGACCTCGAGGCGCAGCGACGGCTGCAGGGGCGAGGAGGAGGCCGCCGGCGCCTGCTGCCCGGCGACCACCAGCAACCCGGGGAGCGGCCCGCCGCCGGCGTCGGTGTCCTCGAGATCGGCCGCGGCGAGGAAGACCGGCCCGGGCGCGGTCGGGACCGAGAGCGGGAAGACCAGCCCCGGGCCGACCACCACCTTGTCGTCGGCGGGGTCGACGATGCGCAGCTCGTCGCCGCCGAAGGCCGCCACCGCCATGTAGCGGTGGACCTGGCCGGGGAGCTTGGTGGTCACGCCCTCGAAGAAGGCCACCGCCGCCGGCCGGCGGACGGCGCCGCCGAGCTGCGGCGTGCTGGAGCTGCAGGCGGCCAGGAGCAGGGCGGCGCCGGCGAGGAAGCGACGGTTCATTGGGCCATTCCCAGGCGCATCTCGACCCAGGCCGAGCGCGGGTCTGTCGGGTCGTCGAGCCGGATCACCGAGACGAAGTGGGACCCGAAGGAGCCGACGTAGAGGCGCACCGATCCGTCGGCGCGCCTCTCGACGGCGAGCCCGGCCGGCTGCTTCCCGAGGAGCGGCGTCCCGCTCGCCTGGTCGATGCCGAAGACCCGGGGCACCAGGCCGCTGGCGTCGTCGTAGAGCCAGACCGACCCGTCCCCGTTGCAGCTCACCGCCACCAGGTCGGCGAGGCCCGGCCGCGGGATGACCCGGACCTCGGTCGGGCCCACGCCCACCGGGACCAGGGAGAGCAGCTGCCCGTTGATGCCGCCGGTGGGGGCCGGGGTGACGTCGATGACGGCGAGCGCGCCGCCGATGTCCGGGGTGCGGCCCCCGACCAGCGCCGCGGTGTAGCCGTCGTAGAGGCGCAGCCCGACGTAGGCCCGGGTCCCGTCGCTCGACAGGGCGATCCCGGTGGTCTCGGCGCCGAAGACGCGGGTGGCCAGGTCCACCGGCGGCGGCGGGTTGGTGCTGGAGGGCGGATAGGGAAGGTCCAGCCAGCGCAGGGGCATGTACCCCGGCCCGCTGAAGGCGCCGGTCATGAAGACGCGCTGGGAGAGCGGCTCGAAGGCGGCGCTCCGCGCGGCGTCGAGGCCGATGTTGATGGCCGGCTGGAGCCCCGGGCTCTTGGCGGCGGCGAGCCGGTCGGGGACCTTCAGCGCCAGCTCCGAGAGGAAGCCGACGTTGAGGGGCGTCGACAGGTAGGTGACGTAGACCGAGGCCGCGAACCCGGTCCCGGACCCGCCACAGGCCAGGGTCACGCCGTAGGGATCGCGCAGGTCCGGGTCGAGCGCGGTGCGGCAGTCGTCGCCGCAGCCCAGCGACCCGTCGTTCCCGAGGGTGAGGCGGTAGAGCCGGTCCCGCGAGCGGGAGGCGACGAAGGCCGCCGGGGCCCCGGGCGCGGCGCCCGTCTCCCACCCGGCGCAGTGCTCCTCGTCGAGCAGGCTCACCTCGCCGCCGAAGCTGCCGATCCGCACCGCGCCCAGCCGGTACGGGACGATGTCCGGGATGTCCCAGAGGTCGCGGGGGCCGAGCGTCGCCGGGCGCTCCGAAGGCTCCGGCACCCGGAGGGCGATGAGCGTGCCGCCCTCGTCGGTGTCGTAGGTGAGGTCGAAGTTGGAGGAGACGACGTGGAGCACCGTCTGGCAGCCGGGCGTGCCGGCGACGCAGGTGCAGGGCGCGGCGGTGCAGGAGGCCTTCAGGTGGCGCAGCGCCAGGCCCACCGGGAAGCGGAAGCGGTCGGTGGGGGGCGCGGCGTCGCGGGCGATGTCGCCGCAGCCGGCCAGGAGCGCCGCGAGCGCCAGGAATTTCGCGTGCTTCGTCGCCATGTTCACGGGGGCCTGACCCTAGCCGCGGCGGCGGCCCAGGGTCAAGGGAAACGCCCCTAGCCAACCGCCGCTTCGGCCTGGATCTTCCGGAAGTCCGCGACGTCGGCGAAGAGCGCCGCCACGCGCCGCACCAGCCCGAGCCGGTTCTCGCGCAGCCGGGCCTCCTCGGCCATCACCAGCACGTCGTCGAAGAAGGCGTCGACGGACGGCTTCAGCGCCGCCACCGCCTGGAGGACCCCGGGCCAGTCGCGCCGCGCCCGGAGCGCGGAGGCCCGCTCCTCCACCTGCACCAGCGCGGCGTACAGCGCCCGCTCGGCGGGGTCGCGCAGCAGCGCCTCGTCCACCGCCCCGGCGCCGGCGCCGGGGGCCTTCTCCTGGATGTTGGCGACGCGCTTGAACGCCACCGCCAGCGGGAGGAAGTCGGGGCGGCCCCGCAGGCCCGCCAGCGCCTCCAGCCGCTTGCGGGCGTCGACCACGTCGTCGGCCCCGGCGGCCAGCACCGCCTCCACCAGGTCGACCGGGTGATCCTCGCTCCAGAGGGCCCGCAGCCGCCCGCGCAGGAAGTCGAGGGCCTGGGCGGCCACCGCCTTGCGGTCGGCCGCCAGCTTCGCCCCGGCCAGCGCGTCCAGGGTGGCCTCCACCGCGGCCGGGAGCGAGAGGTGCCAGCCCCGGTCCAGCAGGAGCCGCAGGATGCCGATGGCGGCGCGCCGCAGGCCGAAGGGATCGGCCGCGCCGGTCGCCTTCTCGCCCACGCCGAGGATCCCCACCAGCTGGTGCAGCCGGTCGGCGAGCCCCACCAGCGCCCCCAGGTCGCCGCGGGGCATCTCCGCCGAGGCGCCCACCGGCTTGTAGTGATCCTCGACCGCGTCGGCGATCTCCGGCGGATACCCCTCGAGGCGCGCGTAGTGGCCGCCCATGATCCCCTGGAGCTCCGGGAACTCCCCCACCATCCCGGTGCCCAGGTCGGCCTTGCAGAGGCGGGCCGCCTCGCGGGCGCCGGCGACCAGCTCCTCGCGCCCCAGCGCGCGGGCCAGGGCCTCGGCCACCGCGCCGATGCGGCCGGCGCGGTCCAGCTCGCTCCCCAGGCGGGCCTGGTAGGTCCGCCGCGCCAGGTCCGGCACGCGGTCGGCCAGCTTCCGCTTCCGGTCCTCCTCGAAGAAGAAGCGGGCGTCGGCCAGCCGGGCGCGGAGCACCCGCTCGTAGCCGTGGCGCGCCACCTTGGGATCCCGCACCGGCGTGCCCGAGACGGCGATGAACTGGTTGGTGAGCCGCCCCTGCCCGTCCAGCACCGCGAAGTAGCGCTGGTGGTTCCGCATCTCCGAGATCACCACCTCGGGCGGCAGTTCCAGGTTGGACCGCTCGAAGGTCCCGAGCACCGCGGTGGGGTGCTCCACCAGGTGGGTCACCTGCTCCAGCAGCGGCTCGTCCGGCCGCACCACGCCGTGGGCCCGGTGGGCGGCCTTCGCCAGCGCGCTCTGGACGGCGACGCGGCGCTCCCGGGGATCCACCTCGACCCAGGCCTTGCGCAGCCGGGTGACGTAGTCCTCCGGCGTGCCCTTCAGGGCGATGGGCCGGGGCGCCAGGAAGCGGTGGCCGGTGGTGGTCCGGCCGCTGGTCACCTCGCCGAACCGGACCCGGAGCGGCTTGCCGCCGAGGAGCGCCACCATCCAGCGCACCGGCCGCGCGAAGGTGACGTCGTCCCAGCGGCTGCGCATCGCCTTGCGGAACTTCAGGCCGGCGACCAGCCGCTCCAGCAGGCCGGGGAGCACCAGCTCCGCCTTCCGGCCCTTCTCGACGCGGGTGGCGGCGAGCCGCTCGCCCTTGGGCGTGGCGACCCGCTCCAGGGCGCCGACCTCCACGCCCTGGCTCCGCGCGAAGCCCAGGGCCGCCGCGGTGGGCTTCCCCTCGGCGTCGAAGGCCTGCGCCACCGGCGGGCCCAGCGCCTGGGTGCGCGCGTCGGCCTGGCGGGGCGCGACCTCGCGCGCCCAGACCACCAGCCGCCGCGGGGTGCCCATGGCCTTCACCTCCCCGCAAGCCAGCCGGGCGTCGGCCAGGGCCCGGGAGAGGTCGTCCTGCAGCTGCCGGATCGCCGGCGGCACGAAGCCCGCCGGGATCTCCTCCGCGCCGATCTCGAAAAGCAGGTCTGCCATGTCGTCCGTCTCCACGGCGGCGGGGGACGAGCCCCGCCCTACGTCCAGATCCCCGACCCCGATCGCCACCCCGACCCCATCCCCCGCCCCGGCCGCGACCTACGCGGTCTTCAGGTGCTTCTTGCGCTCCTTCGCCGGCAGCAGCGGGTAGCCGAGCGCCTCCCGCGACTCCAGGTAGCCCCTGGCGCACTGGTGGGCCAGGGCGCGGACCCGGCCGATGTAGGCGGCGCGCTCGGTGACGCTGATGGCGCCGCGGGCGTCCAGGTTGTTGAAGGCGTGGGAGCACTTCAGGCAGTAGTCGTAGGCCGGGAGCGGAAGCTTCCGCTCCAGCAGCCGCCGGCACTCCGCCTCGTAGACGTCGAACAGGCCGAAGAGCATCTTCGGGTCGGAGGCGCGGAAGCTGTACTCGCTCATCTCCACCTCGTTGCGGTGGAAGACCTCGCGGTACCGGACCCCCTTCACCCACTCCACGTCGAAGACGTTCTCCACGTCCTGGAGGTACATGGCGATGCGCTCGAGGCCGTAGGTGAGCTCGGCCGCCACCGGCCGGACCTCGAAGCCGCCGGCCTGCTGGAAGTAGGTGTACTGGGTGATCTCCATCCCGTCGCACCACACCTCCCACCCCAGCCCCCAGGCGCCCAGCGTGGGGCTCTCCCAGTCGTCCTCGACGAAGCGGATGTCGTGGTCGCGGGGGTCGATGCCGATGGCCCGCAGCGAGCCCAGGTAGAGCTCCTGCACGTCGGGCGGGTTGGGCTTCAGGATCACCTGGAACTGGTGGTGCTGGTAGAGCCGGTTGGGGTTCTCCCCGAAGCGCCCGTCGGCGGGGCGGCGCGACGGCTCCACGTAGGCGACGTTCCAGGGCTCCGGCCCCAGCACCCGGAGGAAGGTGGCCGGGTTCATGGTGCCGGCGCCCACCTCGAGGTCGTACCCCTGGGCGAGGATGCAGCCCTTCGACGCCCAGTAGCGCTGCAGCTCGAGGATCAGGTCCTGGAAGGTCACGCGTCCTCCGCCCGTCGCCGCGCCGGAAAGGGGCCCCGGCGCGCGGATCGCGCAAGGTAGGACCACGGGGCGCGGCTGTCAAACACCTCCCCGTCGCGCTCGCCGCGCCGGGAGCGGCGCGCCCTCACCCCAGCATCGGCCCGACCTCGTCGAGGAAGCGGCGGCTCGGCAGCCGCCGGCCGAGGTGGTGCTCGAGGAAGCGGGTGAGCAGGTCCCGGGCCTCGGCCGCCACCGGCCCGGGCAGCGGGCCCGCCGCCGCCAGGCCGCCCTCCGCCAGCCGGCGCAGCGCCGCGGCGGCCTCCGGCCCG
>JAKAEO010000086.1 GCA_021818285.1 Myxococcales bacterium
GCCGGCCATCGTCACCGGCTTCCTCGGCTACGTCTTCGCCGTCATCGGGCTCGTCACCGACCTGGGCAAGCCCTGGAACATGGTCCAGATCTTCGCCCAGAACGGCACGCGCTCGGTGCTCTTCGAGGTCGCCTGGTGCGTGGTCTGCTACACCATGGTCCTGTCGCTCGAGTTCGCCGTCCCGTTCTTCGAGTGGCTGGGGCTGAGGCGCTTCTACCAGCCCCTGCGCAAGGCGCTGCTGGCCCTCACCGTGCTCTCGGTGATGTTCTCCTCGATGCACCAGTCGGCGCTGGGCTCCCTCTTCATCATCGCCCCCGGGAAGCTCCACCCGCTCTGGTGGTCCCCCTGGATCTTCGCCTTCTTCTTCGTCACCGCCGTCATCGCCGGCATCTCCATGGTCATCGTGGAGAGCGCCATCTCCCACAAGGTCTTCTCCCGGCAGCTGGCCGGCCGTCACGTCGACGTGGACGCCCTGACGCTGGGGCTGGGCAAGGCCGGCGCCGTCACCTGCTTCGCCTACTTCTTCCTCAAGCTGCAGGGGGTCGTCGACGCCCACGCCTGGGGCTTCATCGGCCAGGGCTTCCTGGGGAAGTGGTGGCTGGTGGAGATGCTCGGCTTCGTCCTGCTCCCCTCCCTGCTCTTCGCCTGGGGCGCGCGGCACCGCAGCGTCGCCGCGGTGCGGACCGCCGCCGCCGTCGCCGTGCTGGGCATCGTCGTCAACCGCCTGAACGTGTCGGTGGTGGCCTGGGACTGGCAGAACCCGGCCCACTACCTGCCGAGCTGGATGGAGATCTGGGTCTCCCTGACCCTGGTCACCATCGGCGTGCAGGCCTTCCGCTGGATCGTCAACCGCATGCCGGTGCTGCGCGAGCCGGCCGACCTCGCCGCCGGCCACTGAGAGGAGCCGCCATGTTCGCCCACGAGTTCCTCGCCTCCTACCCCGCCAAGCTGATGGAGTACTCCCTGGCGGTCGGCTACCTGCTGCTCTTCATCCCCTTCTGGCGCTACGTGCAGGGTGGGCGCCGGGCCGCCGCCGCGGCGGAGACGGCGGAGCGCCGGCCGGCCGGCGCCGGCGGCTGGTTCTCCCTGCCCGAGGGGATCTTCCTCCACCCCGGCCACACCTGGGCGCGCAGCCGCGCCGACGGCCTGGTGGAGGTGGGGCTCGACGACTTCGCCGCCCGGCTGCTCGGGCCGGTGGAGCGGCTGGGGCTGCCGGCCGCGGGCGCGGAGGTGGCGCAGGGGGCGCCGGCCCTGCTGGCCCGCGACGGCGGGCGCCAGGTGCCGCTGCTCTCCCCGGTGGACGGCGTCGTCGCCGAGGTGAACCCGGCGGCGACGGAGGGGGCCTGGCAGCAGGAGCCGTACGGCGGCGGCTGGCTCTTCGCGGTCCGGCCGGCGCGCTTCCAGGCCAACGTCCGGCAGCTGCTGGACGGGGCCGCGGCGCGGCGGTGGCTGGAGCAGGCCGCCGACGCGCTGGTGTCCCGGGCCTCCCCGCGGCTCGGCGCCGTCCTGGCCGACGGCGGCGTGCCGGTCCACGGCATCGCCCGGGAGCTGGAGCCGGAGCGGTGGGACGAGCTGTGTCGCGAGCACTTCCGGAGCTGAGGGGGCGACCATGAGCGCGACGGGCAGGAGCGGTCGGTGGGTGGCGGGCCTGGCGGCGTTGGCGGCCGGCGGGCTGTGCGGCGCGGCGGCGGCGGCGGGCCTCCGGCTGCCGGCGGACCACCGCTTCCCGCAGGGCGAGGGCAGCCCCGGCGTGGTGACCTTCAGCCACGCCACCCACGTGGACGAGCGGGCGCCGGCCTGCCTGGCCTGCCACCCCGCCGGCTTCGCGATGCTGCGGCCGGGGACGGCCACCGGGCTCCGGGCCATCGGCCACGCGGAGATGGAGCAGGGCCGGGCCTGCGGCGCCTGCCACGGGAAGCAGGCCTTCGAATTCGACGGCTGCGAGCTGTGCCACAAGTAGCGCGCTGCACCGGAAGGAAGGGACGCCATGACGACCATCGTTGGAATCCTCCAGGCCATCGGGATCTTCGCGGCGGGCGTCGCCGCCCGCCTGGGCTTCGTCCTCCTCGCCGCGGCCGCGATCCTCGTACCCGCGCTGCTGGTCTGGGCCGGGATGCGCGGCGTCGAGTGGGCGCGGCGCCGCGCCCAGGGGCTCCAGCTCACCGGCGGGCTGCGCTTCCGCCCGGGGCTGCTCTACGCCGCCGGCCACACCTGGGTCCGGCCGGAGAAGGGCCTGGCGCGGGTGGGCATCGACGACCTCGCGCAGCGCATCCTCCCCTGGGCGGTGTCGGTGCGGCTGCCGAAGCCGGGCACCGCGCTGCACGCCGGCGAGCCGGCGGCGGTGATCTCCGCCGGCGGGCAGCAGGCCGTCATCGTCGCGCCGCTGGACGGGACCGTCACCGCGGTGAACGGCGAGGTGGTCCTGGCGCCGGCGCTGGTGAAGAGCGACAACTACGCGCGCGGCTGGCTCTTCGCCATGAAGCCGGCGAGCGACCGGCGGGACGGGCTGCGCGGCGGCGAGGCGGCGCGGGACTGGATGGGCGCCGAGGGGAACCGGCTCCACCGCTGGCTCGAGGGCCGGCTCGGCATCGCCACCGCCGACGGCGGCGAGATCGTCGACCCGGTCGCCTCGCACCTCTCGCCCGACGACTGGAAGGCGCTGACCGAGACCTTCCTGAGGTAGCTCCCGGACGCGGGGCACGGGTGAAGGTTGCCCCGCGTCACTTTGCCGCACATTGGACGGATTGTCGCAACTGCGTGACCGAATCTGCCGGACTTACCAATTCATTGCGCAATTCGGTGGACGCTCCATCCGGGCTGGCGTAGAGATTTCCATCGCAACCTTCACGGGACCACCCGCAGGGAAGGCGATGGCAAACACACGAATGGTGATGTGCGCGCTGGCGGTCGCCGGGCTGTGGGCGCTTCCGGCGCGCGCCGGGATCCCGGCGGAGCAGGACGACTGCCTGGGCTGCCACGGCGGCGACCCGTCGCAGACCATGGACCTGCCGAGCGGCGAGAAGCTGTCGCTCTACGTGGACCAGGCGGTCTTCGCGAAGTCGGTCCACGGCGAGATCCTGCGCTGCGGCGACTGCCACGCCGACAAGACGGGCTACCCCCACGACAGCAAGCCGTTCCAGACCCGGCGCGACGTGACGGTGGCCTACTACGAGCAGTGCAAGTCCTGCCACTTCGCCAACTACACCAAGACCCTCGACGGCGTGCACTTCGCGGTGATGGCCAAGGGGAACCGCAAGGCGGCGCTCTGCGTCGACTGCCACGGCTTCCACGACATCTCCCGCCCCACCGAGCCGCGGGCCCGCATCTCCCAGACCTGCGCCGGCTGCCACGCCGACGTGAACAAGGTCTACCTCAAGAGCGTGCACGGGAAGGGGCTCACCGCCGGGAACCAGGACGTCCCGGTCTGCACCGACTGCCACCGGGCCCACGACATCGCCGACCCCCGCGACGGCTCGCTGGCGCTGCGCACCCCGGAGATCTGCGGGCGCTGCCACACCGACGCCAAGCTCATGGCCCGGTACGGCCTCTCCACCAAGGTGGTGGACACCTACCTGCGCGACTTCCACGGGATGTCGGCGTCGCTCACGCGCGGCCGGGCGAAGCCGGGGGAGAGGCGCGACCCGAAGAGCCTGGTGGCCGCGGTCTGCACCGACTGCCACGGGGTCCACGACATCGTCCGGGCCGAGGACCCCGGCTCGCCGGTGGTCCGCGCCAACCTGGTGAAGACCTGCCGCAAGTGCCACCCCGGCGCCACCGACAACTTCCCGGCCAGCTGGCTGTCGCACTACGAGCCCAGCCCGGAGCGGGCGCCGCTGGTCTGGGCGGTGCAGCTCTTCTACCGGCTGATGATCCCCTTCATGATCGGCGGCCTGGTGCTGCAGATCGCCCTGCACCTCTGGCGGGTGGTGGTGAACCGATGAGCACCGAGTACGTCGTCCGCTTCAACGTCAAGCAGCGGGCCGAGCACTTCCTCACCATGACGGTGTTCACGCTGCTGTGCCTGACCGGCCTGCCGCAGAAGTTCTACACCGCCGACTGGGCCCGGTTCCTGGTGAACCTCTTCGGCGGCATCGACTCCACCCGCGCCCTGCACCGGGCCAGCGGGGTGATCCTGGCGCTGTCCACCGTCTTCCACTTCGCCGGCGCCGTCGGGACCATCGCCGCGAGGCGGACGCGCCTCTCCATGGTGCCGACCCGGCAGGACTTCACCGACGCCATCGGCACGCTCCGCTACTACCTGGGGGCCGCCGACCACGCCCCGCCGTTCGACCGGTACGACTACCGGATGAAGTTCGAGTACTGGGGGCTGGTGGCCGGGAACGTCATCATGGTGCTCACCGGCTTCATCCTCTACTTCCCGGCGCTGGCGGCGCGGCTGATGCCGGGGCAGGTGATCCCGGCCGCCAAGGTGGCCCACTCCAACGAGGGGCTGATGGCCTTCCTGGTCATCACCATCTGGCACATCTACAACGCCCACCTGAACCCCGACGTCTTCCCCTTCGACACCAGCATCTTCACGGGTAAGATCACCCGCGAGCGCATGCTGCACGAGCACCCGCTGGAGCTCGCGCGCATGGAGGGGAAGAGCCTGGCCGATCTGGGCCACGGCCACGCGGATGCCGGAAAGATGGGCTGACCTCGCCGCGCAGTCGATCGTCCACGCCCTGGTCGCGGCGCTGGCCGTGGAGGCGTTGCTCCGGATCTGGCGGGTGAGCCGGCCCGAGGAGCGGCTGGCCTTCCGGGTGGTGGCGCTGGCCCAGCCCCTGGTGGTGAGCCCCGTCCTCTGGCTGATCCCGGCGCGCGCCGGCGACCGCTTCCACGACTCCTGGGCCCTGTTCTCGGGCCGGCACTGGGACGAGCTCCGGATCTTCTCGGTCGGCCTCTTCCCGGTCTTCGTCGTCGCCATGGCGGCGATGGGGATGGCGCTCTTCCTCATGGACCTGGTGCCGCTGCTGCGGGGGAACCGGCGCCACGGCCCGGGCGGGGGCGAGCCGCCGCCGGAGCTGGCGGGCGACGTGGCGTCGCTGGCGCGCGCCGTCGGCCTGCCGCCCCCGCCGCTGCGGATACTGGCCACCGACGTGCCGGCGCTGTTCTGCGCCGGGGTGCGCCGCCCCGGGGTGGTGATCTCCCGCGGGGCCCTCGCCCTCCTCGACCCGGAGGAGCGGCGCGCCGCCCTGGCCCACGAGCTGGTCCACCTGAAGGCGCGCGACCCGCTGGTCTCCTGGGTGCTCATGGCGGTGCGGGGCGTGGCCTTCTTCAACCCGGTGGCCCAGGTGCTGGCGCGCACCCTGGCCCGGGAGGCGGAGCGGCGCAGCGACGACCGCGGCGCCGAGGCCTCCGGCGACCGCCTGGCGCTGGCCAGCGCGCTCCTCAAGCTCTACCGCGCCACCGGCGGCCGGCCGCTGCGCAGCAGGCTCCCCTTCGGCGCCGCGCTGCGCGAGCCGCTGCGGCGGGCCCGCTCCCGCGACGTCGAGGTGCGCTGCCGCCGCCTGCTGGAGGGCGCGGCCCCCGGGCGCGGGCCGCTGCCCGGCCTGCGGCTGGCCCTGGTGGTCCTCTCGCTCCCCGCGCTGCTGTTCTTCGTCGCATGAGCGTCCGGGCCCCAGCGGCGCGTTGGCGTCCCTCCGACCTCTGGCGCACGCTGGCCGGGCTCGGCGTGGTGCTGGGCTTCACGGCGCTGGTGCTCGACGGCCTGGACGCCGCCCCGGCCTGGATCCTGGGCGAGCCGCGCGACGTCCGCCTGGTCCCGACCGTCGCCGAGGCGGAGCGCCGGCTCGGCGCCCGGCTGTTCCTGCCCGGCTACTTCCCGGACACCATCGAGTGGCCGCCCTCCGCGGTGCGCATCCGCCGCGGGCCGGTGCCGGGCGCGGCGCTGTCCTTCGACGGCCGGCGCGGCGGGCCCTACATGCAGCTGGGCCAGGCGGTCCGGCCCGGCGACGTCCCCGACCGGCTGATGCCCGCGATCCGGCCGCTCGACGAGGCGCCCATCTGGATCGCGGGGCAGCAGGCGCGCCTGCGCCGCTTCACCGGCCCCGACGGCCAGGTGTGGCGCGAGCTGACCTGGCGGACCAAGGGGCGGCAGCTGGTGCTGCGCTCGCGCGGCACGGTCGAGGAGATGGTGCGCATGGCCCGCACCTCGAGGGACGAGCCGTGAGCACCGTCTGGGCCCGGCACCGCTCCCGCCTGCGCTTCCGGGTGCTGCTCCTGGTCGGCGTGGGCGTGCTGGCGCCGGCCGCCCTGATCGCCGGGGTCTGCTGGGCGCGCCTGGGCGAGCTGGACGACCGGGTGCTGCGCGAGCGCCGGGCCGCCGCCGAGGCCGTGGCCGCGCACCAGGACGCCGAGCTGACCGCCGACCTGGAGGACCTGCAGCGCACCGCCTCGTCGCTGGCGCTCGACCCGGAGCGGCGCAACCCCGAGCGGGAGCGGGAGCTGCTGCGCCGCGCCTTCATGGGGCTGCGGTTCACCGGCGGGGTCTTCCTCCTCGACGGCGAGGGGCGGACGCTGATGGAGGAGCCGCAGCGGGAGCGCCCGCTCTCCCCGCCGCGCGACCTGCCGGAGCTCGCCGAGGCGCTGCGCACCGGGAAGCCGGTGGTGTCCGGGCTGGTCCCCGACGGGGCCGGCTACCGCATCTACGCCCTGGTGCCGGTGGCGAGCTGGCGGGGCGGCGTCGCCGGCGTCGTGGGCGGGCTCCTCGACCCGACGCTGCCGCGCCAGGCGGCGGAGCTGCGCCACGTGGTCCTGGGGCGGAAGGGGACGGCCGACCTGGCGGACGCCGAGGGCCAGGTGCTCGCCAGCACCGACAGGCGGCACGTGCGCGCCGCCGCGACCTGCCAGCCCACGGTGATCAGGCTCATCCGCGAGCACCGCGCCGAGGCGCAGCAATGCGGCGGGTGCCACCCGCTGGAGTCCTCCCGCGACGCCAAGGGGTTTCCCGGGGTGATGACCGTGGCGCCGCTCTCGACGGCGCGCTGGGCGGTGGTGGTGGTGGAGCCGGAGGAGGGGACCCTGGCGACCGCCGGGTCGCTGCCCCGCTCCGTCCCCACCCTGCTGGTCGGCCTGCTGCTCATGGCTGCCGGCTTCGCCTGGGGCGCGGCCCGGAGCATCACCCGGCCGGTCGAGCAGCTCGGCGCCGAGGCCGAGAAGATCGCCGCCGGCCGGCTGGACGAGCCCATCCCCGACCTGGGGAAGGACGAGATCGGGCGGCTGGGGCGCTCCCTGGACCGGATGCGCGCCTCCCTCGCCGAGTCGATGGCCCAGGTGGAGCGGGCCAACGCCGGGCTGGAGCGGCGGGTGGAGGACCGGACCCGCGAGCTGAAGCAGGCCTACCAGGCCCTCCGGGAGCGGGAGGAGCAACGGGCCCGGCTGCTGCGCACGGTGATCACCGCGCAGGAGGACGAGCGCAAGCGCATCGCCCGCGAGCTGCACGACGAGACCACCCAGGAGCTGGCGGTGCTGGTGATGGGGCTGGAGACGGCCCTGGCCGCCCTGCGGAGCGGCGGTCCCTCTCCCCGGCTCGACGAGGTGAAGGCGCTGGGGGTCCACATCCTGGAGGGCATCCACCGGCTCATCCAGGACCTCCGGCCGGCCGTCCTCGACGACCTGGGGCTCTACTCGGCGGTGCGCTGGTACGCCGAGCGCCAGCTGCGCGACCGGGGCGTCGCGCTGCGCTGCGAGCTGGGGCCGCCGCCCCCGGCGCGGCTGGCGCCGGAGGTGGAGATCGCCCTGTTCCGCATCTGCCAGGAGGCGCTGAACAACGTGGTGCGCCACGCCGGCGCCGAGTCGGTGCTGATCCAGATGGAGGCGGCCCGCGGGGAGCTGCGGATCGAGATCGAGGACGACGGGAAGGGCTTCGACGCGGACGGCCCGGGCCCGGCCGACCGACCGCACTACGGCCTGCTCGGCATCCGGGAGCGGGCCGAGCTGCTGGGCGGGACGGCGCGCATCGACTCGGCGCCGGGGAAGGGGACGAGGGTGGAGGTCCGGCTGCCGCTTCCGGCCGGCCCTCCGCCGGCCGCGGGCGACGAGGGCGGCGCCCCGTTGGACGGCGCGGGCGGCGCGGGGGAGAATCCGTCGGACGGGGAGGGCGGGTGAGCAAGATCCGGGTGCTGATCGCCGACGACCACGCCATCCTCCGCGAGGGCGTGCGCGCCCTGCTCCAGGCGACCGAGGACATCGAGGTCGCGGGCGAGGCGGCCGATGGGCTGCAGGCGGTGGAGCAGGCGAGGCGGCTCGACCCCGACGTGGTGCTCATGGACATCGCCATGCCCGGGCTGGGCGGCATCGAGGCCACGCTGGAGCTGAAGAAGGTCGGCTCCCGCGCCCGGGTGCTGGTGATGAGCCAGTACGAGGACCGGGAGTACGTGCGCCGCCTCCTCAAGGCCGGCGTCTCCGGCTACGTGCTGAAGAAGTCGGCCGGCGCTGAGCTGGCCAACGCCATCCGCGCGGTGCACCGCGGGGGCCTGGTGCTCGACCCGGAGGTGGCGCGGGCCGCGGTGGAGGATTCCGGCCCGGGAGGCGGGGCCGGCGGCGGCGACCCCTACGAGACGCTCACCGACCGGGAGAAGCAGGTGCTGAAGCTGGTGGCGGAGGGGAAGAGCAACAAGGAGGTGGCGGAGCTGCTCGGCATCAGCGTGAAGACCGCCATGAGCCACCGGGAGCGCATGATGGAGAAGCTCGACCTCCACAACCGCACCGAGCTGTTCCGGTACGCCCTGAAGCTGGGGGTCATCAAGCCCTAGCGACGGGGAGAAGGACCGCGCCCCCTGCCCGTCCGGCGACGGGGAGGGGGCGCGGGGTCCGGCGCCAGGGAGCGCGCGCTACCGCTTCTCGCGCTTCTCCTCGATCTCCTTGCCGAGCTTCTCGAGCTTCTCGTCCTCCAGCTTCGTCCCCTCGCCGGGCTTGCCGGTGAGGTGCGCCTCCCCGGCGACCGGGCCGGGGACCAGCGTGGCGGCGAGGTCCTTCGCCCCCTCGCCCACGTCCCCGGCCAGCTTGCGGGCCAGGCCGACGACCATCATCGCCGCCCCGACCACCGGGTAGGCGAGGACGAAGATGCCGCCCACCACCGGCGCCGCCACCAGCAGGAGGGGCCAGGGGACGCGGACGAAGGCGTCCTTCGCGGTGCCGGGCAGCTCCCCGTCGGTCGGCAGGTTCACCACCGACAGGCTCCTCGCGTTCACGTAGTAACCGCTCTCGACCCTGGTGCCACCGGAGATGCGGGCCATGGCGTCCTCCCGTCCCTTCCTGCCGCGGGCTACTTCCTCTCCTGCCGCTTCGCCTCGATCTCCTCGGCCAGCTTGGCCAGCTCGTCGGCCGGCGGGCCCTGGCCTTCCACGATCTTCGTCCCCTCGTTGCGCTTGCCGGTCAGGTGGGCCTCGCCGGGCTGCCAGCCGGGGCTCATGGTGGCGACCAGCTCGGTGGCCTCGTGCTTGAAGATGCGCAGCACCGGCTGCAGGGCCGCCTCGAGGGTCAGGTAGAAGCCGATGAAGGGGAGGAACATGAGGAAGGTCAGGCCCAGGATGGGCGTCAGCACCAGCGCCGCCACCGTGGGGATGGCGATCCACTGCTGGCCCGCCTCGCCGGGGAGCCGCTCGCCGTCGGCCGGGACGGGGTGGACCTCCCAGCTCCTCGGGCTGAAGTAGTAACCGGCCTTCGCCGCGCTGCCTGCGTTGAGCTTCGTCATGGTGTCTCTCCCCCTGGTCGGTGATGCGTTGGAAGGCCCTGTCCGGCTCCGAGCTGCATCCCACGCGGACAATCTCGCTCCAATCCGGTCTCGGCGCCATTGGCAGTAATCACCAATCTATTGACAATGATCGCGGAGGGGGCCCGGGCCGCCGTCCGGAGGCGAGGCCGGTCCAGGGCCGGGGGTGGGCCGGGAGCGGATTCCGGAGGGGACGGGGGTACTCCTCCGGAGGGCGGCGTCGCTGGACGCCGCGGGGGTGCGCGGGGCGCGGGCCGCGCAATTCCTTCGCAAGCGCCTCGCGGCGGGGTGGGGCAAATCGCCCTATCTTGGGCGGTTCGCCCCTCTACCGTGAGTGATTCCCCGGGCGCGCCGGCCCACGGAACGGCGGCGTTCCGGCGGCGGTGCGGGCCCGAGCCGTACCCTCCGAGTCAACGCCCGTTATTCCGTATGGTTGCGCGCGTACGCCGAGATGCGCGCGTAGCGTACAGTGAACACCGACCTGGCCGCCGTTGCTGGGTCACGTGCACCATGTCTCGGTGACGCACGACAAGTAACTGAACTCACGGAATAATTTTCGGGTCTCACTGTGTGTGCTGACGCACACCCGGGCGAGGCGCGCCGCTTGCAAATTCGGTGACCACCATGACCCACAAGCTCCTGGTGTGCGCAGGTTTTGCGGTGAGCCTTGTCCTTGGCGCCCCGCAAGACGCCGCGGCGATGGGCTTCGGCATCCCTGCGCCGGTGGTCGGCTCGCTGAGCGTGTCGCCGTCGCCCATCCCGGCGGCCTCGACCGCGACCATCAGCTGCGGAGCGACCGACAACGCCTCGGTGAACCGGCTCACGGTCTCGGTGAGCGGCGGCCTGCTCCCGAACGGCACGACCACCCAGGACTTCTCCATCACGCCGGGCGCCTCGGTGTCCGGGACCATGGCCTGGAGCACGCCGCCCGCCGGCAGCTACACCGTCACCTGCACCGCGACCGACGGCTACCTGCAGACCGGGGTGGCGACGATCCCCGCCGCCGTCGTGACCATCGCGGCGGTCGTCATCGACTCGCTGAACGGCCCCACCGGCCCGGTGCTGGCGGGGAGCTCCGTCCCCTTCACGGTGGTGGCGCACGACCTGGGCGGCGGGCCGCTGACCTACGCCTGGGCGGCGTCGGCCGGCGTCTTCGCCGCGTCGGGCGCGAGCGCCAGCTGGACCGCGCCCGTCGCGGGCGGGAGCGCCATCGTCATGGTCACCGCCACCAACGCCGCCGGCAACAGCGCCTCCCAGACCATGCAGGTCCAGGTGGCCCTGGCGCTCGCCGAGGGCAGCCTGGGCGCGAAGATCCCCTCGCCGCGCCGGCTGGCGGTCGCGGCCGGCGGCCGCGTCTGGGCCTCCGACGCCCGCGGCGGCCTGTGGATGCTGAACGCCCGCGGCGAGCTGATGGGGAAGGCCCGCCTCGACGACCGCGTGGTGGCGGTGGCCGCCGGCGACGCGCAGGCCTTCGCCTCCACCACCGACGGCCGGATCCTCCGCATCGACCCCGCCAGCGGGAAGGCGACCGGGCAGATCGACCTGCGGGCGGCGCAGGGGCCGGTGGGCATGGCCCTGGACGCCCGGAACAACCTCCTCTGGATCGCCGACAAGGCCGCCGGCAAGCTCCGGGCGCTCCGCCCGGGCGACGGGCTGGTGGTCTTCGACATCGACCAGGCCAACGGCGCCCCGCTGCGCGCGCCCGTGGACGTGGCGGTGGACGCGGCCGGCGGGCTGGTCTGGGTCCTCCTCGAGGCCGGAGAGGCCACCTCCAGCGGGCAGCTGGCCCACGCCTTCGACGCCGCGACGGGCACCTGGGTGCGTTCGGCGGTGACCAGCGGCGGCGCCGCCGGGCAGGTCTTCCGCGGCGGCGGGCTCTCGGTCGACGGCGCGGGACGGGTCTACGTCTCCGACTTCTTCAACGGCAACGTGCAGGTGATGCAGCGGACCGGCCTGGACGCCGGGAAGCTGGGGAGCTACGGCTCCGACGCCGGGCAGCTCAAGCTCCCGGCGGGCGCGGCGATCCTCGCGAACGGCGACCTGGTGGTCGCGAACGGCGACAACGCGCGGCTGGAGCGGTTCGGGACCGGGGCGGCGCTCCCCTCCTGCCCCGGGGACAGCGACTGCGACGGCCTGCCGGACGAGTGGGAGCTCCGGTACGGCCTGAACCCGTACGACCCGTCCGACGCCCTGCTCGACGGCGACGGCGACGGCCTCACCAACCTCCAGGAGTACGCGCTCGGGACCGACCCGACGAAGTGGGACACCGACGGCGACGGCGTCTCCGACGGCCAGGAGGTCGCCGACGGCACCAACCCGCTGGTGGCCGATCGCAAGCCGGTCTTCGCGGCCTCCGGCCCGGCGCCGCAGGGCCCGGGCATCGTGCGCATCTCCTCGGCCGTGCAGGGGCTCGGCGGCTGCACCGCCGCCTGGAGCCAGGTGGGCGGTCCGGCGGTGACGCTGCGCGGCGGGTCCACCTTCACGCCCAGCTTCGTCGCCCGGAAAGCCGGGAGCTACTCCCTCCAGGGCGTCGCCACCTGCAACGCCGTCCGGAGCGACCCGGTGGTCGTCGCGGCCACGGTGCTCGAGGTGGCGCCGCGCGCCGACGCCGGACGGGCGCAGGTCGCGGCCCTCGGCGACACCGTCGAGCTCGACGGCACCGCCTCCTCCGACGCCAACGGCGGCGCTCCGGCGCTCGCCTGGGACCAGTTGACGGGCCCCGCGGTCTCGGCCGCGAGCGCACGGGGCAGCGTGACCTTCTTGGCCCGCAGCGCCGGGCCGGCGACCTTCCAGCTCACGGCCACCGACGCGGCCGGCCTCTCCTCGACGGCGCAGGTCCCGGTGGTGGTCCTCTCGCGCGACGGGCGCGCGCCCACGGCCGCGGCGGTCACGCCGCTCCAGGCCCAGGCGGGCGGCGCGGTGACGCTCGACGCCGGCGCGAGCTTCGCCCGGTACGACGACGCCACCTACGCCTGGACGCAGGTGGGCGGCGCCCCGGTGACGCTCGCCGCCTCCGGCGCGACGGCTCGCTTCACGCCGCCGGAGCCCGGCCGGTACGCCTTCGAGGTGACGGTGGGAACGGACCGGGTCCGATCCCTCCCGGCGCGGGTGGAGGTGTTCGCGGCGTCCGCGGGCCAGGCGCTCCCGGTGGCGGC
>JAKAEO010000306.1 GCA_021818285.1 Myxococcales bacterium
CCGCGCCGCCGGCGACGCCGCGGCCCTCTCCCGCCCGGCGCTCCGGCTGGCGCTGGCCCGCGGCGGCGCCATCGACGACGCACCGTCGGCCCAGATGGCGTGTGCCTCGGGCCCCGGCCTGGAGGAGGGCGCGCTCGCGGCCGCGCTGGCCGCCGCCCTCCCCACCGGCGAGGCCACCCACGCCGGCGCCGGCGTGGCCCGGCGCGGCGCCACCACCTGCGCGGTGCTGCTGGTCTCCCGGCGGCGCGCCAGGCTGGAGCCCTTCCCGCGCGAGATCGCGGCCGGCGAGCGCGCGGTGCTGCGGGGCCGCCTGGTCGGCCTGGACCGGCCCCGCGCCTACGCCACCGGGCCCGACGGGAAGGCGCGGGAGCTGGAGGTCGAGGGCGCCACCCCGTTCGCCGTCCCGCTGACCTTCGACGCCCCGGGGCTCTGGCGGCTGGAGCTGGTGGGGGCCGGTCCCTCCGGCCCCCAGGTGGCGGCGCTCCTCCTCGTCGCCGTGGGCGGCGCGCCGCTCGAGCTGCCGGAGGGGGCGGCGGAGCCCGATCCCGCCGGCGCCGCCGACGCCGAAGCGCTGGTCCTCGGCGCCGTGAACGCCCTGCGCGGGCGGTACGGGCTCGAGCCGCTCTCCTCCTCCGGGCCGCTGCGGGAGGCGGCCCGCCGCCAGGCCGCCGCCATGCTCGCCGCCGGCCGCCTCGCCCACGTGCTCCCGGGCTCGGGGGACGCCGCCGCGCGCCTGCGCCAGAGCGGGATCCCCTTCCGCCGCGTCCTCGAGAACCTGGCGCGCGGCTCCTCGGTGATGGAGGCCCAGGGCTCCCTCGAGGAGAGCCCGGCGCACCGCGCCAGCCTGCTCGATCCCGGGGTGCGCCGCATCGGCGTCGGCCTGGCCCGCGGCAAGCTGCCCTCGGGCGACCCGGTGGACTACCTCGCCCAGCTCCTGGTCGAGCCGGTGGACGACGCCTCGGAGAGCAGCCTGCGGCCGGAGGAGCGGGTGCGCGAGGCCCTGTGGCGGGAGCGGGAGCGCGCCGGGCGGACGCCGCTCCTCGCCGATCCGGTCCTCGACACCCTCGCGGCGCGCGCCGCCCGGGCCATGCTCCGGGCCGGGACGCCGGAGGCCGCGGGCCTCCCCGAGGAAGCGCTGGCGCTGGGCCGATCCGAGGCGGCCGCCGACGTCTTCGTGGCCGCTTCGCCGTCCGACGCGGCGCGCTCGCGCAACGCCGCCGACGCGAGGTTCCACCGGGTGGGCGTGGGCGTCGCCGTCGGCGACAGCCGCCGCTACGGGGCGGGACTGCTCTGGATCGCGGTGCTCTACTCCGACTAGCCGAGGCGGCGCTGCGTCGCGTAGTCTTCCAGACCCACGCCGGCCTCGGCGGGCTCGACCGCGAACAGCTGGCAGCGGACGCAGGTCCAGCTGTTCCAGCTGCGCTTCACGGCCTCGTCGAGGCAGCCGTCGTAGAAGGAGCAGAACAGGTTCCGATGGCCCTCGACGCCTCGATCCGGATTGATCGGAGCCGTGAGCTCGGTGGGGGTCGGCTTGGCGAGCACGCTACCCTCCTCACGCAGAAACGTCAGGAACTTCTCCCGGCGAAGCGCCTTGCCGTGCCGCGGGCGACCGCGCCTCTCCCCTCGCTGTCCTCGGACCGCCGCCGCGCAAACGCCATGCTCACCGCTCCGACACGCGCGACGATCCAGGACCTCCTGAATCGCGGCCTATATGCGCCTCGCTCCGAGAGGAGTCAAGGCCTGTCCCTCGAACGGGGGGCAAACGTTCGCTGCGACATTCTTTCACCTGTTATATCCGCTACTTGCACCGGCATTTTTTTCGCCATCGGCACCGTTTTTTGCGTATTTCTGGCCCTCGCGCCGTTGACGGTGAGAGCGGGTTCCGAGCCGCTCTCCGAGTGGATCGACGCCGTGACCCGCGCGGCCGCCGCGGCCGCGCGGGCGGAGGCCGGCGCGCATCCGTCCGACCGCGAGGCGCTCGCCCCGGCGCCGCCCGCGCCCGCGGGGATCACGCCGGGTGCGAGGCTCGCCCGCGCCGAGTCGCTGCTCGCCGCCGCCCGTCCCCGCGAGGCCCTCGCCGAGCTGGACGCCGCCTCCGGCGGTCCGGCCGTGGAGGCGGCCCGGGCCCTCGCGCTGCGGGCGCTGGCGCTGCTGGCGCTGGGCCGCCCCGAGGACGCCGAGGTGGAGGCGCGCGCCGCGCTGCGCTCCGGCGCCTGCGACGACGCCTCGCAGGCGGCGGCCCGGCTGGCCCTGGCGCGCGCCGCGGCCCGCGCCGGCCGGCGCGGCGAGGCCATCCGCCTCTATGGCGACCTGGCGCGCCTCGGCGTCACGCCTCCGGGCCTCCCCGACGCGCTGCGGGCCGACTTCGCCGACGACGCCTCCTTCCTCGCCGCCTGGCTCCCCTACGACGCCGGGCGCTACGCCGAGGCCTCCCGGTCGCTGCGCGCCTGGCTCCGCTCCCACCGGGCCTCGCGCCGCGCCGACGACGCCCGCTGGTTCGCGGCCTGGAGCCTGGTGCGGGCCGGGGAGCGCCCGGCGGCGCGGGCGGCGCTGCGCGCCCTCCTCCCCGGTCCCCACCGGGCCGGAGCCCTCTACTGGCTGGCGCGCCTGGACGGGAGGCCGGCCGCGCAGCGGCGCCTCTACCGGCTGGCGCGGCAGGCGGCCGGGCCGGACGCCTGGTACGGCCAGCTGGCCGCCGGCCGCCTGCGGTCGCTCGGCGTCGCCCCGGCGCCGTGGCCGCTCCCCGCCGGCGCGCCGCCCGGC
>JAKAEO010000307.1 GCA_021818285.1 Myxococcales bacterium
GAGCCCGACGGTGGGCTCGTCGAGGAAGAGGATGCGCGGCCGGTGGAGGAGGGCGCGCGCCAGCTCCAGGCGCCGGCGCATGCCCCCGGAGAAGGTCACCACCCGGTGGTCGGCCTGCGGGGAGAGCTCCACCCAGTCCAGGGCCTCGGCGATGCGGCCCGCCCGCTGCCGCCGGGGGACGCCGTACATGACGGCGTGGAGCTGGAGGTTCTCCCGGGCGGTGAGGCGGCCGTCCACCGACGGGTCCTGGAAGAGCAGCCCCAGCTCGCGCCGGACCTCCCGCGGCGCGGCGGCGACGTCGTGCCCCGCCACCCGCGCCCGGCCGCCGCTCGGGACCAGCAGGGTGCACAGCATCTTCACGGTGGTGGACTTGCCGGCGCCGTTCGGGCCGAGGAACCCGAAGACGTCGCCGGCGCCGACGCGGAAGGAGATCCCGTCCACCGCCACGGTCTCCCCGAAGTGCCGGGTGAGCCCCTCGACCTCGATGGCTGCTTCGGCCGCTGGCATGGGGCCCTCCCCGGCGCCGGAGCGGCGCGCGCCATCTTAACCCACGAGAAGGCCCCGGGTTGGGCGCGGCGCCCGGCGAGGGAGGCGTCGCGGGCTGGTGCGCCGTCGCGCCCTCCGGTATGGGTCAGGACCGGCCGGCGACGGGAGGTGGCGCGTGATCTCCAGCTTTCCCATGGGTCCCCGGAAGCACATCGCGCTGGTGGCCCACGACAACCGCAAGACGGACCTCCTCGAGTGGGCGCACTTCAACCGGGGAACGCTGTCCGAGCACGAGCTCTACGCGACCGGGACCACCGGCGGGCTCGTCGCCGCCAGGCTCGACCTCGAGGTGCACCGCCTGCTCTCGGGGCCGCTCGGCGGCGACCAGCAGATCGGCGCGCTCATCGCCGAGGGGAAGCTCGACCTCCTGATCTTCTTCTGGGACCCGCTCGAGCCGCAGCCGCACGACCCCGACGTGAAGGCCCTGCTGCGGATCGCCGTGCTCTGGAACATCCCCACCGCCTGCAACCGCGCCACCGCCGACTTCCTGGTCTCCTCGCCGCTCCTCGCCGGCCCCTACGAGCGGCAGCTCGGCGACGCCGTCGGGCGGATCGCGCGGGAGCGGGGCGGGCCGGAACGGCCGTAGGCCGCGCCCGCGAGGCCTCCTCCGAACGTGCGCGCGCGGACCTCCGTCCTCCTGCTCCTCGCCGCGGCCCTCGGGCTGCTCGCCGTCCCGGCTCCGGCCGGGGCCCGCGGCCACCGCGCCCGGCCGGAGATCGGCGCGGTCGAGCTGTCGCGCCTGCCCCCCGAGGCGAGGCTCACGGTGGAGTTGGTGCGGCGCGGCGGGCCGTTCCCGTACCGGCGCGACGGGGTCCCCTTCGAGAACCGGGAAGGCCGGCTGCCGCGCCAGGGGCGGGGCTATTACCGGGAGTACACGGTGCCGACGCCCGGACGGCGCGACCGCGGGCCGCGGCGCATCGTCGCCGGCGCGAACGGGGAGATCTACTACAGCGACGACCACTACCGCAGCTTCCGCCGCGTGGAGGGGGTGCCGTGACGCCGCTGGCGCGGGCCCTGGCGACGGGGAGGAGCGGGGTGTTCCGGATCGCCGCCGGCGAGGCGGGCCGCCTCGGGGCGGAGGCCGGCCGGGGCGCCGGCGCGCTCCACCGGATCGACCTGTCGGGCGCCGCGGGCAAGGACGGGCTCCTCGGGGCCCTCGCCCGCGGGCTGCGCTTCCCGGACTGGTTCGGCGGGAACTGGGACGCGCTCCAGGACGCGCTCTGCGACCTGTCGTGGCTGGGGGAGGAGCGCCCCGTGGTGCTGCTCGTCGAGGGGGCCGGCGCGTCCCGGGTGGCGGGCGAGGAACTCGACACGCTCCTGGAGGTGCTGCGGAGCGCCGCGCGCTACTGGGAGGGGCAGGGGCGCCCGTTCCTCGTGCTCTTCGCGGGGCGCGGGCCGGCGGGGGTGGCGGCGTTGCGGTGAGGTGCGGGAGGGCCCGGTCCCGGGGAGGTGTGGTATACCGCCCCGGTTTCGGGTGCAGGACGACGGTGGGGATTCACGGCCCCGTAGCTCAGGAGGCCCGGGGTTCGGGGGCCGCCAGCGGCCCCCGTTTCAAAGGCGCCGTTCGCTGGCAGGATGACGTTCGGGATTCACGGCCCCGTAGCTCAGTAGGATAGAGCGGCGGTTTCCTAAACCGCAGGTCGCGTGTTCGACTCACGCCGGGGTCACTTTCTTCCGGAGCGCGGGGGCTGCTTGGCGATGAGGGGAACGGCACGCCGCCCGGGTTCGCTTCCGCCGGTGCTGGCGCGGACTCCCGTGCCCCTCGCGGTCCTGCGCGTCCTGCGGCGCCTCGACCGCGCCGGCCACCGCTCCTGGATCGTCGGCGGCGCAGTCCGGGACCTGCTCCTCGGCCACGCCGAGGCCCGCGCCGACTGGGACGTGGCCACGCCGGCCACGCCCCGGCAGGTGATGCGCCTCTTCCCCCGGACCGTCCCCACCGGCGTCGAGCACGGCACGGTGACGGTGCTGGTCCCCGGGTGGATCAAGAAGGTCGAGGTCACCACCTTCCGGGGCGAGGGGCACTACCACGACGGCCGGCGCCCGTCCTCGGTGACCTTCCTCGCCGACGTGGACGGCGACCTGGCGCGGCGCGACTTCACCGTCAACGCCCTGGCCTGGGACCCGGTGGGCGCGGCCTTCCGCGACCCCTTCGGCGGCGAGGCCGACCTGCGCCGGCGCCTCATCCGCGCGGTGGGCGACCCGGCGGCGCGCTTCGCC
>JAKAEO010000003.1 GCA_021818285.1 Myxococcales bacterium
TGCGTCGGACATGGCGATCTCCGGATCCTGGTCCTAGGTGAACGACTTGCCTTCGGCGGCGAGCCGGGCGAGCAGCGGGGCCGGCTTCCAGAAGGCGGCGTTGCCGTGCGGGTCGGCGGCGAAGCGGGCCATGGCCCGCATCACGTTGTAGAGCCCGACCTGGTCGGCGTAGTGCATGGGGCCGCCGCGGAAGACCGGGAAGCCGTAGCCGGTGAGGTAGACCATGTCCACGTCGGAGGCCCGCAGCGCGATGCCCTCCTCGACGATGCGCGCCCCCTCGTTCACCAGGGCGTAGACGCAGCGCTCCACGATCTCCTCGGCGGAGATCTTGCGACGGGCGATGCCCAGCTCCCTGGACCCGGCGAGGATGATCTCCTCCACCTTCGGATCCGGGATGGCGTCGCGCCGCCCGGTCTCGTACCGGTACCAGCCGGCGCCGGTCTTCTGGCCGAAGCGGCCGGCCTCGCAGAGCTTGTCGGCGATGATCTGCTTCCGCAGCTCCGGGTGCTCGACGTAGTGGCGCTTGCGGATGTACCAGCCGACGTCGTTGCCGGCGAGGTCCGACATCCGGAACGGCCCCATCACCCAGCCCCACTTCTCCAGGGCCTTGTCCACGTCCTGCGGCAGCGCCCCCTCGTCGACGAGGAGCAGGGCCTGGTTCAGGTAGGCGGCCACCATCCGGTTGCCGATGAAGCCGTCGCAGACCCGGGCCACCACGCCGGTCTTCTTGAGCTTCTTGGAGAGGCCCATGGCCGTCGCCAGCACGTCCTTGCCGGTCCTGGCGCCGCGGACGATCTCCAGCAGCTTCATCACGTTGGCCGGGCTGAAGAAGTGGGTGCCGATGACGTCCTGCGGCCGCCTGGTGAAGCCGGCGATCTCGTCGACGTCGAGCGTCGAGGTGTTGGTGGCCAGGATGGCGCCCGGCTTCATCACCTCGTCGAGCTTGCGGAAGACCTTCTCCTTCACCGCCATGTCCTCGAAGACCGCCTCGACGACGATGTCGGCCTGCGCCAGCGCGGCGTAGTCGAGCGTGGGCTTGAGCAGCCCCATGCGCTCCTCGACCTGCGCGGCGGTGAGCCGGCCCTTCTTGGCGGTGGCCTCGTAGTTCTTGCGGATGACGGCGACGCCCTTGTCGAGCGCCTCCTGCTTCACCTCCAGCAGCGTCACCGGGATGCCGGCGTTGAGGAAGTTCATGGCGATGCCGCCGCCCATGGTCCCGGCGCCGACGACCGCCGCGCTCTTCACCGGCCGCGTCGGGGTGTCCTCGGGGACGTCGGGGATCTTGGAGGCGGCCCGCTCGGCGAAGAAGGCGTGCCGCAGCGCCTTGGAGACGCTGCTCTGCACCAGCTCCACGAACATCCCGCGCTCGACCCGGAGCCCCTCCTCGAAGGGCTTCGACACCGCCGCGGCCACGGCGTCGACGCACATCGCCGGCGCCGGGTAGTCCTTGGCCACCGCCTTCACGGTGTTGCGGGCGAAGCCGAAGAAGGCCTCGGGCGAGGGGTGCTTGGCCGGCCGGTTGCGGACCAGCGGCAGCGGCCGGACGTCGGCCACCTTCTCGGCGAAGGCCACCGCGCCGGCCAGCAGATCGCCCTCGATCATCTGGTCGAAGAGGCCGCTCTTGGCGAGCTTCTCCGAGGGCACCGGCGCCCCGGAGACGATCATGTTCAGCGCCGCCTCGACGCCGATGGCCCGCGGCAGCCGCTGGGTGCCGCCGGCGCCCGGCAGGATGCCCAGCTTCACCTCCGGCAGGGCGATCTGCGCCCCGGCCGCGGCGACGCGGTAGTGGCAGCCCAGCGCCAGCTCCAGCCCGCCGCCCATGGCCACCGCGTGGATGGCGGCCACCACCGGCTTGGGGCTCTGCTCCACCACCCGGATGACCGTGTGCAGGTTGGGCTCGGCCGCGGCCTTGGGGCTGTTGAACTCCTTGATGTCGGCGCCGCCCGAGAAGGCCTTCCCGGCGCCGACGAGCACCACCGCCTTCACCGCCGGGTCGGCGGCGGCGCGGTCCAGCCCGGCCACCAGGCCGGAGCGGAGCTCGTGCCCCAGCCCGTTCACCGGCGGGTTGTCCAGCGTGATCACCGCCACCGTGCCTCGGGTCGTGTACTCCGCCTGGCTCATGGTTCGGTTCCTCCGTGAGGGGGGCTGCCGGGTCGGCGCAATCTACGCCGGCCGGGCCGCGTTCGCCGCAACGAACTGCTCGAGGTGGTGCTCGGTGTCGCCGAGCGACAGCTCGAACCCGAGCAGCCGCTTGAAGTGGTGGCTCACCGCCAGCTCGTCGGTGACCCCCATGCCGCCGTGGAGCTGCACCGCCTGCTGGGCCACGTGGCGGCAGGCCTGGCCCACCACCACCTTGGCGGCCGAGACCGTCCGGCGCCGGTCCCGGGCGTCGCCGCTCGCCGCCTTCATCGCCGCCAGGTAGCTCATCGAGCGGGCCTGCTCGACGTGGATCAGCATGTCGGCCATGCGGTGCTGCAGCGCCTGGAACTTGGCGATGGGCACCCCGAACTGCTTGCGGGTCTTGGTGTAGTCGATGGTGGCGTCGAGGGTGGCCTGGAGCGAGCCCACCGCGTCGGCGCAGAGGGCGGCGACGCCCAGGTCGAAGGCCGCCTGGAGCGCCAGGAAGGCCTGGCCCTCGGCGCCGAGCAGCGCGTCGGCCGGGACGGCCACGCCGGCCAGCTCCACGTCGGCGGCCCGCTGGCCGTCGACGGTGCGGTAGCCGGTGAGGCGCAGGCCCGTGGCGTCGCGGGGCACCAGGAACAGCGAGATCCCGGCGGCGTCGTCCAGGCCCCCGCCGGTGCGGGCCGAGACCAGCAGCAGGTCGGCCGCCTCGGCGTGGATCACCACCGTCTTCTTGCCGCGCAGCGCCCAGCCCTGGCCCTGGCGGGCCGCGGTGGTCGCCACCCGGGAGAGGTCGTACCGGGCCCCGCGCTCGCCGTGCGCCGGGACGGCGATCTTCTCGCCGGCGGCCATCGCCGGGAGCAGCGCCTCCTGCTGCCCCGCCGAGCCCAGGTCGCGGATCAGGGCGGTGGCCAGGATCGCCGAGGCCAGGTAGGGCTCGACCAGCAGCGCCTTGCCCATGGCGGTCATGGTGAGGAGCGTCTCCACGGCGGCCGGGGCCATCCCGCCCTGGGCCTCCGGGACCTGGAGGGCGAGGAGCCCCATCTCGGCGAGCTGGGCCCAGATCTCCCGGCTCCAGCCCTCCTTCGACTTCACGATCTTCTGGCGGGCCTCGAAGGCGTAGGCCTTCGCGAGGAAGCGCTGGACGGTGTCGGAGAGCAGCTGCTGCTCGGCGGTGAGGTTGAAGTGCATGGCGCCCCCTACAGCCCCAGGATCATCTGGGTGATGATGTTCTTCTGGATCTCGTTCGAGCCGCCGTAGATGGAGGCCTTGCGGAGGTTGCAGTAGGTGGCCGCGAGCGGCGCCGCGTACGGAGGCTCGAGCGCCGGGCCGGCGAAGGCGCCGTCCAGGGCCTCCCGGCGGAACGGCAGGCCCGACGGCCCCACCGCCAGCACCATGAGCTCGGAGAGGGCCTGCTGGATCTCGGTGCCCTTGATCTTGAGGAGCGAGGCCTCCGGCCCCGGCGCGCGCCGCTCGGCCTCGGCCGAGAGCACCCGGAGGTTGGTGATCTCCAGGGCCATCAGCTCGATCTCCACCTGGGCCAGCCTGGCCGCGAAGAACGGGTCCTGGTCCAGGGGGCGCCCGTGCTTGGTCTCCTGGGCGGCGACCCGCTTCAGGCGGGCCAGCTCCCGCTTGGAGCTGCCGATGCCGGCGATGTTGGTGCGCTCGTGGCCGAGGAGGAACTTGGCGTAGGTCCAGCCCTTGTTCTCCTCGCCCACCAGGTTCTCGACCGGGACCACCACGTCCTCGAACCAGACCTCGTTCACCTCGTGCCCCTCGTCGAGCATGGTGATGGGGCGGACCTCGACCCCGGGGGTCTTCATGTCGATGAGGAGGAAGGAGATGCCGGCCTGGGGCTTGGCCGCCGGGTCGGTCCGCACCAGGCAGAAGATCCAGTTGGCGTGCTGGGCCAGGGTGATCCAGGTCTTCTGGCCGTTCACCACGTAGTGGTCGCCCCGGCGCTCGGCGCGGGTCTTCAGCGAGGCCAGGTCGGAGCCGGCGCCGGGCTCGGAGTAGCCCTGGCACCACCAGTCGTCGGCCGCGAGGATGCGGGGCAGGTGGCGCTGCTGCTGGGCGGCGTTGCCGAAGCGCTGGATCACCGGCCCGACCATCTTCAGGCCGAAGGGGAGCAGGCGGGGGGCGCCGGCGGCGGCGCTCTCCTCCTCGAAGATGTACTGGCGCACCGGGTCCCAGCCGGTGCCGCCGAACTCCTTGGCCCAGTTCGGGCCGCCCCAGCCCTTCCGGTGGAGGATCTTCTGCCACTGGACGGTGTCCTGGGGGGAGACGTGCAGGCCGTCCAGCACCTTCCTGCGGATGGCGGGCGGCAGCTCCTTCTCGAGGAAGGAGGCCACTTCCTGCCGGAACGCCTGCTCGGCGGGGGTGAACGAGAGGTCCATGGGCGACTCTCCGGGGGCTACCGTGTTTCGCTTTGCGGAATTGGAGTTCCGACCTGCGTACGAATGAGCCACACCGTAACACGAACCTGTTGACTTCGACAAGCGCGATGTGCACGATGCACCTTCCCCGCGCGAAATGCGGGCGGCGGCGGCCGTCCGGCCCCGCCCCACCGGAGGCCCCATGGATTTCTCGGAGTCGGAGCGCGTCTCGTCCTTCCGCGGGCTGGTCCGCGAGTTCGTGAAGAGGGAGGTCATGCCGCTGGAGCGCCCCTTCTTCCGGAAGGGCTTCGCCGCCATCCAGCCGGAGCTGCAGGCGGCGCGCGCCAAGGCCCGGGAGACCGGCCTGTTCGCGGCCCACATGCCGGAGGCCTACGGCGGGGCCCACCTCCCCCTCACCGACTTCGCCCACCTCTCCGAGGAGCTGGGGCGCAGCCCGCTCGGCCACTACGTCTTCAACGTCCAGGCCCCCGACATCGGCAACATGGAGCTGATGCTGGAGTTCGGCACCGAGGAGCAGAAGGAGCGGTGGCTGAAGCCGCTGGCCCGCGGCGAGATCCGCAGCTGCTTCAGCATGACCGAGCCGGAGTTCGCCGGCTCGAACCCGGTGTGGATGGGCACCACCGCGAAGCTCGAGGGCGACAGCTGGGTGATCCGCGGCCACAAGTGGTTCGCCTCGTCCGCCGACGGCGCCGCCTTCGCCGTCTGCATGGCGGTCACCGACCCGGACGCGGCCGAGCCGCACCGGCGCGCCAGCATGATCGTCGTCCCCACCAGCACCCCGGGCTTCGAGCTGGTCGGCAACATCTCGGTGGCCGGCCACCGCGGCACCGGCTGGGCCAGCCACGGCGAGATCATGTACCAGGGGGCCCGGGTGCCGAAGGAGAACCTGCTCGGCGCCCGCGGCGCCGGCTTCTCCCTGGCGCAGCACCGGCTCGGGCCGGGGCGCATCCACCACTGCATGCGCTGGATCGGCATCTGCGAGCGCGCCTTCGACATCATGTGCCGCCACGTCTCCACCCGCGAGCTGGCCCCCGGCGACCTGCTGGCCTCTCGACAGCTGGTGCAGGGCTGGGTGGCGGAGAGCCGGGCCGACATCAACGCCGCCCGGCTGATGGTGCTCCAGGCCGCCTGGAAGATCGACCGCGAGGGGGCGCCGGCGGCCCGCGAGGAGATCTCGCTCATCAAGTTCACCGTGGCCCGCACGCTGCAGCGGGTGGTGGACCGGGCCATCCAGTCCCTCGGCGCGCTGGGCATGACCGACGACACGCCGCTGGCCTGGTGGTGGGGCCACGAGCGGGCCGGCCGCATCTTCGACGGCGCCGACGAGGTGCACATGACCCACGTGGCGAAGCGCATCCTGCGGCGTTACGCCCAGCAGCCATGAGCGCGAGCGGGAGCCCCCGGCCGGCCGTCGACGAGGCGGACGAGGTCCGGGCCGAGGAGCGGCTCGACCCGGAGCGGCTCCGGCCCACCCTGGAGGCGGCCTTCCCCGGCGCCTCCGGCCCCATCACCCTCCGCCAGTTCCGCAAGGGCCACTCCAACCTCACCTACCTGGTGGGGATGGGCGGCCGGGAGGCGGTGCTGCGGCGCGCCCCGTTCGGCACCACGGTGAAGCACGCCCACGACATGCGCCGGGAGTTCCAGATCCTCTCGGCGCTGCAGGGGGCCTACCCGCAGGCGCCGCGGCCGCTGGCCTTCTGCGACGACGAGTCGGTCATCGGCGCCCGCTTCTTCCTCATGGAGCGGGTGAAGGGGCTCATCGTCCGCGGCGACGGGCGGGACAGCGGCCTCTCGCTGGACCCGGAGACGCTGCGGGCCACCTCCACGGCGCTGGTGGACAACCTGGCGGCGCTGCACGCCGTGGACCTCCAGGCCACCGGCCTCGCCGCCATGGGCCGGCCCGAGGGGTACGTGGGCCGGCAGGTGAAGGGCTGGACCGAGCGCTACCTGGCCGCCCGCACCGACGAGGTGCCCGCGGTGGAGCGGGCGGCCGCCTGGCTCGCCGCCCACATGCCGCCCGAGCGCGGCGCGGCGATGATCCACAACGACTACAAGTACGACAACGTGGTGCTGGACCCGGCGCGGCCCACCCGCATCGTGGCGGTGCTCGACTGGGAGATGGCCACCGTCGGCGACCCGCTCATGGACCTGGGCACCATGATCGGCTACTGGATCGACGCCGACGACCCGGCCGAGCTGCGCACCCGCTCCTACGGCCCCACCCAGATGCCGGGGAGCCTCACCCGGCGCGGGCTGGTGGAGCGCTACCAGGAGCGCACCGGGCGCGAGGTGCCGGACGGCGGGCTCTTCTACTACGCCTTCTCCCTCTTCAAGATCTGCGTCATCGCCCAGCAGATCTACCGGCGCTACGTGGACGGGCACACCCGGGACGAGCGCTTCGCCGCGCTCATCCACTGGGTGCACGGCATGGGCGCCCAGGCGATGCGGGCCATCGAGCAGGGACGGATCGACCGGCTGGGGTGAGCGGCTCAGCGCCCGCCGCCGCCCACCGCGTCGCCGGGCGAGCCGCGCTCGCCGCGCAGCTGGAAGGTGCCGACCGCCTTGGCCACCAGCTTCCCCTCCCCGTCGCGGATCTCCCCCTCGCTGAAGGCCAGGCTGCGGCCGGCCTTCAGGCAGCGCCCCTCGGCCACCAGCGTGCCGGTGCCGGGGCCGATGAAGCTCACGTTCAGCTCCACGGTGAGGGCGCCGCGCGCCGACGCGTCCAGGGTCAGCGCCGCCACCGCCAGGGCGATGTCGGCGAGCGTGGTCACCACGCCGCCGTGGGCCACGCCCCAGCTGTTCAGCAGCTCCGGCCGCAGCCGTTGCTCCAGGATGGCCCGCCCCTTCTCGCGCAGCACCACCCGGATGCCGAGCAGCTCGGCGAAGGGCACGGTCCGGCCGATGACGCCGGAGACGCTGGCGGGGCGGGGCCTCGCCGGCGGGCGCGGGGGGCGCCGGCGCGCGGGCTTTTCGGTTCGCGAGGGAATGAGGCATGGTAGCAGCAGCGCGGCGCGCCTCGCAACGGCTTCGCGTCATCTGCTATGAATGACGCACGCGGCGGCCCGGCCCCACCGGCGCCCCGTCACCCCCGCACCGGAGCGCGCATGAGCCCCGTCACCCTCACCGTGGCCGACCTCGAGGCGAAGGTGGGCCAGGAGATCGCCGTCTCCCCCTGGACCACCGTGAGCCAGGAGCAGATCGAGCGCTTCGCCGACGCCACCGGCGACCACCAGTGGATCCACGTCGACCCGGTGAAGGCCCGGGCCGGCCCCTTCGGCGGGACCATCGCCCACGGCTTCCTCACCCTGTCGCTCCTGCCGAAGCTCATGGCCGAGGCGCTGGAGGTCACCGGGCGCCGCATGGCGGTGAACTACGGCCTGAACAGGCTGCGCTTCACCGACCCGGTGCCCTCGGGGTCGAAGGTGCGCGCCCGCTTCGCGGTGGCCGCCTTCGAGAAGATCAGCGGCGGGGTGCAGCTCGCCTGGAACGTCACCGTCGAGCGCGAGGGCGGGACCAAGCCCGCCGTCGTCGCCGAGTGGCTGGCGCGGTACTACCTGTAGGACACGGTCCCCGCCGGCGGGCGGCGCCGAGGGCCCTCAGCCCCGGCCGGCGCCCGCCGCCAGCGCCGGCAGATCCTCGAGCAGGAACTCGCGCCACGGCACTGCCTCCACGCCGGCATCGAACCGCTCGCGCCGCTCGCCCTGGTAGACCACCACCGGACGGACCGGCAGGTGCGCGACCGAGGCGAAGGAGTGCAGGCCCCCGAGGTCCTCCCGGCGGACGCCGCGCCCGAGCTTGCACTCGACGGCGACGAGTTGCCGCCCGGTGTCGAGCACCAGGTCCACCTCGGCGCCGGCGTCTGTCCGGTAGGAGGACACCTTCCAGGGAAGCCGGTGGGCCCGGGCGTAGGCGATGCATTGGAGGACGAACCACTGCTCGAAGAGGACGCCGCGCTCCGTCCCCGTGGGCGGTCGCCGGTGCGCTCCCAGCAGGGCGTTGCGCACGCCCACGTCGAAGAGGACGAAGCGGTCCCGCTGGCTGATCCGCCGGTGCGTGGTGCGGGGCCGGTAGGGTTCGATGCGGAAGGCCAGCAGCGTGTCCTCGAGGATGCCGTAGAAGCGCCGCACCGTCTCCTTCGGCAGCTCCAGGTCGCTCGCGAGCTTGGAGTAGTTGATCCAGCCGCCGCCCTGCCCGGCCGCCACGTCCAGGAAGCGCGCGTAGGACCCGACATCGCGCACCAGCGCCTCCGCCTGGACTTCCTCCCGGAGGTAGACCGTGGCGTAGGTCTCGAGCACCTCCAGCGCGTCCTCCGGCTCGGCCCAGAGGCCGGGAAGGGTTCCGCGCTGCAGCGCCGCCTCGAGGGAGAAGGCGTCGCCCAGTTCCCAGATGGTCAGGGGATCCAGGTACTCGAGGACGATCCGCCCGGGGAGCAGGTTGGCCCCCCCGCGCCGCAGCTTCCGGGCGGAGGATCCGGTGAGGATGAAGCGGTGCGGGCGGCCTTCGTCCAGGAGGGCCTGGACGGTGTTGAGCAACGAAGGGACGCGCTGGACCTCGTCGACCAGGATCAGCGAGCGCCGGCGCAGGGCGCGCACCTCGCGGCCGAGCCGCCCCGGGTCCTTCGCGTACCCCAGGTAGGTCCCCTCGTCGGCGAGGTTCACCAGCAGGTCCGGACCCAGCGACCGCGCCAGCGTGGACTTGCCCACCTGCCGCGCCCCCAGGAGGAGCACGCTGCGCCGGCCCGCGGCCAGCCGCCCGGCGAGGATGCGGTGGAACATGCGTGGGTCAATTACCATGCATTTGACCCACGAGTAAACCGAGGCCCCCTTCCGGGCGAAGCCGGGTCGCGCCGGGCCGTCGTGCGGGTGCAGGAGCGGGGCTCGTCCCCGCCCGCGAGGCTACGGCCCGCGCGCCGGCGTGCGCGGCCCGAACTCGAGCGGCGTGCCGGGCGGCAGCTTCTCCAGCCGCTCGATCCAGAAGGCGCCGTGGGCCCAGTCCACCGCGAAGGTGAAGCGGATCGGGTCTCCGGCAGCGAGCCCCTCGGCCCCGACGCCGGGCCGCAGGGCGAAGGGCATCACCATCGCGTCCATGCCGACCGCCTGGCCCCCCTGGTCCACGAAGCCCGGCACCGCCTCGTGCCGGATGACGAGCTCCGGGGCGGGGCGGCCCGGCTCGGGGAGCCGGACCACCTCGCCCCGCACCGTGTAGCGCTGGACCGCCGCGGACGGGGCCGGGGCGGCCTGCTCCCCGCGGCGGCAGGCGGCCGGGGCCGCGAGCAGCGCGGGGAGCAGCAGGGCGAGGAGCGGGCGTCTCACGCCCCCGATCGTGCCGGCGCCGGGCGCAACGTCAAGAGGTGCTTGATGATCAGCAGCGCCCCGGCCAGGACCAGCAGGCCGTGCAGGAAGACGATCAGCATCCAGAAGCGCATGGGCGACTGGGCCACGATGTAGGGCTGCCCCTGCACCCGTTCCAGGTAGGTCTGGAGCACGCCGGCCACCGCCATCGCCAGGCTCATGCCCACCACCGCGCTGCTGGTGAGCCAGAAGCCCCAGTGCCCTCCCCGCTCGTCGTACCGTCCGTCGGCGAAGCCCTTGAGCCGCGGGATGGCGAAGTAGAAGAAGGAGAGGTTCAGGAGCGCGTAGGCGCCGAAGAAGGCCAGGTGGCCGTGGGAGACCGTCACCTGGCTGCCGTGGGTGTAGTAGTTGATCTGCGGCAGCGTGTGGGCGAAGCCGAAGAGGCCGGCGCCGACGAAGTGCAGCACCGCCATGCCGATGACGTAGACCCAGGTGAGCCTCGGCTGCGGGCGCTTGCTGTCCTTCATCGACCGCCAGGTGTCGATGAGCATGAAGGCGATGGGCAGGGGCTCCAGCGCCGAGAAGGCGCCGCCCACCCAGAGCCAGTACCTCGGCGCGGCGATCCAGTAGTAGTGGTGGCCGGTGCCGGCGAGGCCGGTGAAGAGGAAGAGCCCGAGCTCCACGTAGAGCCACTTCTCGACGATCTTCCGGTCCACGCCGGTGAGCTGGATCATCATGAAGGCCATCAGGGCCGCGGTGACCAGCTCCCAGGCCCCCTCCACCCAGAGGTGGATGACCCACCACCAGTAGTACCAGTCGATGGCCAGGTTCTCGTAGAAGGGCATGCCGAAGAGGTACATCACCGCCAGGAAGACCAGGCCGGCCAGCAGCGTGCCCTGGGTGGCGGTGAAGCGCCGCGCCCTGAGGATGGTCACCCCCACGTTGGCGAGGAACATCAGCGCCCCGACGACCACCAGGACGTCGAGCGTGGTGGGGATCTCCAGCAGCGGCCGCCCCTGGGTCCAGCCGAAGAGGAAGCCCACCAGCGCCGCCACGCCGGTGCCGGTGAGCAGCACCAGCTGCGCCCAGGCCACCTTGGGCCAGGCCAGCTCGCTCTGCGTCTCCTCGGGGATGGCGTAGTAGGTGGCGCCCATGAAGCCGAGCAGCAGCCAGAGCACCAGCAGGTTGGTGTGCATGGCGCGCGCGGTGGAGAAGGGGAAGACGTCCACCACCGCCTGCGGCACCGTGTAGAAGTAGTTGAAGGCGAGGTAGAGCCCCATCACCAGCTGCAGCGCGAAGAGCAGCAGGGCGACGACGAAGTATGGGTAGGCGACCCTCTGGGACTTGAAGTTCACGGCGTCCTCCCCTCGGCCAGGCTGGCGACGAACTCGGCGATGGCCTGGCGCTGCCCCTCCGAGAGGTGGTCGAACTTCGGCATGGTCGAGCCCGGGGTCAGCGCCTGCGGGTCGGCCAGGTACCGGGCGATCCAGTCGGCGTCGCGCCGCGTGGCGACGTACTCGAGCCGCGGCCCGCGGTGCTCGCCGGCGTTCCCCAGGGCGTGGCAGGCGAGGCAGGCCTCCTGGCTCACCAGCGCGGCGCCGGGCGACATCGCCGCGCCGCCGACCAGCCGGCGGGTCGAGGCCTTCCAGCGGGTGTCGGAGTCCTGCGGCGGCCAGTCGTGGTTGTCGATGCCGCCGACCCAGCGCAGGAAGTCCACCAGCCGGTCGATCTCGACGGGCGTGAGGTGCTGCTGCGGCATCTTGCGGTAGGAGGAGGCGAAGGCCTTCTCGGGCGACGCGAGCCGCAGCCGCACCGCGTCCTCGCCCAGCCGCTTGTAGGCGCGGGTCAGGTCCGGCGCGTAGTAGCCGCCGAAGCCCAGGATGGTGTGGCAGTCGTTGCAGTTGTGGTTCTCGAAGACGTGCTTGCCGGCGACGACGTTGGCGTCCAGCTTGTCCGCGTGGGTCAGCGCCGCGAACGACCGGTGCGTGTCCCAGGTCAAGCCCAGGAACAGCGCCAGGGACGAAAGCGTGCCCACCCAGAAGATGAGCTTGGCTGCGCGTTCGCTCATGGAACTCCTCTCCTCGTGCGTTGGGAACGGCGGAAGCCCCGGCCCATCGCAAGCCGCCTGCCAGCCGCAAGGGCGCGAAAACACGCGGCCGCGGCGCGGGAGCCCCACGCCGGCACCGAAGGATGGGTGCGGCTTCAACGCGATTTGGGTTCGACGGCGGGGGGCGGCGCGGCGGCGCCCGCCCCTTCCGCCTCCATCGCCTGGAGCTCGGCCTCGAGGAGCTGGAAGGTGCTCTCGCGGAGCCGGTCCACGTCGGCGGCGCCGAGCCCGGCGGTGGGGAGCGCCGGCAGGATGCGCACCCGGATGCGCGACGGGGCGATCCAGGGCTGGTCGGCCGGCATCGCCGTCCCGGCGCCGGCGATGGCCACCGGGACCAGCGGGACGCCGGCGTCGATGGCCAGCTTGAACGGACCGGGCTTGAAGGGGCGCAGGGTCCCGTCGCGGCTGCGCGTCCCCTCGGCGAAGAGCCCCACCGGCACGCCCCGGGCCAGGTAGCCGCGCGCCCGCGCCAGCGCCGCCGAGCCGCTGTCCCGGTCGCCGCGCAGCACCGGGATGTAGCCGACGAGGGAGAAGGCCCAGCCCAGCCAGGGGACGCGGAAGGCCTCGACCTTCCCCACCCACTTGGTCTCGCGGGGCAGGCAGGCGATGGCCAGGGCGTCCACCATGGAGCGGTGGTTCGGCACCACCACGTAGCTCCCGGACGCCGGCACCGTCCCCTCGACCGAGACGCGCCAGAGCGGGTAGCAGCGGATGAGCAGCTCGCCGAGGAAGCGGACGGCGCGGCTCGCGACCATCCGGTCCCGGTCGAACGGGAAGGTGACGGCGCGCAGCAGCAGCGCCAGCGGGAAGGAGAACCCGATGAGGAGCGCCGCCGCGGCGTAGCCGACCAGCGCCGCCGCGGCGCGCACCAGGATCGCCGCCGGCCGGCGGCGCGGACGGGTCATGCCTTGGCGGCGCCCGCCCCCTGGCCCGCCGCCTCCGCCTGCTGCCGCAGCCGGAAGCGCTGGATCTTGCCGGTGGCGGTCTTGGGCAGCTCGGCCACGAAGTGGATCTGGCGCGGGTACTTGTAGGGCGCGAGCCGGGTCTTGCAGTGCTGCATGAGCTGGTCGGCCAGCGCCGGCGACCGCGCCTGCCCCTCGCGCAGCACCACCCAGGCCTCCGGCTTCACCAGCCCCTCGGCGTCGGCGTAGCCGATGACCGCCACCTCCAGCACCGCCGGGTGGCTCACCAGCGTGCCCTCGATCTCGATGGGGGAGCACCAGATGCCGCCCACCTTGAGCATGTCGTCGCTGCGGCCGCAGTAGACGTAGGCCCCCGTCTCGTCCTGGACGTAGGTGTCGCCGGTGTCGAGCCAGTCCCCGGGGAGCATGGTGGCCGCGGTCTTCTCCGGGTTGTTCCAGTAGTAGGCGGCGGTGGAGGGCCCCTTGATCTGCAGCCGCCCCTGCTCGCCCGCCGGCGCCGGCGTCCCCTCGGCGGTGACGATGCGGGCCTGGTAGCCGGGCACCAGCGTGCCGCTGGTGCCGGGCCGGACGTCGCCCGGCCGGTTGGAGATGAAGATGTGCAGCGCCTCGGTGGAGCCGATGCCGTCGAGGATGGTGAGGCCCGTGCCCTCCCGCCAGCGCCGGAAGATGTCGGCGGGGAGCGCCTCGCCGGCCGAGACGCAGTAGCGCACCGAGGAGAGGTCGGGCCGGGGGCCGGCGGCCAGGGCCTGGAGCTGCGCGGCGTAGAGGGTGGGCACGCCGAAGTAGAGGGTGGGCTTGAAGCGGGCGATGGTCTCGAAGGTGCTCTGCGGCGTGGGGCGGCCGTCGAGCAGCACCGCGGTGGCGCCGGCCCAGAGCGGGAAGGTCATCCCGTTCCCCAGGCCGTAGGCGAAGAAGAGCTTGGCGGCGGAGAAGCAGACGTCGTCCTCCCGGACGCCGAGGACCTCGGTGCCGTACCACTGGCTGGTGACCACCATGTCGCGCTGGCGGTGGACCGCCCCCTTGGGCCGGCCGGTCGAGCCGGAGGAGTAGAGCCAGAAGCAGGCGGCCGTGGCGCCGGCCGGGACGGCCTCCAGCGCCGGCGAGGCGGCGGCCAGCTCGTCGCGGAGGGTGCGGGCCTTCCCCTCGACGGCGAAGACCAGCGGCGGCGCCGGCCGCGCCGCCGCCACCGCCGGTTCCACCTCGGCGGCGAACTCCGGCGAGTAGAAGATGGCGGAGCAGGCCGAGTCCTGCAGGATGTAGCGGTAGTCGTCGGCCCGCAGCAGGGTGTTGAGCGGGACCGGGACGATGCCGGCCTTGATGGCGCCCCAGAACAGGTAGAAGAACTCGGGGCAGTCCTTCACCACCATGAGCAGCCGCTGCCCCCGCTGCAGCCCCAGCTTCAGCAGGGCGTTGCCGCAGCGGTTCACGCTCGCCGCCAGCTCGGCGTAGGTGACCTCGCCGCCGGCGGCGCGGATGGCCACCTTGGCCCCGCGCCCCTCGGCGAGGTGCCGGTCGATGAAGGGGACGGCGGCGTTGAAGCCCGGCGCGAACTCCAGGCCGGCCGGCGAGGTGCTGCGGTCCACCGTGAGCTTTCCGAGGTCCATGCGAGGTCCGGTCCCGAGGTGTCCCATCGTTTGTACCAGAGTGCCGGCGGCCGCCTTCCCCCGTCCCCTTCCGGGCTGCCTCAGCGGAGTGGCTTCTCGAAGGAGAGCCGCTGCGAGAGGGTGAAGCCGGTCCGGGCCAGGAAGCGCAGCAGGTCGAAGGCGTCCCAGTCGGCCTGGGTCACCACCCGCTCGACCCGCAGCGAGCCGAGGTTCAGGAGCAGCTGGCGCATCAGCGCCCTCCCCACGTTCTTGCGGGCGAAGGCCGGGTGCACGCCGAGCGTGTCCATCACCGCGGTGGGCTCGGTCCGGCCGAAGTCGCCCATGTCCACGCGCGCCATGAGGAAGCCGGCGAACTGCCGGTCCACCTCGGCCACCAGCGAGACCCGGACCCCGGACTGGCGCAGGACCTCGACCGCCTTGCGCTGGTAGTACGGGGTGCGGTCCCGGCCGGTGATCTTCCGGTCCACCTGGACGATGGCCGGCAGGTCGGCCTCGGCCATCGAGCGGACCGGCACCTGCTCCCAGGCGAACTCCTCGGTGCCCTGGGCCGGCGGCTCCTCGATGAGGTCGCCCACCGGCCGCTCCAGCACCAGCCGGCGCGAGAGCCGCAGGCCGTTGGCGGAGAAGAAGCCGGTGAGCCGGTGCTCCGCCCAGTCGGCCTCGGTGCGCAGCGCCCCCACGCCCCGGTCGGCCAGCACCCCCTCCAGCGCCTGGAGCAGCGCGGTGGCCACCCCCTTGCGCCCGGCGGCCGGGTCGACGCCGATGGCGCCGAGCACCCCCACCGGCGCCTTGCCGCCGAACTCGCCGTCGAGCACGTCGGCGAGGAGGAAGCCCTGGATCCGGCCGCCGGCGGTGGCCGCCAGCCCCACGGTCCCGGTCCGGCCGTCCCCCAGCCCCGCCAGCCGCTTGGCGTAGAAGCCCCGCCGCGAGCCGCCGGTGATGGCCTGGTCGATGGCGATGACCGCCTCGAGGTCGCCGGGCACCAGGGCCCGCATGTCGTGTCGGGTGGCCATGGTCAGGAGGCCATCGCCAGCCGGCCCTGGGCGGCCAGCTTCTGGTGGCGGAAGGCGCCCCAGAGCGCCGCGCCGATGGCCCCGGCGTAGATCGAGTCGGGGTGGCCCTTCACCTCCATCCGCACCTTCTCGCCGCCCAGCGACTCGCGCAGCGCCGCCACCAGCCCGGTGTCGAGCGCCAGGCCGCCGGTCATCAGCACCGTGCCCTCGGAGACCGAGATCCCCTTGAGCAGGCTGGCGAGCCGCCCGGCCATCGAGAGGTGGATGCCCTTGAGGATGTTGGCGGCGGAGATGCCCCGCGACACCATGTTGATGACGTCGGTCTCGGCCAGCACCGCGCAGATGGAGGAGACCTTCTCCGGCGCCTCCCCCTGCTGGCTCAGGCTGCCGATCTCGTCCTGGCCGATGCCCAGGTAGCGGGCGATGTTCTCCAGGAACTGGCCGGAGCCGGAGGCGCACTGGCTGGTCATCTTGTAGGCCTGCACCTTGCCCCGCGGGTCGACGCGGATGGCGCGGCCGTGGAGCGCCCCGATGTCCAGCACCCCGCGGGTGGTGCCGTCGAGGTGGATGGCCCCCCGGGCGTGGGTGGTCATCGAGTAGAAGTGGCCGGTGGTGAAGGTGAGGTTCTCGCCGTCGCCGGTGCTGGCCACGTAGGCCACGTCCTGGCGGGCGACGCCGGCCTGCCGGAGCATCGCGTCGTAGGCGTCGGCCGCCAGCTGGTACGGGTCGCGTTGCCGGATCCGGTCCACGCTGCGCGCCAGCCACCTCGGCGCGCCGCCGCCGTGCTCGAAGAGCACGGTCTTCACGCAGCCGGTGCCGACGTCGATGCCCGCGGTGAGGGTCGCCATGGTGCTCCTCCTAGACCTGGACGGCGCGCCGCGCGAACTCCGCGCCGCCCAGCGCCCCGGTGTAGATCGAGTCGGGGTTGATGTTGATGGTGACCTGCCCGTAGTTCTCCCGCACCAGCTTGGTCAGCTCGCGGACCGCCGCCTCGTTCTTGGCGACGCCGCCGGTGAAGGTGAACTGGTCCCGGATGCCGCCGGAGCGGCTGATGATGGACATGGCCCGCAGGATGATGGCCCGGTGCAGGCCGGCCAGCACGTCCTCGCGCTTGTCGCCCAGGGCCAGCCGGTCGCGGAGCTCGGCGCCGGCGAAGACCGTGCAGGTGGAGTTGATGCGCAGCGAGCGGGTGGACTTCATCGCCATGGGCCCGAGCTCGTGGAGCCCCATCTGCATCTCGTCGGCGATGTAGCCCAGGTAGCGGCCGCAGCCGGCGGCGCAGCGGTCGTTCATCTGGAAGTTCTCGACGATGCCGTCGGGGTCCACCTGGATGGCCTTGGTGTCCTGGCCGCCGATGTCGAGGACGGTGCGGGTGCCCGCGTACATGATGTGGGCGCCCAGGCCGTGGCAGAGGATCTCCGAGCGGATGTGCTCCTTGGGGAAGGGCAGCCGGACCCGGCCGTAGCCGGTGCCGACCACGTAGGCCTCCTCCAGCGGGATGGCCAGCGCCGCCTGGACCCGGTGCGCCACCCCGTTGGCCGCCGCCTGGCCGGTGGCGCCGAGCGTCTTCTCCAGCGCCCGGAGGAACTTCCCCTCCATGGCGCCGGCCGGGGGCCGGTTCTCCACCTCGATGATCGACTTGTCGTAGACGTTGAGCAGCAGGTCGAAGGAGAGCCCGGCCTCCTTGCAGACGGCGTCGCCCAGCGCCATGAAGCGCGAGCCGGCGATGTCGCGGAAGAAGTCGGACTTGCGCTTGGCGCCCGGCGCGAAGATGCCCTCCGACTCGGCGCGGAGCTGGCGGAACACCTCGCCGAGGGCGGCCCGCAGCGGCTTCTCCTGCCCGGCGAAGCGCAGGCCGGCGCCGTGCCGGACGCCGGTGGCCTCGAGGTCGTCGAGCTGCTCCAGGAACTGGACGTGGCGGAAGTTGCGCTCCAGCTCCGCCAGGAAGGCGTCGACCCGCCCGGCCAGCGCCGCCTCCCCCTCCAGCCCGCGCCGGAAGAGGGTGAAGCGGGCGTCGATGAGCGCCTCCTGCTTGGAGACCGCCGCCGCGGTGTCGTAGTTGGAGCGGGAGTTGGTGATGCCCCGCCCCAGCTGCTTCCCGCCGTCGTCCATCACCACCGCCTTGGTGGTGGTCGAGCCCAGGTCGATGCCGATGAAGCACTTCATGGTGGGCTCCTCGCCTCAGGCGGCCGACGCCACGCGCCGCTTCTGGTCGATCATCTGGAAGTAGCTCTCCAGGCGGTTCTTCACGTTGGCGGCGGAGAAGTAGCGCGGGTCCACCAGGTCGGTCTCGATGAAGGCGCCGGGCTTCCCGGTGCGCTTCTCGATCTCGCGCATCATCATCAGCTGCCCGGCCGAGAAGCTGTTGCAGCTCTTGATGGAATTGATGAGCAGGCCGTCGGCCTCGTACTCCTTCATGTACTTCTCGAGGAGGCCGACCCGCTGGGGCAGGTTCATGTTGGTGTAGCAGCCCATCGCGTAGTCGGCGAGCGACTCCAGCGGATGGTCGGGGTCGTGGCGGAAGCCCAGGTCGTAGAGGCCGCCGACCTTGGTGTAGCTCGAGGCGACCACCACCGCGCCCTCGTCGTAGAACATCTTCCAGAACTCGCGGAAGCTGGTCCAGTTGGGCGGCCCCTCCACCACCAGCCGGTACTTCTGCTGCTTCATGTCGCCCTCGGGGGTGATGGGCCCGAGCCCCTTGGCCATGCGCTCCTCGATCTCGGCGCGCAGCAGCCGGTAGTACTCGCTGGCGTCGGGCGTCCCGCGGAAGGCGGTGAAGATGGGGCCGGTGTAGTAGACGCTCCCGAAGTACGCGTCGATGGGCGAGGGCCGGTGCCGCGCCGTCTCCAGCACCCAGACGAAGTCGTCCTCGGCCTTGGCCGACTCGCGCATCAGCTCGCGCAACCGGTCGATGTCGAACTTCACGCCCGACACCTGCTCCAGCTTGGGGATGACCTCCTGCTTGAGCTGCTTGACGATGTAGTCCCGCATGTTCCGGGTGGTGGTCCCCTCGCCCTGGTAGGGCACGTGGAGCATCACCGTCGGGCACTTGTACTCGTTGCGGACCAGCTCGAACCACTTCATGAAGGTGAAGCAGCCGGTGTAGCTCAGCAGCAGCACGTCGGGCCGGGGCAGCGGCTTGCCGTTGGGCGCCAGGTTGCCCTTGGCCATGCTCCCCAGGTCGGCCTTCACGTAGGTGCAGACGTCCTCGGAGTGGCCGCGCTTCTCCGCCTCGAGGATGTAGTCGCCGGAGAGCTTGCGCATCCCGTTCTGGATGGCGTTGATCTCCGGCAGGTTGTTGAGGAGCCCGAAGACCTGGATGAGCTCGTTGAGGTTGCCGGGGACGAAGGTGGCCGCCACCTTGCGCCCGGTCTCCGGGGCGGAGGTGAGGGCGTCGTAGTTGCGGGTGATCATCTCCTTCTGCTTCAGCATCGAGAGGTCCTTGACGACCTCGGACTTCCCCGCGGCCTTGCTCTCGGGCTTGCTCATGGCGTGCTCCACAGCTTGATGGAATCGGCGAAGGTTCCCGCCTGCTCGCGGACCGGCTGCATCTGCGCCGAGTTCTCGGCGTACTTGAAGCCGATGTAGGGGACGTCGACCCGGTCGAGCCGCTCCTCGAGCATGGGGCGCTCCAGCAGGGCCGGGTCGCAGAAGCTGGGGGCGGCGAAGATCACCCCCTCGGCCCCGTTCCGGCGGACCGCGTCCACGATGTACTGCCCCTTGGCCGCCTGGTCAGGCTGGTACTTGGAGGCGGTCTCCTCGGAGCGGGTCAGGTAGGCGGTGGAGAGGTTGGCGAGCGGGTCGCCCTCGACCGGCACGTCGCCGATGAGGAGCCGGTTCACCAGCATGAAGTCGTCGTCGACGACGTAGCAGCCGGCCATCTCGATGGCCTTGATGAGGCCGAGGGGCGGCTGCTCGCAGAAGACCCCGTTCAGCACGATGCGGGTGTTGTCGCGCCGCTGCCGCTTCTCGGAGCGGGCCGCCGCCAGCCAGTCCCGCAGCAGCCGGGTGTGCTCCTCCACCGGCAGCACCAGCCCGGCGCGCATCAGGAGGTACACGTCGGACGACGGGGCCTGCCAGGGCTCGGCCGCCCGGTAGGCGTACACCTCCCGCACCACCCGGCGGTTCTCGTTGTAGACGGCGATGGAGTCGCGCAGGGCGTCGTCGGTGATCTCGACGCCGGCCAGCTTCCCCAGCCCCTCGCGCAGCTCCTGCAGCTCGTGGACCCAGAACTCGTCGGCCATCCCGGGCGTGAAGTTCTGGGGCACGTCCAGGTAGCGGACGTAGACCTTGGGGAAGAGCAGCTTCCAGATGCCGGAGAGGTTGCGGATGACGTCGCAGAGGGAGGGGAAGAGGAAGCCGTCCACGAAGTCGAGCCGCCCGGTGATGCCCAGCTCCAGGGTGGAGCGCGGGATGCGGCAGATGTAGCTCTGGTAGTAGGCGTCCCCGTGGATCACCTCCAGGGACTCGCCGGCGCCCATGATCCCGAGCGGCAGCATCCCGGCGGCGTGGACCAGCTCGCGCGGCGCGTAGACCGGCATGAAGGCGACCACCTTGCGGCCGGGCGCGGCCGCCTTCCAGCGCCGGGCGGCGCCGAAGTCGAGGTCGTCGAACAGCTCCTGGCAGCGCGCGACGATGGGCGCGGTGGGGCTCGGGGCGGGGACGGGTGCGGCGCACATGGTCAGCGGTCCTCCCAGACGGGCGCGCGCTTCTCCAGGAAGGCGGTGAGCCCCTCGACGGCGTCCCGGGTCTTCATGAGCCGGGCCAGGTACAGCTCCTCGACGGCGGCCAGCTTCTCGCGCACCCGGGCCCGCAGGTCCCGGCGCGACGCCTCGACCGCCAGGCGCAGCGAGGCGGCCGACCGCTTCGCGAGGTGCTCGTCGAACCAGGCCAGCGCCGCCGCCTCCGGGTCGTCGGCCACGGCGTTCACCAGGCCGAGGCGGTGGGCCTCGCGACCGTCGACGGAGCGGCCCGACCAGAGCAGGTCGTCGGCGGCCCCCTGCCCTACCCGCTCCGGGAGCAGGCAGGAGGCGGCCGGGGCGAAGACCCCGAGCAGGATCTCGGGCTGGCCCATCCGGGCGTCGGGGGCGGCGAAGATCAGGTGGCCGGCGGCCGCCACCTCCAGCCCGCCGCCCAGGCACTGGCCGCGCACCGCCACCAGGATGGGCAGGGGGAAGTCCACCATCCGCAGCACCAGGCCGTGGAGCGACCGCAGCATGGCGGCGCAGCTCTCCGGCAGGTGCTCCTGGACGCTGGCGCCGAAGCTGAAGTGGGGCCCCTCGTGCTCCAGGAGCACCCCGCGCAGCGCCGGGGCGCCCGGCGCCTCCCGCCCGGCCTCCGCCAGGGCCGCGTCCAGCGCCGCGATCATCTCGGCGTCGACGATGTTGGCCTTGGGCCGCGAGAGCCGGAGCCGGAGCAGCCGGCCGTCGCGGTCGCGCGAGACCTGGAGGCAGCCGGCCATCAGCGCCCCTCCCGCCGGCCCTTGGCGCCGGGGAGCAGGCTCTCGGTGAGCTCCACGCTCCAGGGGGTGCCCTTCGCCAGCGCCTGCCGCAGCCCGACGAAGTCGGCCTCGCGGTCCTCCTTGGTGCCCTCGTTGAAGGCCCGGAAGCCGGTGCGGGCCTCGGTCATCATGTTGAGCGCCAGCCAGGCCCGGCTGTCCTCCTTGTTGGCGTCCCAGGCGTGGAGCTTGGGCTTGCGCAGCTCCTCGAGGGTCTTGGTGGTGCAGTCGGGGAAGGTGAGCAGGAGCTTGGCGCAGAGCGCCTCCACCCGCTCGTCGAGGAGGGAGAGGTCCACCGTGCCCCTCTTCAGGACGGCCTTGCCCTCCTCCAGCGCCGCGCCGGTCCTGGGCTCGCCGTGCACGAACCGGCCGTACTCGTCGAAGAGCCGGTCGGTGACCACCAGCGGGTTGGCGACGTACTTCCCGTCGACCTTCAGGCCCGGCACCACGTCGGTGATCATCCCCTCCCGGTAGGCCCGGTGGGCCGACCAGGGCTCGCAGAGCACGCAGGCCTCCATGGCCCGCTCGTTCCCGACGATCAGCGGCAGGAAGTCGGTGGCGCCGCCGATGGGGGCGGAGCCGTGCTTGGGGCCGGCCTGGCCGAAGCGGGCCAGGTCCTGGGCGATGGTGAAGTCGCAGGCCATGCCGATCTCCTGCCCGCCGCCGATGCGCATGCCGTTCACCCGGCAGATCACCGGCTTGTCGCAGCCCAGGATGGCGCTGACCATGTCGTTGAAGAGCCGCATGTACTGCCGGTACTCCTGCGGGTTGCCGGCGTAGTACTCGGCGTACTCCTTGGTGTTGCCGCCGGTGCAGAAGGCCTTGTCGCCGGCCCCGGTGAAGACCACGCTGGCCACGTCGCGGGAGGTGGAGGCGGCCCGGAAGGCCAGGATCACGTCCTTCACCATCTGGGTGGTGTAGGAGTTGAACTGCGCCGGGTTGTTCAGGACGATCCAGGCGTTGTACAGCCCCGCCGCCGGCGAGCCGTCGGGCCGCCGCGCCGGGCGCTTCTCGAGGAGCACGCCGGGGGGCCCGGCCGCCGGCTTCCAGCCGGAGAGCAGGTCGTGGTCCTTGAGCGGGCCGCCGGACGTCGTGGGGTCGGACATGTCGGGTCTCCGGGCCTTCGGTCAGGGGACGAGGACGGCGCGGCGCGTGAGCTTCCGCGCGTGCACCTCCTCGAAGACGCGGTTGACGTCGGCGAGCGGTCGCCGCTCGACGAAGGGCGCCAGCACCACCTTGCCGTCCAGCACCAGGTCGAGCGCCGCCGGGTACAGCTCCGGCGGGCAGCCCCAGTTGCCCAGGGCGCGGGCGTGGAAGGCCATCAGGTTGGAGAGGCGGACCTCCACCTTGTCCATGGTGAAGCCCACCACCGCCAGGGTGGCGCCGTGGACCAGCAGGCTCCAGGCGGTGGCCTGGCCGGCGGCGGTGCCGGAGGTCTCGAAGATGGCCCACTCGCGCGAGGGCAGCTTGTTGGCCCGGGCGAACTCGCCGATCTCCTTCTTCAGCGCCTTGGCGTCGAGCTGGCGCGCGTTGAAGGTCCGGGCGGCGCCGTGGGCCCCGATGAGGTCGAGCTTGGGCTGGTCGACGTCCACCGCCACCACCGTGGCGCCCAGGGCGCGGGCGATCTGGACCGCGTAGCCGCCCACGCCGCCCACGCCGATGACCACCGCCAGCTGCCCGGGCCGCACGCCGGCCTGGACCACCGCCTGGTAGGGGGTGGTGACGGCGTCGGCCACCACCGACAGGTCGGCGAGCGCGATCCCGGCCTTGGCGAGGCGCCCCTCGTCCACCGCGCACAACCCGCGCGCGGGCACGGCGACGTGGGTGCCGAAGCCGCCCTGGATGTCGTTGCCCGGCATCTTCTGGGTGGGGCAGATGGTGCCGCGGCCGCGGCGGCAGGCGTCGCACTCGCCGCAGGGGATCACCGCCGGGACGATGACCGCCTTGCCCAGCCAGGCCTCCGCCCCCGGGCCCGCCTTCACCACCCGGCCGCTGATCTCGTGGCCCAGCGCCAGGGGCAGCGGCAGGTTGGTGCGGACGCCGTCGTAGTAGTAGCCGAGGTCGGTGTGGCACACCCCGCAGCCGGCCACCTCCACCACCACCGCGCCGGGGCCGGGCTCGCCCGGGTCGAACTCCTGGCGCTCCATCGGCTGGCCCACTGCGGTCATCATCCAGCGGTGCGGCATCGCGTCGCCTCCGTGAGGGCGGGTCCGCGGCCGGGAGATCCGGCTCGAGGCCCGCCAGGACGGTACCGAACGGCCCGGCGTTGAATTCGGTAATTCAGTACCAGAATACGTTAGAACTCGTCAAGGCCCCTCCCCGGTCCCGCGGCGGGCCCCGGCGACGGCGCCCCGCCTCCCGGCCCCGCCGCGCCGGCGGGCGATCAGCGACGGGCGATCAGGGCCGTCCGGTTCCGGAGCCGCCCGGCCGGCGGAAGCGCCCGTAGTCCGGGGGGCGCCGCTCCAGGAAGGCGTTCTTCCCCTCGGTGGCCTCCTCGGTCCCGTAGTAGAGGCTGAGCCCGCCCACGCCCAGGTTGGTGACGCCGGCGACGCCGTCGGTCTCGGCGTGGAAGGCGTACTTCAGCATCTTCAGCGCCGTCGGGCTCTTGGCGAGGAGCTCCTCGCACCAGCGCGCCACCTCCTCGTCGAGCCTCTCCGGCGGCACCACCGCGTTCACCAGCCCCATCTGCAGCGCCTCGGCCGCCGTGTAGCGGCGGCACAGGAACCAGATCTCCTTCGCCTTCTTCATCCCCACCAGGCGGGCCAGGTCCCCGGTGCCGAAGCCCGGGTCGAAGCTCCCCACCCGCGGGCCGGCCTGGCCGAAGGAGGCGGTCTCGGAGGCGATGCTGAGGTCGCAGGCCACCTGGAAGACGTGGCCGCCGCCGATGGCGTAGCCGTTGACGCGGGCGATCACCGGCTTGGGGATGCCGCGGATCAGGGTGGTCACCTGCTGCCAGGCCACCTCGAGCGGGAGCGCGGCGACGGTGCCGCGGTAGCCGCCCTTCTCCCGCACCGACTGGTCGCCGCCGGTGCAGAAGGCCTTCTCGCCGGCCCCGGTGAGGACCACCACCCCGACGGCATCGTCCACCCAGGCGTCGGTGAGCGCCTGGGTGAGCTCCAGCACCGTGCCCGGCGCGCAGGCGTTGTGCTTGGCCGGCCGGTTGATGGTGATGGTGGCGACCCCGCCCTGCTTCACGTACAGGATGTCCTGGAAGTCCACGGCTCGGCTCCTCTCCGTCAGCGGGCCTCGCGGAGCAGCTCGCGGGCGATCACCAGCCGCTGGATCTGGTTCGCCCCCTCGAAGATCTGCGTCAGCTTGGCGTCGCGGAACATCCGCTCCACCGGGTAGTCCTGCATGTAGCCGTAGCCGCCCAGCACCTGGATGGCGTCGGTGGTGACGCGCATGGCGGCGTCGGAGGCGAACACCTTGGCCATCGAGGCCAGCTTGGTGTTCCGCTCGCCGCGGTCGTACAGGTGGGCGGCCCGGTACACCAGGCCGCGCGCCGCCTCCACCAGCGTCGCGCCGTCGGCCAGGATCTGCTGGATCATCTGGTGGGAGGCGAGCGGCTCCCCGAACGTCCTGCGCTGCCGCGCGTGGCCGATCATCTCGGCCAGCGCCCCCTCGGCGATGCCCAGCGCCTGCGCCCCCACCGCCGGCCGGGACATGTCGAAGTCCTTCATGGCGAGCAGGAAGCCCTTCCCCTCCTCGCCGAGCAGGTTCCCGGCCGGGATCCGCACCCCGTCGAGGATCACCTCGGCGGTGTTGGAGCCCCGCTGCCCCAGCTTCTTCTCGATCTTGCCGATGGAGACGCCCGGCGAGTCCCGGTCCACGGCGAAGAAGGAGAGGCCCTCTCGCCCCGGCGCCGCCGAGGTCCGCGCCAGCACCGTGTAGATCCCGGCCCGCGCGCCGTTGGTGGCGAAGCACTTGGTGCCGGTGAGGACCCACTCGCCGCCGTCGCGCACCGCGGTGGTGCGCAGGCCGCCCACGTCGGAGCCGGCGCCCGGCTCGGTGACCAGGTAGGCGACCAGCTCCCGCCCCCCGGCCATCCGGGGCAGCAGCCGCTCCAGGAGCTCGCGCCGGGCGCCGTGGAGGATGGGGAAGCTCCCCACCGCCTGGATCACGAGCAGCAGCGCCGTGGAGGCGCAGGCCGCGGCGATCTCCTCGACCGCGGTGCACAGCGCCGTGCCCTGGTCCCGCTCGACGCCCCCGTGCTCCGGCGGGAAGGTGAGCGTCATCAGCCCCAGCTCCCAGAGCAGCCCCTCCACCTCCGGGTCCGGCCCGCCGCCGGCGTCGAGGGCCGCGGCCCGCGGGCCGATGCGCTCCCGCGCCACCCGCCGGACGGTGGCGCGGAGGGACTCCAGCTCCTCGCTGCTCGAGAACATCCGCGCTCCCTGGGGCCCCGCCGCGGGGCCGGTGGTGAAGGCACTTGGCCGGAGACGGGAAGCACCGTATCATAGACCGACGCGTCGGTCTACTAATGACGGGAGGAGCGGCATGGCCAGGCCCCAGGCGGAGGACTACGGCGACAAGCGGCAGGCGATCCTGGACGCGGCGGCGGCGCTCTTCGCGCGCATCGGCTACGCGAACGCCAAGCTGGCGGACGTGGCCCGCGCCTGCGGCGCCACCAAGTCGATGCTGTACCACTACTTCCCGTCCAAGGAGGACGTGCTCTTCGCCATCATCCGGGACCACGCCGGGGGCAACCTGGCCGCCCTGGAGGAGGTGCTGGCCCGGGAGGCGCCGCCCGAGGAGCGGCTCCGCGCCCTGGTGGCCACCTGGGTGCGGCGCTCGCTGACGGCCCGGGCCGCCAACACCGTGCTGATGTACGACCTGAAGTTCCTGCCGCCGCGCCAGCACCGGGCCATCGTCGAGATCGAGCGCCGGATGATCGAGCGGGTGGGCGCGCTGCTCGCCGAGGTGAGCCCGGCGCTGCGGCGCGGCCGGCCGCCGCAGCAGAAGACCTACGCCCTGCTGCTCTTCGGCATGCTGAACTGGACCGAGACCTGGTTCCGGGGCAGCGGCCCGCTCTCCGCCGGGGAGATGGCCGAGCGCATCCACCGGCTCTTCCTGCACGGCCTGGCGGCGGAGCGGTAGGACGGCGGGGACCGGCGCCGGCGGGCGCCGCGAGCCGGGGGCGGCCCCGCCGGACGGCGGGCCCTACTCGGTCGCGGCGCGGGCGCGCCGCTCCGCGGGCCGGGCCGCCGCCTCGCGCCGGTCCTGGTCGATGAGCTTGCGCATGGTGGCCAGGGTGATGGAGCCGAGCGTCGCCCGGGCGATGTCGTCGATCTCGTCGATCACCCGGCCCAGGGCCCGCCCCTCGGGCGTGCGCGAGCCCGGCTCCCGGACCGCGTCGCGCGAGGCCACCGGCTCGAAGTGCTGGATGACGTCGAGCAGGGTGACGCGCTTGGGGTTTCCGCGGAAACGGTAGCCGCCGCCGGCGCCGCGCAGCGCCTCGACCAGCCCGGCCCGGCCCAGGGTGCGCAGCACCTTGGAGAGGTGGTGGCCGGAGATCTCGAAGCGCTCGGCGATCTCCCCGGCGGAGAACTGCCGCTCCGGATCCCGGGCCAGCTCCAGCACCGCGTAGAGCGCGAAGCGGGTGGCCTTCTGCAGCCTCACGGCGCCAGCCCCTTCTCCAGCTCGATGAACGGCCCGGCCATCATCCCCTGGCTGCGGAAGAAGGACATCACCAGCTTGTCCTCCTTGGCGATCATGGTGCGGACCTGGCGCACCCCGGACCTCCGGAAGCGGTCGCAGACCGCCTCGAAGAGCAGCGTGCCCAGGCCGTCCTGGCGGGCGGCCCGGTTCACGTTGATGGCGAAGATCCAGCCGCTGGGCGGCGAGCCGAACTCCCAGGCCCGGACCTCCCCGACGATGAAGCCGGCGGGCCGCCCGTCCTTCTCGGCGATGAGGAAGTAGCGGTCGGGCTGGCCGCCGGCGTACCGCTCCAGCCGGTCCTTCCAGTAGGCGACCTTGGCGATGCCGGTGGTCTCCTCGTCGAGGGAGACCACCGTCTGCAGATCGGCCGCCCGCGCCGGCCGGATGTCGAAGGGAACGCCGGGCATCTCGGTATTCCGGTGCTCCATTACCAATTTATACCCGGCCGCGCGGCGGAATTCAAAGGGATCCCCTTGCGACGACGCGTCGCGATCGGGGGCCGCCTTCCGCGCCGGGGCCGCGAGAGGTTCGCCCTATACTGGGCGCGCATGAGCACCACCTACCTGGAGCGCCTGTTCCGGCCCCGCTCGGTGGCGGTCGTCGGCGCCAACGACAAGCCGCAGCGGGTCGGCGGCGTCATCATGCGCAACCTGCTCTCCGGCGGCTTCGTCGGCCCCATCATGCCGGTGAACCCCCGCCACGACTCGGTGGCCGGGGTGCTCACCTACCCCGACATCGCCAGCCTGCCGCGCACGCCCGACGTCGCCATCCTCTGCACGCCCCCGGAGACGGTGCCGGCGCTGGTGGACGAGCTGGGGGCGCGCGGCACCCGGGCGGCGGTGGTGGTGGCCCGCGGGCTCGCCACCACCCGCGACGCCTCCGGCCGGACCCTCCAGGACCGGATGCTGGCCGCCGCCAAGGCGCACGGCATGCGGATCCTCGGCGGCGGCACGCTGGGGCTGGTGGTGCCCCACCTCGGGCTCGACGCCAGCTTCTCCCGCGTCCGGGCGCTCCCCGGGGAGCTGGGGTTCGTCTCCCAGTCCGACGCCATGGGGACCCTGGTGCTCGACTGGGCCCACCCGCGCCGCATCGGCTTCTCCCACTTCATCTCCCTGGGCGACGCCGCCGACATCGGCTTCGGCGAGGCCCTGGACTACCTGGGCAGCGACCCCGACACCCGCGCCATCCTCCTGTACATCGAGTCGCTGCGGGAGCGGCGCCGCTTCATGGCCGCCGCCCGCGGCGCGGCCCGCAACAAGCCGGTGCTGGCCATCAAGGCCGGCCGGCGCCCGCCGCCCGGGCCCGGGGCGCGGGGGCCGCTCTCGGCCGACACCCTCTCGCTGGTGGAGCCCGACGCCGTCCTCGACGCCGCGCTGCGCCGGGCCGGCATCCTGCGGGTGGAGCGGCTGGAGGAGCTGTTCAGCGCGGTGGGGACGCTGGCCCGGGCCCGGCCGCGCCACGGCGAGCGGCTGGCGGTGGTGAGCAACGGCGGCGGCGCCGGGGTGATGGCCGCCGACGAGCTCTACGCCGGCGGGCTGGGGCTGGCCGCGCTGTCGGAGGCCACCGCGGCGAGGCTCCGCGCCGCGGTGCCGGGCTGGGACGGGCGCAACCCGGTGGACATCCAGGTGGACGCCCCCGGCGCGCGCTACGCCGAGGTGGTGCGGATCCTGATGGAGAGCCGGGAGCTGGACGCCGTGCTCGCCATCCACACGCCCAGCGCGCTGGCGAGCAGCACCGAGGCGGCCCGCGCGGTGATCCAGGCCGCCGCCGGCCACCCCTGCACCCTGCTCGCCTGCTGGATGGGAGGCGAGACGCTGGCCGCCGCCCGCTCGCTGCTGGTGGAGGCGGGCGTCGCCGCCTTCGACACCCCCGCCGACGCGGTGCGGGCCTTCCGCTTCACCGTCACCTGGCAGCGCAACCGCGACGCCCTGATCCAGACCCCGCCCTCGGTGCCGGCCGAGTTCCAGCCCGACACCGCGGCGGCGCGGGCGGTGATCCGGGGGGCGCTCGACGAGGGGCGCGACTTCCTGCGGGCGCCCGAGCGCATGGCCGTTCTGGCGGCCTACGGCCTCCCGGTGGTCGAGGCCCACACCGCCGACACGCCCGAGCAGGCCGCGGCGCTGGCCCGCCGCATCGGCTTCCCGGTGGACCTGGCGGCCCGCTCCCCCGACGTCCGGCGCAAGCGCGAGCTGGGGGCGGTGGCGGTGTCGCTGGAGACGGCGGAGGCGGTGGAGGCGGCGGCCCGCAACCTGCTCTCCCACCTCTCCACCTGGCGCCCCGACGCCCGGCTCACCGGGTTCACCGTGCAGCGCAACCTGCCGCGGCCGCGCGCCCGCCAGCTCTTCGTGGGCGTGGCCGTGGACCCGTTCTTCGGCCCGGTCATCCTCTTCGGCGAGGCGCGCACCGGCGAGGCCACCCGGGACTTCGGCGTCGGCCTGCCGCCGCTCAACCTGCCGCTGGCCCGCGAGCTGATCGCCCGCTCCCGGGTGGCGGAGCTGCTGGAGCAGGGCCCCACCCGGCCGGCCGCCGACCGCGAGGCGCTGGCGCTGGCCCTGGTCAAGGTCTCGCAGCTGGTGGTGGACCTGCCCGAGATCGTGGAGCTGGACGTGGACCCGCTGCTCGCCGACGAGCGGGGCGTGGTGGCGGTCGACGCCTACCTGCGGGTGACGGCGGCCGGCGCGGCCGAGGACCGGCTCGCCATCCGCCCCTACCCGCAGCGGCTGGAGGAGCGGGTGCGGCTGGGCGACGGGCAGGAGGCGGTGCTGCGGCCGGTCCGGCCCGAGGACGAGCCGTCGCACGACGACTTCATCTCCCGCCTCACCCCCGAGGACATCCGCTTCCGCTTCTTCCACTTCATCCCCGGCCTCACCCACACCGAGATGGCCCGCCTCACCCAGATCGACTACGACCGCGAGATGGCCTTCATCGCCACCGTTCCCGGCCCGGACGGGCGCGAGGAGACGCTGGGGGTGGTGCGGGCGGTGGCCGACCCGGACAACGACGCGGCCGAGTTCTCGGTGGTGGTCCGGTCCGACCAGAAGCGGCGGGGCATCGCCTCGCTGCTGATGCGGAAGATGCTCGCCTACTCCCGCGGGCGCGGCACCCGGGTGCTGGAGGGGGAGGTCCTGGGCGACAACGCCCCCATGCTGGCCCTGGCCCGGCACCTGGGCGCCGCCGTCCACGGGCCCGAGGCCGACGGCATCTTCCGCGTCACCTTCGACCTCCGGGCGGGGTGAGGCCGGGCACGGGGCCCCGTCAGGGCCCCCCACGAGCGCGCGCGGCTGGGGCACCATGCCGGCGAGCGCACCCACGCGCCCGCCGGAGGGATCCATGACCTTGCCCCGCGCCGCACTCGCGGCCGCACTCGCCGCACCGCTCCTCCTCGCCTCGGCGAGCGCCGCCACGCCTCGGCCCAAGGCCAGGGCGGCCGCCGCCGGGCGCTCCGAGAGCTGCGTCACCTGCCACGACATGAGCACGCCGGGCATCGTCGGCGAGTGGCGCGGGAGCCGCCACGCCGCCAGGGGCGTCGGGTGCTTCGAGTGCCACCGGGCCGAGAAGGGGGACCCGGACGCCTTCGAGCACTACGGCGAGCTGGTGGCGACGGTGGTGACGCCGCGCGACTGCGCCCGCTGCCACCGGCAGGAGGACGTCGAGTTCGAGCGCAGCCACCACGCCAAGGCCGGGAACATCCTGGCCTCGCTCGACAACTTCCTGGCGGAGATCGCCGAGGGCTCGCGCGCGCCCTTCCCGCCCCAGTCCCCCACGCCGGGCCGGTCGATGGGGATGGTGAACGGCCTGGCCAGCGCCCAGCAGGGTTGCCAGCAGTGCCACGGCGGCAAGGTGGCGCTCCAGGCCAGGGACGGCGGCCAGGTCACGGTCGACGACCTGAAGCCCGGACCGGACGGCAAGCCCACGGTCCAGGCGGCGGTGGAGCGCATCGTCCGCGACGGCGACGGCAAGCCGGTGTTGCTCCCCGGCAGCTGGCCCAACACCGGCATCGGCCGCCTCAACCTGGACGGCTCGCGCGGGAGCTGCGCCGCCTGCCACAGCCGCCACGACTTCTCGGCGCGGCGGGCCCGGCAGCCGGAGTCCTGCGGCAAGTGCCACCTCGGCCCCGACCACCCGCAGAAGGAGATCTACGAGGAGTCGAAGCACGGCATCGCCTACCGCGACCAGAAGGACAAGATGAACCTGGACGCCCGCTCCTGGGTCCTCGGCAAGGACTACACGGCCGCCCCCACCTGCGCCAGCTGCCACGTCTCCGCCAACGTGAACGGCGGCAAGGTGACCCACGACATCGGCGAGCGCATCTCCTGGACCAACCGGCCGCCGGTCTCCCTGGTGATGGACACCGACGCCGACCGCAATGTGGTCACCGAGACCGACCCGGTGAAGCGCAAGGCGCTGGTGGTCGACACCTGGCAGCAGAAGCGCGAGCGGATGAAGCAGGCCTGCACCGTCTGCCACACGCCGCCCTACGTGGACGCCTTCTACGCCGGCTACGACGACTTCGTGCAGCTCTACGACGAGAAGTTCGCCAAGCCGGGGCTCCAGCTCATGGCCGAGCTCCGCAAGCAGGGGCTGCTGACCAGGCGGGAGTTCGACGAGGAGATCGAGTGGACCTGGTACCTCCTCTGGCACCACGAGGGGCGGCGGGCCCGCCACGGCGCCTCGATGATGGCGCCGGACTACGCCCACTGGCACGGGATGTTCGAGGTGGCCGAGGACTTCTACGTGAAGCTCATCCCGCAGGCGCGGGAGATCGCGGCCCACGCCGCGGCGCGCGGCGAGAAGGCGAAGGCCGACGCCGTGAACGCGGTCATCGAGCGGATCCTGGCGCGCCCGGAGCACGCCTGGTTCCAGGCGGAGCAGGCGAAGCCGGCCGCGCACTGAGAGGTGGCGAGCCTCTCCCTCTCCCCCCGCGCCCGCGGGGGGAGAGCGCCGGTCCGCGCCCGTCAGACGTGGTGCAGGATCTTCGAGAGGAAGAGCTGCGCCCGCTCGGAGCGCGGCGTGCCGAAGAACTCGGCCTTGGGGGCGTCCTCGACGATGCGCCCCTGGTCCATGAAGACCACCCGGTGCGCGACCTTCTGGGCGAAGCCCATCTCGTGGGTCACGCACATCATGGTCATGCCCTCCCGGGCCAGCTCGACCATGACCTCGAGCACCTCGTTGATCATCTCCGGGTCGAGGGCCGAGGTGGGCTCGTCGAAGAGCATGCAGATCGGGTCCATCGCCAGCGCCCGGGCGATGGCCACCCGCTGCTGCTGCCCGCCGGAGAGCTGGCCCGGGAACTTCCCGGCCTGGGCGGCGAGCCCGACGCGGTCGAGGAGCTTGAGCCCCTTGGCCACCGCCTCGTCGCGCCCGCGCCCCAGCACCTTCACCTGCGCCAGCGCCAGGTTGTCCCGGATCGACATGTGCGGGAAGAGCTCGAAGTGCTGGAACACCATCCCCACCCGGGCGCGCAGCTTCGGGAGGTTCGTGCCCCGGGCGCCCACCGAGATGCCGTCCACCGTCAGTTCCCCCTTCTGGAAGGGCTCCAGCCCGTTGGCGCACTTGATGAGCGTGGACTTCCCGGAGCCGGAGGGGCCGCAGACCACCACCACCTCGCCCTTGTTCACCTCGAGGTTGCAGGCGTCGAGCACCTGGAAGCTGCCGTACCACTTGGAGACGTCGCGGAAGCGGATCACGCGGCCACCCTCCGCTGCAGCCGGCGGACCAGGACCGAGGCGCCGAAGCAGGCGAGGAAGTAGAGGAACCCGGCGAAGAGCAGCAGCTCGACCAGCCGCCCGTCCCGGTCGCCGACCTTGTAGGCGGAGCCGAAGAAGTCGGCGAGGCCGATGACGTACACCAGCGAGGTGTCCTGGAAGAGGATGATGGCCTGGGTGAGCAGCAGCGGCACCATGTTGCGGAAGGCCTGGGGCAGCACCACCAGCCGCATCGCCTGCCCGCCGGTCATCCCCAGCGCCAGCGCCGCCGACACCTGCCCCTTGGACACGCTCTGGATGCCGGCGCGGATGATCTCCGAGTAGTAGGCCGACTCGAACAGGGCGAAGGCCACCAGCCCCGAGGCCATGCGGATGTCGTAGGAGGCGGGGATGTCGAGCCCCCGCCGCAGCAGCTGCGGGACGATGAGGTAGAACCAGAGGATCACCATCACCAGCGGCACGGAGCGGAACAGGTTCACGTAGGCCGCCGCCGGCCAGGCCAGCCAGGAGCGGCCCGACATCCGCGCCACCGCCAGCAACGTCCCCCAGAGGATGCCGACGACGATGGCGGTGGCGGTGATCTTCAGGGTGATGAGCGCGCCGCTGGCCAGGATGGGCAGGGCGCCGGGGATCGAGCTCCAGTCGAAGTCGTACACGGAGCCCTCACTTCGACCCGATGAAGCCGGGGACCCGCGACCGCGACTCCACCCAGCGCATCCCGCCCATCACCACCACGTTCACCAGCAGGTAGAGCAGGGTCACGGCGATGAAGGCCTCGTAGGGCTGGGCGGTGTAGTCCACCAGTTGCTGGCTCTGGCGCGACAGCTCGATGAGCCCGATGGTCGAGGCCACCGCCGAGTTCTTGAAGACGTTCAGGAACTCCGAGGTGAGCGGCGGCACGATGATGCGGAAGGACATGGGCAGCAGCACGTGCCGGTAGGTCTGGGGGAGCGTGAGCCCGAGCGCCAGGCCGGCGGCGCGCTGGCCGCGGGGCAGCGAGCCGATCCCCGCGCGCACCTGCTCGGCGACCCGCGCCGCGGTGAAGGTGCCCAGGCACAGCCAGGCGGCCAGGAACTGCTGCAGCATCGGGTCCAGCTGCTTGATGGCGTCGCCCCAGGCCCGCGGCAGCAGCTCGGGCATCACGAAGTACCAGCTGAAGAGCTGGACCAGCAGCGGCACGTTGCGGAACAGCTCGACGTAGGCGGCGCCCAGGCCCGGGAGCCACCGGCCGGGCACGGTCCTCAGGACCCCGAAGATCGTGCCCAGCAGCAGCGCCAGGGCCCAGGCGGCCAGCGACAGGGCCACCGTCCACCAGAGCCCCTGGAGCAGCCAGCCGAGGTAGGTGCTCTCCCCGCTGGGCGTGCGGGCGAGGAAGACGCCCCAGTTCCAGTGGTAGTTCACGCGGCGGCCGGGGACGGCCTAGTCCAGCGCCTTGTCGTTGGGGTGCGCGAAGAGCGCCTTCATGTCGTCGGAGAGCGGGAAGTTCAGGTTCAGCCCCTTGGGCGGCACCGGGTGCTGGAACCACTTCGCGTAGATCTTCGCGGCCTCGCCCGAGGTCATGAGCCTGGTGATGGCGGCGTCCACCACCTTCTTGAAGGGGGCGTCGCCCTTGCGCAGCATGCAGCCGTAGGCCTCGCGGGACATGGGCTTGCCCACCACCACCCAGTCGCCGGGCCGCTTGGCCTTGGCCAGCTCGCCGTAGAGCAGGGCGTCGTCCATCATGAAGGCGGCCGCCCGGCCGGTCTCCAGCGTCAGGAAGCTCTCGCCGTGGTCCTTGGCGCTGATGATCTTCATCCCCAGCTTGTGCTCCTCGTTGTACTTGCGCAGCAGGCGCTCCGAGGTGGTGCCGGCGGTGGTCACCACGTTCTTGCCGGCGAGGTCGGGGAAGTCCTTGATGCCCGAGTCCTTGCGCACCAGCAGGCGGGTGCCGATGACGAAGATGGTGGTGGAGAAGTCCACCTGCTTCTGGCGCTCCAGGTTGTTGGTGGTGGAGCCGCACTCCAGGTCCACCGTGCCGTTCTCGACCAGCGGGATGCGGTTCTGGGAGGTGACCGGGAGCAGCTTCACGTCCAGCTTGGCGAGCTTCAGGTCCTTCTTCACGGCGTCGACGGCGTGCAGCATGAACTCCTGCGAGTAGCCGATCACGTGCTGCTGGTCGTCGTAGTAGGAGAAGGGGATCGAGGACTCGCGGTGGCCGAGGGTGATGGTCCCGCTCTCCTTGACCTTCTTCAGGGTTCCGGTGAGCTCCGCGGCTCCCGCGGGCAGCGCGAGGGCCAGGGCCAGGGCGGCGGGCAGCAGGCGTCGATAGGACATGGTTCCTCCAGCGTGGTCGCGGCAGGCGTCGCCCGGGGTCCCGGGAGCCGGCCGCCGCGCATGGTATCCGAAATCCACCGGGCGTCGCGCCCTACTTGCGCAGGGCCCGGAGCGCCCCCTTCACGTCCCGCACCGCCAGGTAGAGGTTCACCTTGCCCGGCCGCCCCGGCGTGCCCAGGTAGGCGTACTCGATGTTCACCCCGGCGGCCCCGAGGCGGTCGGCGACCCGGCCGAGCGCGCCGGGCTTGTCGCCGATGGTCACCTCGACCACCTCGTCCTCGGTGGTCTTCCAGCCGTGGGCGGCGAAGACCTTCCGCGCCGCCTTGGGCCGGTCCACCACCACCCGCACGAAGCCGCGGCCGCCCATGACCGTGGCCAGGAAGGCGCGGATGTCCACCTTCTTCGCGCCCAGGGCGTCGGCCACCTGGCCGAGCATCCCCGGGCGGTTCTCGACCCAGGCGGAGAGCTGCGTCACCTTTGGCATGGCGGGAGCGTAGCGCCCCTCTCCCCGCCGCCACAACCGCCCGCGCGGGTGGCCCTCCGGCCGCTCAGGCGGCTCCGGCCCGCGCCGGCGCGTCGGCCAGGAAGGCCTCCACCTCGGCCCGGCGCGCCATCGTGTCCTCGTAGCCGAGGTTGATGCAGCGCGACACGTAGACCGGCTCGAAGGCCAGGTAGCTGAGCAGGTCCGAGCCCCCGTCGCCGGAGGCGCCGATGCTCTTGAGGAGGTAGCGCAGCATGCCGGGGAAGCGCTGGACCTGGTCGGCGGCCAGCTCCCCGAGGTCGCGCGACGGCCGCAGCACCAGGATGGGGATCTGGCGGAGCGGGTCGAGCATCTTGTCGCGGGCCCCGGGCGGCACCAGCTGGAGGGTCCGGTTCATCCGCTCCAGCCGCTCCACGTCCCCCTCCAGCGAGTCGAGGAAGACGGCGTTCAGCAGGAGCCCGGCGATCTGCGAGATGGGCAGGCCCGGAGCCGCCCGCCGGCCCGAGGGATCGGGGCGGTGGCGCACGCCGATGGCCAGGATGCGCGTGGCGCCCAGGTGGACGGCGGGCGAGAGCGGCGAGAGCAGCCGGACGCAGCCGTCGCCGAACCACATCCCCCGGAGCTTCACCGGCGGGAAGAAGACCGGGATGGCCGCCGAGGCCATGACGTGCTCGATGTGGATGCGCTCCCGGACCCCGACGCGGATGGCCCGCGCCCAGGGGGCGATGTCCGGGGCGCCGTCGAAGAAGGTCACCGCGGTGCCGTCCCCGTAGTTGGTGGCCGACACCGCCACTCCCCGCAGCACGCCGCTGCGGATGTGGCGCCGCATCCGCGGCACCGGCAGGTGGGCCCGCAGGAACTCGCGCAGCGGCGAGGTGTCGAGCAGGTAGTTGATGTCGCTGGCCCCGAGCAGCCCGCCGACGGTCAGCTCCTTGAGCCAGCGGCCGCCGACCCCCAGCATCCGCCGGGTGTCGGTCCGGTAGATCTTCCCCGGCTGGAGCGCCAGCCAGAGGTCGCCGACCCGGCCCGCGGCGTTGCGGAAGTCCTCGGCGCCGGCCGCCAGCGAGACCCCGTTCACCGCGCCGGCCGACACCCCGGTGATGACGTTGAAGGGGCTCGGTCCCGGCCCGGCGATCTCGGACACCGCCCGGATCGCCCCCGCCTGGTAGGCGGCCCTCGCCCCTCCCCCCGTGAGCACCAGTCCCCGGTTCTCCACCCCCCGACGGTATCAACGGGCGGGCGCCGCGCCCAGCCCCTCGGGGCCGCGCCCCGGTCAGGCCTGCTTCACCAGCTCCACCAGCCGCCGCAGCGACTCCCTGGCGTCGCCGAAGAGCATCGAGGTCCGCTCCGCGGTGAAGAGCGGGTTCTCGATCCCGGCGAAGCCGGGGCCCATCGAGCGCTTGAGGACGATGGCGCTCTTCGCCCGGTCCACGTCGAGGATGGGCATTCCGTAGATGGGGCTCGCCGGGTCGCTGCGGGCGGCGGGGTTCACCACGTCGTTGGCTCCCACCACCAGGGCGACGTCGCAGGCCGGGAACGCGGGGTTCACCTCCTCCATCTCCTTCAGCTTCTCGTAGGGGACGTCGGCCTCGGCGAGGAGCACGTTCATGTGGCCGGGCATGCGCCCGGCCACCGGGTGGATGGCGTAGCGCACCTCGCCGCCGTTCCGCTCGATGAGGTCGGCCAGCTCCTTGATCTGGTGTTGCGCCTGGGCCACCGCCAGGCCGTAGCCCGGCACCACGATGACGCTGCGGGCCCAGGCCAGCCGGACGGCCGCGTCCTCGGCGGTGATGGCGCGGACCGCGAGCCCGGCGGCCCCCCGCGCCGCGGCCGCCTGCGGCGAGCCGAAGGCCCCGAACAGCACGTTGCGAAAGGAGCGGTTCATGGCCCGCGACATGATCACCGAGAGGATGAAGCCCGAGGCGCCGTCCAGCGCGCCGGCGATGATGAGCACGTCGTTGCCGATGGCGAAGCCGGTGGCCGCGGAGGCGAGGCCGGCGTAGCTGTTCAACAGCGAGATCACCACCGGCATGTCGGCGCCGCCGATGGGCAGCACCACCGAGAGGCCGATGGCCAGGGCCAGCGCCACCAGCAGGGCGAAGGCCCGCGGCGAGCCCGGGTCGTGGACCAGCCAGCCGAAGATCCCGAGCGCCGCGGCGAAGAGCAGCGCGTTCAGGGCGTTCTGGCCCCGGAAGGTGATGGGGGCGCCGGGCAGCAGCTCCTGGAGCTTGGCGAAGGCCAGGAAGCTCCCGGTGACGGTGAGGGCCCCGAAGAGCACCTCGAAGCCCAGCGCCGCCATCAGCGGGCGCGGCACCTGCGCCCCGAAGCCGAGCTTGGCGAACTCGGCGACGCCGACCAGCGTGGCGGCCAGGGCGCCGAAGAGGTGGCTGGCGGCGATGCGCTGGGGCATGGCGGTCATCGGCACCCACATGCCCATCGGGTAGCCGGCCACCGCCCCCACCCCGAGGCCGACCAGGATCCAGCGGTACTCGACGATCTCGTGGTGCAGCAGCGTGCCCACCACCGCCAGCAGCATGCCCACCGCCGCCTGCTGCATGCCGCGGCGGGCGCTGTCGGGCCGGGTCAGGCTCCGCAGGCCGAGGATGAAGAAGACCGAGGCGGCCAGGTAGCTGCCCTGGATGACCAGGGTGCGGATCACGCCCGCTCCCCGCCCGCCCCGGACTTCCCGCCCTTCCCGGGCTCCCCGCCCTGCCCGCCCCCGGCGCCCTCCCCGCCCGTCGCGCCCTTCTCCCGGGGGGCGGCCGGGCCGCCGCGCCGGAACATCTTCAGCATCCGGTCGGTGATGAGGAATCCGCCGACGACGTTCACGGTCGCCGCCGCCACCGCCACCGTGCCCAGCGCCGTGGTCAGCGCCGAGTGGCCCGCCCCGGCCGCCGCCAGCGACCCCACCAGCGAGATGCCGCTGATGGCGTTGGTGGCGCTCATCAGCGGGGTGTGCAGGAGCGGCGGCACCCGGGTGATGACCAGGAAGCCGACGAACCCGGCGAGGACGAAGACGTAGATCTCGACGAGCTGCGTGGCGCCGCCGGCCATCGGCGAATCCTACCTCCGGCGTATCTCGCCGGCGTGGGTGAGGGCCATGGCGCCGGCGATCTCGTCGGCCGGGTCGAAGACCAGCCTCCCCTCCGCCGCCACGACCTCGACGAGGGCGAGCAGGTTCCGGGCGTACATCTGGCTGGCGTGGGTGGGGAGGCGCGAGGGCAGGTCGAGCGGCCCGAGCACCGCCACGCCGCCCACCTCCACGGTCTCTCCGGGCCGGGTGCAGGCGCAGTTCCCGCCGCCCTCGGCGGCGAGGTCCACCACGGCGCTCCCCGGCCGCATCGACCGCACCATCTCCTCGGTGACCAGCAGCGGCGCCGGCCGGCCCGGGACCTGGGCGGTGGTGATCACCAGGTCCTGGGCGGGCAGGTGGCGGGCCAGGGCCTCGGCGACGCGCCGCCGCTGGCCCTCCGCCAGCTCGGCGGCGTAGCCGCCCGCCCCCTCGGCGGCTGCCCGGGGGACCTCGAGGAAGGCCGCGCCCAGGGACCGGACCTGCTCCGCCACCGCCGGGCGCACGTCGAAGGCCGAGACCACCGCGCCCAGCCGCCGCGCGGTGGCGATGGCCTGGAGGCCGGCCACGCCCGCCCCGGCCACGAAGCAGCGGGCCGGCGCCAGCGTCCCGGCGGCGGTGGTGAGCATGGGGAGGATGCGGGTCATGGCCGCCGCGCCGAGGATCACCGACAGGTACCCGGCCAGGGTCGCCTGCGAGGAGAGGGCGTCGAGCGCCTGGGCGCGGGTGGTGCGCGGCACCCACTCCATGGCGAAGGCGGTGACGCGCCGCCGGGCCAGGATCGCCGCCAGCGCCGCGTCCTGGCCGGGGGCGAGGAAGGCCGCCAGCGCCGCCCCCTCGGTCAGCTCCTCGGCCTCGGCCGGCGAGGGGCGCCGCACCTTGAGCACCAGGCCGGCCCCCAGCGGCTCCGCCGCGCCCGGCGAGAGCGAGGCACCGGCGGCGGCGTAGGCGGCGTCGGGGAAGCCGGCGGCGGCGCCGGCCCCGGCCTCCACCACCACCGCGTGGCCGGCCTTCGCCAGCCGCGCCACCACCTCCGGCACCAGCGCCACGCGCCGTTCGCCGGGGGCGGTCTCGCGGGGGACGCCGATGCGCACCGGGCCGCTCCGGCCCCGATCACTGGGCGGTGTAACCGCCGTCCACGATCAGCGGCACGCCGGTGATGCCGCCGGCCCGCTCGCCGACGACGAAGAGGACGTAGGCCGAGACGTCCTCGACCGAGAGCAGCCGGCGCATGGGCACCAGCGGGTAGATGACCTCCTCCAGCACCTTCTCCAGCGGGACGTTGCGGGTGCGCGCCAGGTCGCCGAGCTGGTTGCGCACCAGCGGGGTGTCCACGTAGCCGGGGCAGATGGCGTTGACGGTGATCCCGTGGGGCGCCCCCTCGAGCGCCGCCACCTTGGTGAGCCCGAGCAGGCCGTGCTTCGCCGAGTTGTAGCCGGCCTTCCCGGCGAAGCCGACCAGGCCGTTGATCGAGGCGACGTTGACGATCCGCCCCCACCTCCGGGCCTTCATGGCCGGGAAGACCCGCTTGGTGGCGATGAAGGGGGCCACCAGCATGATCTTCAGGAGCTGCTCGAACTTGGCGGTGGGGAAGCTCTCGATGGGGTCCACGTGCTGCATCCCGGCGTTGTTCACCAGGACGTCGACGGGCCCCCGGCGCGCCGCCGCGGCGTCGAGGGCGGCGACCAGCTGCTCCTCGCGGGTCACGTCGCAGGGCGCGCCGAAGGTCTCCAGCCCCTCGGCGCGCAGGCGGCCCACCGCCTCGTCCACCGCCGCGGGGTGGAGGTCGGAGAGGAACACCGCCGCCCCCTCCCTGGCCAGGTCGCGGCAGACCTGCAGGCCGATGCCTCCGGCGGCCCCGGTGACGAAGGCGACGCGATTCTCGAGGGACCTGGACATGCGGGCCTCCCCGGGCCGGCGGCCCGGTCAGAAGGGGAAGTTGCGGGCGAGGTGCAGCGCCTCGCCGACGATGCCGCGCCGGAAGGCGAGCACCCCGGCCACGAACACCGTCCCGACGATCACCGTGACCCAGTCGCCGAAGCCGGTGAGGTAGTTCTCCATCGCCACCACCAGGAGCGCGCCCACCGAGGGGCCCATCACCGTGCCCATGCCGCCGAGCAGCGTCATCAGCACCACCTCCCCCGACTTGTGCCAGTGGACGTCGGTGAGGGTGACGAACTGGAGCACCAGCGCCTTGGTCGAGCCCGCCAGCCCGGCCAGCCCGGCGGAGATGACGAAGGCCACGAGCTTGTACCGCTCCACGTCGTAGCCCAGCGACAGCGCCCGCGCCTCGTTCTCGCGGATGGAGCGCAGCACGTGGCCGAACGGGGAGTGGATGGTCCGGTAGATGACGGCGAAGCCCAGGGCGAAGATCGCGAAGACGAAGTAGTAGAGGGCGTAGGGGTTGTGCAGCGGCACGAAGCCGAGCGCCTTGCCCTGGGGGATGCCCTGCAGGCCGTCCTCGCCGCCGGTGAAGGGCAGCTGGACCGCCAGGAAGTAGATCATCTGGGCGAAGCCCAGGGTGATCATCGCGAAGTAGATGCCGGAGCGGCGGATGGCCAGCGCCCCGATGGCCCACCCCAGCACGGTGGCGACCGCGGTCCCGGCCAGCACCCCCAGCTCGACCGGGAGCCCCACCGACCGGAGCAGCCAGCCGGTGACGTAGCCGGCGGTGCCCAGGAAGGCGGCGTGGCCGAAGGAGAGCAGGCCGGTGTAGCCGAGCAGCAGGTTGAACGCGCTGGCGAAGAGCGCCATGCAGAGCACGTTCATGAGGAACACCGGGTAGACCAGGTAGGGCAGCACCAGCCCCAGGACCACCAGGAGCCCGAAGAAGATCCGCTTGCGCCGGGGGGTGATGATGCCCAGGCGCCAGGCGGCGCGGCTCTCCTGGACGCCGTCGGGCGTGCTCACTTCTCCCTCCCGAAGAGGCCGGCCGGCCGGATCAGCAGCACGACCGCCATGATGGCGAAGACCACCGTCGAGGCGGCCTGCGGGTAGAGGTACTTGGTGAGCCCCTCCACCAGGCCCAGCCCGATCCCGGTGACGATCGAGCCGAGGATCGAGCCCATGCCGCCGATCACCACCACCGCGAAGACCACGATGATCAGCCCGGAGCCCATCGAGGGCGTCACCTGGTAGATGGGCGCGGCCATGACGCCGGCGAAGCCGGCCAGGGCCACGCCGAAGCCGAAGGTCAGCGTCATCATCAGCGGCACGTTGACGCCGAAGGCCTGCAGCAGCTTCGGGTTCTCGGTGCCGGCCCGCAGGTAGGCCCCGAGCTTGGTGCGCTCGATCACGAACCAGCTGGCGAAGCAGACCGCCACCGACACCAGCACCACCCAGGCCCGGTAGCGGGGCAGGTACATGAAGCCCAGGTTGGAGCCGCCCTGGAGCGCCTCCGGCACCGGGAAGGAGTTCCCGGAGTTGCCGTACTGGTGGTGGAAGAGCCCCTCGACGATCAGGGTCAGGCCGAAGGTGAAGAGCAGCCCGTAGAGGTTGTCGAGCTGGTAGAGCCTGCGCAGCATGGTCCGCTCCACGGCCACGCCGAGCAGGCCCACCGCCAGGGGCGAGAGGAGGAGGGAGGGCCAGTAGCCGATCCCCAGGGAGGAGAGGCCGATCCAGGCGAAGAAGGCCCCGGTCATGTACATCGCCCCGTGGGCGAAGTTCACGACGTTGACCAGCCCGAAGATGATCGACAGCCCGAGCGACAGCAGCGCGTAGAACGAGCCGTTGATGAGCCCGACGAGCAGCTGTCCGAAGAGCGCCTGCATCCCTCCTCCTCCGTGCCGGCTTCGCTACTTCTTCACCGCCAGCGGGCAGCCCTGGGCCGCGACCGAGGGGAAGGCCTCGGCGGCCGGGATCTTCTTGATGATCTTGTAGTAGTCCCAGGGGTACTTCGACTCGGCCGGGCTCTTCACCTGGACCAGGAAGGCGTCGTGGCGGTGGAGGCCGTCCGGGCCGATGACGCCGTGGCGCGCGAAGAAGTCGTTCACCGGGACGGCCTTCATCCTGGCGATGACCGGCTCGGCCTGGTCGGTGCCCACCGCCTTGATGGCCTGCAGGTAGTGCATCGTCGCCGAGTAGAGGCCGGCCTGGGTCATGGTCGGCATCGCCTTCTTGGCGTTGTCCGGGTGGTTCTGGAACTTCTTCGACCAGGCGCGGGTCTGGTCGTCGTAGTCCCAGTAGAAGGAGGTGGTCAGGTACATGCCCTTGGCGGTCTCCAGCCCGAGGCTGTGGATGTCGGAGATGAAGACCAGCAGGCCGGCCAGGGTCTGCTTCGGGGTGATGCCGAACTCCTTGGCCTGCTTGATGGTGTTGATGGTGTCGCCGCCGGCGTTGGCCATGCCGATCACCTTGGCGCCGGAGGCCTGGGCCTGGAGCAGGTAGCTGGAGAAGTCGGAGCTGTTCTGCGGGTGGCGCGCGTAGCCGAGCACCTTGCCGCCGGCCGCCTTCACCACGTTGGCGGTGTCCTCCTCCAGCGACTTGCCGAAGACGTAGTCGGCGGTGATGAAGAACCAGGTGTTGCCGCCGGACTTCACCACCTCGCGGCCGGTGCCGTTGGCCAGCATCCAGTTGTTGTAGGTGTAGTGGATGTTGTAGGCGGTGCACTTGTCGCCGGTGATCGAGGTGGTGGCCGCCGTGGAGAGGATGGTGAGCTTCTTCTTCTCCGCCGCCACCGGCATCACCGCGAAGGCGGTGCCGCTGTTGGGCAGGTCCATGATGACGTCGACCTTGTCCTCGTCGAACCACTTGCGGGCGATGGTCGAGGCGATGTCGGCCTTGTTCTGGTGGTCGGCGGAGATCACCTCGATGGGCTTGCCCAGCACCTTCCCGCCGAAGTCGTGCACCGCCATCTTCACCGCCAGCACCGAGCCGGGCCCGGAGAGGTCGGAGTAGAAGCCGGTCATGTCGGTGAGGACGCCGATCTTCACGACGCCGTCGGAGATCTTGTCGGCGGCGCGTCCGGCGGCCGGGAGGGACAGCAGTGCGGCCATCATCAGGCTGGATGCCACTCTCTTCATGGGATGCCTCCTGCTCGGGGTTGCCTGCTAGACGCCCAGGTAGCTCTGCAGCTTGTCCATGCTCCTCTCGAGTTCGTCGTGCGCGAAGGTGTCGACGATCCGCCCGTGCTCCACCACGTAGTGCCGGTCCGCCAGCTTCGAGGCGAACCGGAAGTTCTGCTCCACCAGGACCACGGTGAAGCCCTTCTCCTTCAGGGTGCGCACCGCCCGGCCCAGGGCCTGGACGATGACCGGCGCCAGCCCCTCGGTGATCTCGTCGAGCAGCAGCAGCCGGGCCCCGACCCGCAGGATGCGGGCCATGGCCAGCATCTGCTGCTCGCCGCCGGAGAGGCGGCTCCCGGGGCTCTTCCGCCGCTCCTGGAGGTTCGGGAACATGGCGTAGAGCTCGTCCACCGTCATCCCGCCGCTGCCCACCGGCGGCAGCAGGGTGAGGTTCTCCTCGGCGCTGAGGCTGGCGAAGATGCCGCGCTCCTCGGGGCAGTAGCCGATGCCCAGCTGCACGATCTTGTGGGGCTGCATCCCCACCGTCTCCCGGCCGTTCACCATCACCGACCCGGTGCGCTTGCCGACCAGCCCGAGGATGGCCTTCAACGTGGTGGTCCGGCCCGAGCCGTTCCGCCCCAGCAGCGTCACCACCTCGCCGCGGTTCACGCGGAAGTCCATGCCGTGGAGGATGTGCGACTCGCCGTAGAAGGCGTGCAGGTCGGTGACCCGCAGGAACTCGACCGGCGGCGGGTTGGCGATCACTCGGCCACTCCGATGTAGGCCTCGAGGACCTGGGGGTTGCGGGAGACCTCGGCGTAGGGCCCCTCCGCCAGGATGCTGCCCCGCTGCAGGACGGTGATGGTGTGGCAGAGGTCGGCCACCACCGAGAGGTTGTGCTCGACCATGAGGACGGTGCGGTCGGCGGCCACGCGGCGGATCAGCTCCACCACCCTGCCGACGTCCTCGTGTCCCATGCCCTGGGTGGGCTCGTCGAGCAGCAGCATCTCGGGGTCGAGCGCCAGGGTGGTGGCGATCTCCAGCGCCCGCTTGCGGCCGTAGGGCAGCTCCACCGCGACGGTGTCGCGGTGGCCGGCCAGGTCCACCGCCTCGAGCAGCTCCAGGGCCCGGCCGTGCAGGACCTGCAGGGTGTGGTCGCTCTTCCAGAAGTGGAAGGAGGTGCCGAGCCTGCGCTGCAGCGCCACCCGGACGTTCTCCAGCACGGTGAGGTTGGGGAAGACCGCCGACACCTGGAAGGAGCGGATCATGCCCTTGCGCGCCACCTCGGCGGGGCGCTCGTGGGTGATGTCCTCGCCCTTGTAGAGGATGGCGCCGCTGCTGGGCGGCAGGAACTTGGTGAGCAGGTTGAAGACGGTGGTCTTGCCGGCGCCGTTCGGGCCGATGAGGGCGTGGATGGTCCCCCGCCGGACCCGCAGGCTCACGTCGCTCACCGCGACGAAGCCGCGGAAGTCCTTGGTGAGGTGGCGGGTCTCCAGGATCAGACCGTCGCCGGTTGCCGTCGGAGCTGTCACGCGGGGTGCCTCCAACCTGCTCCCGGGCCCGGGATCGAGGGGGTGCTGCCACCGGCGCGTATCGAGGCGCGTATCCTAGCCGAGGGCCGGGGGGATGGGGAGTGATGGCCTCCCTCCCAGCGAAGCCCGTGCCACCCGCCGGCCTCGGCCTGCCTCCGGGGGCCCCGTCCGGCGCAAGGGCGCGCCCCGCCGGGGCTTCCCGGCCGGCACCGGTGCCGGGCACGTGGCGGCGCCGTGCGGGATCCGTCCAGATTCCTGTACTCGTCCGGCACCAGGGGACCTCGGCCGGGCGACCGGAACGCGCCGCCGAGGATTCCGATCCATGCCCAGATCAAGGTACTTCCGGGCATTCTTTCGGCGTCCAATTTTCTGGACGATAGATTCCAGTTTCCTGGACGCCGCCCGGTCCTTCTCAGTCCGCCAGGCCGTACTGCCCGATCTTCGCGTACATGGAGGACCGGCTGATGCCCAGGCGGGCGGCGGCCTCGACCCGGCTCCCCTTCGCGTCCCGGAGCGCGCCGCGGATGATGCTCTCCTCCGAGACGCGCAGGAGCCGCTTCAGGGTCCGCGGCTCCTCGGCGCCGGTCTCCTCGGCGAGCCCCTCGACCCCGATGGAGGCCGCCACGTCGGCGCGCGCGATGAGCGGCCCGCGCTTCACGTACATCGCCTGCTCCAGCACGTTCCGCAGCTCGCGGACGTTGCCCGGCCAGGGCGCGGCGCGCAGCAGGGCCTCGGCCCCGGCGTCGATCCCCTCGACGGGGATGCCGGTCTCCCGCTCGAGCTGCCGCAGGATGCTCTCGGCCAGCACCGGGATGTCGTCCCGCCGCTCGCGGAGCGGCGGGATGTCCAGCTTCACGACGTTGAGCCGGTAGTAGAGGTCGTGCCGGAACTCGCCGCGCTCCAGCATCACCTCCAGCCGCCGGTTGGTGGCGGCGACGATGCGGACGTCCACCGGCTCGGGCTGGTCGGCGCCCACCGGCTCGATCTCCTTCTCCTGCAGCGCCCGCAGCAGCTTCACCTGCATGGTCACCGGCAGCTCGCTGATCTCGTCGAGGAACAGGGTGCCGCCGTCGGCGGTGGCGAACTTGCCCTTCTTCCCCTTGCGCAGCGCGCCGGTGAAGGCGCCGTCCTTGTAGCCGAAGAGCTCCGACTCGAAGAGGCTCTCGGGGATGGCGGCGCAGTTCACCTTGACGAAGGGGCCGAGCGCGCGGGCGCTCTCGACGTGGATCGAGTGGGCGAACAGCTCCTTGCCGGTCCCGCTCTCGCCGGCCAGCAGCACGGTGGTGTCGCTGCGCGCCACCTTGCGTCCGAGCTCCTTCACCCGCTCCAGCTGCTCGTCCTTCCCGACGATGTGGTCGAAGGAGTAGCGGGCGCCGAGCCGCTTGTTCAGCTCGGTCTTGTAGAAGTCCAGCTCCTTCTTGAGGTTCCGGAAGTGGCCCGACATCGCGAAGAGGTCGTCCACGTCCTTGAAGATGATCTTCCCCACCACCGCCACCAGCTTCCCCTGCTCGAAGATGGGGATGCGGCTGCAGATCATCTCCCGGCCCCGGATCTTCTGGGTGTGGGCGATCTCCGGGACGCCGGTGCGCCCCACGATGTGCATCCGGGTGTTCTCCACCACCTCGGTGACCGGCCGGCCGATCATCTGGTCGAGCCGCAGCCCCAGGAAGCGGGCGTAGGCCTGGTTGGCCTTGAGGATGCGCCCATCGGGGTCGGTGATGATGAGCCCCTCGTAGGCGTGAGAGAGCGCGTCCTCCAGCATGGCGCGCTCGCGCTCCGACTCCCGGGCCTTGCGCGCCAGCCCCTGCAGCGACCGGTGCACCAGCCCACCACGGCGGATCCGCATCGTTCGGCGACCTCCGCCCGAGACCTTTAGCCGATGGGGCGCCGCCGGAGGAAGCCCCCCGCGCCCCGGAAGAGGCAGCGATCGTGCGCCGCGTCATGGCCATTTCGGGGCCCGGTGCGATCCTGACCCATCGAGGGGCGCGGGGGACACGCCCGGGGTGCTAGCGTGGTTTCCTGCCCACCATCGGAGGTCGAGCGCGATGACCGTCACCCGAAGGCAGTTCGTGCAGATCGCCGCCGGTGGCATCGGCGCCACCAGCCTCGCGGCGCTCGGATTCTCGCCGGCCCGCGCCCTGGCCGACACCCGGGCCTTCAAGCTCACGCACGCCACCGAGACGCGGAACACCTGCCCCTACTGCTCGGTGGGCTGCGGGGTCATCCTCTACGCGCTCGGCGACCGGGCCAAGAACGCCCACACCGAGATCATCCACGTCGAGGGGGACGCCGACCACCCGGTGAACCGCGGCACGCTCTGCCCCAAGGGCGCCGGCCTGCTCGACTTCATCCGCTCCCCCGACCGGCTGCAGTTCCCCGAGTACCGCGCCCCCGGCTCGTCGGAGTGGAAGCGCGTCTCCTGGGACTGGGCGGTGGACCGCATCGCCCGGCTGGTGAAGGACGACCGGGACAAGAACCTGCTGCACAAGAACGCCGCCGGCGTGACCGTGAACCGCTGGCTCACCTCCGGCTTCCTGGCCGCCTCGGCCTCCTCCAACGAGACCGGCTACCTCACGGTGAAGATCCTCCGCGCCCTGGGGATGACGGCCATCGACAACCAGGCCCGTGTCTGACACGGCCCCACGGTGGCCGGTCTGGCCCCGACGTTCGGCCGTGGCGCGATGACCAACAACTGGGTCGACATCAAGAACGCCGATGTCGTCTTCGTGATGGGAGGCAACCCCGCCGAGGCCCACCCCTGCGGCTTCAAGTGGGTCATCGAGGCGAAGATCAAGAACAAGGCGAGGCTGGTCGTGGTGGACCCGCGCTTCACGCGGACCGCCGCGGTGGCCGACGTCTTCGCGCAGATCCGGCCCGGCGCCGACATCGCCTTCCTCGGCGGCGTCATCCGCTACCTGGTGGAGAACGACAAGATCCAGCGCGAGTACGTGAAGGCCTACACCAACGCGCCGTTCCTGGTCCGGGAGGACTACGGGTTCCAGGACGGGCTCTTCGCCGGCTACGACGCCGGGAAGCGCGCCTACGACAAGGCCACCTGGGCCTACCAGCTCGACAAGGAGGGGTTCGCCAAGGTCGACCCGACCATGCAGGACCCGCACTGCGTCTACCAGCTGATGCGGAAGCACTACTCCCGCTACACGCCGGAGATGGTCGAGGGGGTCACCGGCGTGAAGAAGGAGAAGTTCCTGCAGATCTGCGAGATCGTCGCCGCCACCGCCCCGGCCAACAAGGTGATGACCAGCCTCTACGCCCTGGGCTGGACGCAGCACACCACCGGCGCCGAGATGATCCGGGCCATGGCCATGATCCAGCTGCTGCTGGGCAACATGGGCATGCCGGGCGGCGGGGTGAACGCCCTGCGCGGCCACTCCAACATCCAGGGGCTCACCGACCTCGGGGTCATGAGCCACCTGCTCCCGGGCTACATCGGGCTGCCGCTCGAGGCCGAGCCCGACCTGAAGACCTTCCTGGAGAAGCGCACGCCCAAGCCGCTCCGGCCGGGCCAGATGAACTTCGTGCAGAACACGCCCAAGTGGTTCGTGTCGCTGCTCAAGGCCTGGTACGGCAAGGCCGCCACCAAGGAGAACGACTTCGGGTACGACTGGCTGCCCAAGAACGACAAGCCGTACGACATCCTGGCGGCCTTCGAGCTGATGGCCCAGGGCAAGATGAACGGCTACTTCTGCCAGGGCTTCAACCCCCTGGCGTCGGTGCCGGACAAGGCCAAGCTCACCGCCGGCCTCTCCAGGTTGAAGTTCCTGGTCACCATCGACCCGCTGGCCACCGAGACCGCCTCCTTCTGGAAGAACGTCGGCGAGCTGAACGACGTCGACCCGTCGAAGATCCAGACCGAGGTGTTCCGGCTCCCCTCCACCTGCTTCGCCGAGGAGGAGGGCTCGCTGGTGAACTCGGGCCGCTGGCTGCAGTGGCACTGGAAGGGGGGCGAGCCGCCGGGCGAGGCCCGGAACGACGTCGACATCATGGCCGCCCTCTACCTCAAGGTGCGCGAGCTGTACGCCAAGGAGGGCGGGACGGTCCCCGAGCCCATCCTCAACCTCGCCTGGGACTACGTGCAACCGCACCGGCCCAGCGCCGCCGAGCTGGCCCGCGAGTTCAACGGCAGGGCGCTCGCCGACATCCCCGACCCCAAGGAGCCGGGCAAGTTCCTGGCGCGCGAGGGGGAGCAGCTCGCCACCTTCCTGCACCTCCAGGCCGACGGCACCACCGCCAGCGGCAACTGGATCTTCTGCGGGAGCTGGACCCAGGCCGGCAACCAGATGGCCCGGCGCGACGCCTCCGACCCCACCGGGCTCGGCGCCACCGGGAGCTGGGCCTGGTCGTGGCCCGCCAACCGCCGGATCCTCTACAACCGGGCCTCCGCCGATCCCGCCGGGAAGCCGTGGGATCCGGGCCGCAGGTACCTGTTCTGGAACGGGAAGAAGTGGGCCGGCGCCGACATCCCCGACATGCGGCCCGACGCGGCGCCCGACCAGGACGTCGGCCCGTTCATCATGAACCCGGAGGGCGTGGCCCGGTTCTTCGCGCCGCTCATGGCCGAGGGACCCTTCCCCGAGCACTACGAGCCCTTCGAGTCGCCGCTGGAGTCCAACCCCTTCGCCCCCAAGGAGAGCCGCGCCTACTGGAACCCGGCGGCGCGCGTCTACCCGGACGACCTGGCGAAGCGCGGCGCGGCCAGGGAGTTCCCCTACGTCGGCACCACCTACCGCCTCACCGAGCACTTCCACTTCTGGACCAAGCACACGCGCATCGCGGCGGTGCTCCAGCCGGAGATGTTCGTGGAGATCGGCGAGGGGCTGGCCCAGGAGAAGGGCATCCGCCAGGGCGACCTGGTGGTGGTCCGCTCCAAGCGCGGCCAGATCAAGGCCAAGGCGCTGGTGACCAAGCGCATCCAGCCGCTCCAGATCCAGGGGAAGACGGTGCACACCGTCGGCATCCCCATCCACTGGGGCTTCGAGGGGCTGACCAAGGCGGGTCCCATCGCCAACACGCTCACCCCGAGCGTCGGCGACGCCAACATCCAGACGCCCGAGTTCAAGGCGTTCCTCGTCGACGTGCAGAAGGCCTAGGGGACGCCATGGCTCTCCAATCGCTCGACATCCGGAACCGCTCCGCCTCCACCTTCGAGGGCCCCTCGGCCCGCCAGGCGCTGGAGGTGGCCAAGCTCATCGACGTCTCGCGCTGCATCGGGTGCAAGGCCTGCCAGTCGGCCTGCATGGAGTGGAACGACCTGCGCGGGGCGGTGGGCGTCAACGACGGCCTCTACACCAACCCCGCCGACCTGGACGATCAGACCTGGACGCTGATGCGGTTCTACGAGGAGAACCTGCCCACCGGCCTCCAGTGGCTCATCCTCAAGGACGGCTGCCTCCACTGCGCCGAGCCGGGCTGCCTGAAGTCCTGCCCCTCCCCCGGCGCCATCGTCCAGTACGCCAACGGCATCGTCGACTTCCACGAGGAGAGCTGCATCGGCTGCGGGTACTGCATCAGCGGCTGCCCCTTCAACATCCCGCGGCTGCGCAAGGAGGACTCCAAGGTCTACAAGTGCACGCTCTGCTCCGACCGCGTCTCGGTGGGGCTGGAGCCGGCGTGCGTGAAGACCTGCCCGACCGGCGCCATCCACTTCGGCTCCAAGGCGGACATGCTCTTCCAGGCCCAGGGGCGGCTCGCCGACCTCGCCGACCGCGGCTTCAAGAACGCCGCGGTCTACGACCCCAAGGGCGTCGGCGGCACCCACGTGGTCTACGTGCTGCCGCACGGCGACCACCCCGAGAAGTACGGCCTGCCCCGCCGCCCGAGCGTGAGCCCGCTGGTGGCGCTCTGGCGGTCCGGCTTCGCCCGCACCGCGGGCGTCGTCACCATGGTGGGCGTGGCCGTCGCCGGCATCCTCCACTACATGCGCCACGGGCCGCTCGAGGTCCCCGAGGAGAAGGAGTGACCATGGCCACCGCCAACGAGCCCCTCATCGAGCGCCACACCGTCAAGGAGCGGGTGGTCCACTGGGCCATCGCCATCGTCTTCCTCTTCCTGTTCCTCTCCGGGCTGGCGCTGTTCCACCCCGTCTTCTTCTGGATCTCCGCCCTCTTCGGCGGGGGCGAGTTCATGCGCTGGCTGCACCCGCTGGTGGGCGTGCTCCTCGCCATCCTCTTCGCGCCCTACGCGGCCGGCCTGGTCCGGGACAACCGCTGGCTGCCGGCCGACCAGGCCTGGCGGGCCCACATGTGGGCCTACATGAAGAAGCAGTACCACCCGACCGACACCGGCAAGTACAACGCCGGGCAGAAGCTCATGTACTGGTCGATGGTGCCGATCATCGCGGTGCTGGCGGTGACCGGGATCGTGATGTGGCAGCCCTGGTTCGCGCCCATCTTCCCGGCGACGGGCCGCCGGCTGGCCGGGCTGCTGCACGCCGTGGGCGCCTTCATCATGTTCGTGGGCATCGGCATCCACGTCTACGCCGCCTACTGGACCCGCGGCTCCATCCGGGCCATGGTCCGCGGGACCGTGAGCTCGCGCTGGGCGCGCTTCCACCACCCGGGCTGGTACCGGCAGGTCACGGGCAAGGAGCCGTGACCGAGCCGCGGCTCTCCCCCGGCGGGGAGCTGGGAGAGGTGGCCTACCTGCGGGCGCCCGCCGGCCCGGAGCGGTTCCGGCGGCGGGCGGAGCGCCTCGCGGCGCTGGCGCCGGGTCACGCCGCCGGCGACTACCTGGCCTTCCTGGCGCTGGTCTGCGAGGCGCAGGCCGGGGCGGCCCGCTCGCTCCGCCTCTCGCCCAACGGGCGCGACCTGCCGCCGGGGCGCCCGCTGGACGTGGCCGCGCCGCCGCCCGCCGAGTGGCGGACCGCCCTGGCCTCGATCCTCGCCTCCCTGGAGCCGGCCCCGATGCCCGGCGCGGCCCGGGAGGCGGTGCGGCAGCTGGCCGGCGCCGGCGCCGGGCCGCTCGAGGAGCTGGCGGCGCGGGTGCTGTCCGGCCAGCTCGGCGCCGACGAGCTGGCCCGCGCGCCCCTGGTCGGCGCCGCGCTCCAGATCCCCTACGTCCTGCTGGCGGCGGGCGTGGGCACCCTCCCGGTGGCCCGCGCCGAGGACGGCGGCTGCCCGGTGTGCGGCTTCGCCCCGGTAGCGGGCCTGCTCCTCGCCGGCGACCGCCTGCGCTACCTGTCCTGCGGCCTGTGCGCCTCCGAGTGGCACCTCACCCGGCTCCAGTGCGCCGTCTGCCGCCAGGCCGACCAGGTCGCCTACCTCTCGATCGAGGGAGGCGACGAGGTGGCCCGCGCCGAGGCCTGCCACCGCTGCGGCGCCTACACGAAGATCCTCGACGTGGAGAAGGCGCCCCGGCTCGAGCCGTCCGCCGACGACCTGGCCACCCTCTCCCTCGACCTGCTGGTGGCCGAGCAGGGCTTCGCGCGGAATGGGCGGAATCTCCTCCTGGCAACGGCGGCGGAGTAGCGCGAGCGGCGTTCCGGCTCGGTCGCGGTCGAGGTCGTGGTCGCGGTCGACGTCGCGATCGCGGTCGCGGTCGTGGTCGAGGTCGAGGTCGAGGTCGAGGAGATCGATGGAGCCTCTCCAGCGCGACGTCACCGCCAACGGCCTGCGGCTCCGGGTGCTGGAGTGGGACGGCGGCGGTCGGACCACCGTCCTCTGCCTCCACGGCTTCCTCGACTCGGCCTGGGCCTTCTTCGAGGTCGGTCCGGCGCTGGCCGCCGCCGGCCACCACGTGGTGGCCCCCGACCTCCGGGGCTTCGGCGACAGCGAGCGGGTGGGCGCGGGCGGCTACTACTACTTCACCGACTACCTGCTGGACGTGGCCGACCTGGTGGAGGCGCTGGCGCGCGACCGGCTGGCCCTGGTCGGCCACTCCATGGGCGGCTCGGTCGCCGCCCAGTACGCCGCCAGCTTCCCGGAGCGGGCCTGGCGCGTCGCCATGCTGGAGTCGATCGAGTTCGACCAGCCGCCGGAGCCGCCGCCGCGCCGCGTCGCCGCCTGGGTGGCCGCGGTGCGCCAGGCGCGCGGCCGGCCGTCGCGGATCTTCCCCACCGTCGAGGCGGCGGCGGAGCGCATCCGCGCCCTCGACCCGCGCTGCCCGCCGGCCACCGCCCGCGCCCTCGCCGAGCGGGGCACCCGCGCGGTCGACGGCGGCTTCACCTTCCGCCACGACCCCCTGCACGTCACCCCCTCCCCCTTCCCCTTCGACCTGGCGCGGGTGAAGGCCTTCTGGTCCGCCCTGCGCTGCCCGGTGCTGCTGGTCCAGGGCGGCGCCACCGAACTGCCCCTCCCCGCCGACCTCGAGGAGCGCCGGGCCTGCTTCGCCGACGCGCGCCAGGCGGTGATCCCCGGCGCCGGCCACATGCTGATGCGCCACGCCCCCGCCGAGGTCGCCCGGCTGCTCCTCGCCTTCCTCTCCGGCGGCTGAAGGCGCCGGGGACGGGCCCGGCGGGAGGCCCCGGCCCCGGGGCTCGACAGCGGGGGGCGCATCGGGTGAAATCCCCGCCTCCGTGCGCCGCACCCGCGTCCCCGACCTCTCGCTGCGCTGCCCGCGCTGCCTGTTCCGGCCCGAGGACTGCCTCTGCGCCGAGATCCCCCGCATCGCCTCGCCGGTGGAGTTCCTGGTGCTGCGCCACGCCAGCGAGATCCGCCGCAGCACCAACTCCGGCCGCTGGGCGGCGGCGGCGCTGGGCGCGCCCATCGTGGACTACGGCGCCCCGGGCGCACCGTTCGACGACCGGGCGCTGCGCGCCCCGGGCACCTGGGTGCTGTTCCCGTCGCCGCGCCCCGCGCCGCCCGGCGCGCCCCCGCCCCGGCGGCTGGTGGTGCTCGACGCCTCCTGGTCCCAGGCCCGGCGCATGCTCCAGCGCATCCCCTCCCTGCGCGAGCTGCCGCGGCTCTCCCTGCCGGCGCCGCCGGCGCGCGAGCGGCTCCGGGCGCCGACGGTGGCGGGCGGGATGTCCACGCTGGAGGCCATGGCCCGGGCGCTCGAGCTCCTCGGCGACGCCGGGGCGGCGGCCCGGCTCGACGCGGTCATGGCCGGCGCGGTGGCCCGGCAGCGCCGGCTGCGCGGCCAGCCGCTGGCGAGGACGCCGTGACCTTCCGCCCCGCGGCCTGGCTCCCCGGCCCCAACGCCCAGACGGTCTTCGCCAACCTCTGGCGGCCGCCCCTGGGGCTCGCGCCGCGGCGCGAGCGCTGGGAGCTGCCCGACGGCGACTTCCTGGACGTGGACCGGCACGGCGACGGCGCCGCCCCGGCGGTGGTGGTGCTCCACGGCCTGGAGGGCTCGTCGCGCGCTCCCTACGTGAAGCGGCTGGTGCGGGCCCTGCTCGGCCACGGGCTCTCGGCGGTGGCCCTGAACTTCCGGGGCTGCTCCGGCGAGGAGAACCGGCTGCCGCGCCTCTACCACTCGGGCGAGACCGGCGACCTGGACTTCGCGGTCCGGCGCCTGGCGGCGGAGCGGCCGGGGCGGCCGCTGGGCGTGGCCGGCTTCTCCCTGGGCGGGAACGTCTGCGCCAAGTGGCTCGGCGAGCGCGGGGACGGGCTGCCGCCGGAGGTGCGCGGGGGCGCGGTGATCTCCGTCCCCTTCGACCTGGCGGCCAGCGCCGCCGCCATCGACGGCCCGGGCTTCTGGCCGGCCGTCTACCGCGTGCGCTTCCTGCTCATGCTGCGGCGCAAGGCGGTCGCCAAGGCGCGCCGCTTCCCGGGCCTCCTCGACGAGGCGGCCCTGCGCGCGGTGAGGAGCTTCCGCGAGTTCGACGAGCGGGCCACCGCCCCGGTCCACGGCTTCGCCGGGGCGGAGGACTACTGGGCGCGCTCCTCGGCGGGCCCCTTCGTCGGGGGCGTCCGCCGCCCGCTGCTGGCCCTCACCGCCGCCGACGACCCCATGGTCCCGTCCGGCTCGCTGCCGGTCGCGGCGGCGCGCGCCAACCCGCGGGTGGAGCTGGAGGTCGCGCCCGGCGGCGGCCACGTGGGCTTCGTGGAGGGGCCGCCCTGGCGCCCGGCCTTCTGGGCCGAGCGGCGGGCGGCGGGGTTCCTGCGCGAGCGGATGCTCGGCTGAGGGCTCCCGGCCGCGCCGGCTAGCTCGCGCCCGGCCCGGCCTTCCGGGACCGCAGCCAGGCCGCCACCTCGGGGGCGGCGCGCTCCCAGATGGCGACGTCCTGGCGCATCCGCTCCAGCGTCTGGGCGATGGCCTGGCGAGCCGCCGCCACCGGGTGGGCCGCCAGGAAGGCCTCCGCCTCCTCCAGGTGGCGCTGCGCCGGGAGCCGGCCCAGCGACTCCACCACCCGGCGCAGCAGCATCGGCGCACCGCCGAGCCGGGCGAGCAGGCCGTCCCACCGCTGGCGCAGCAGCGCCCAGGCGGCGTCGCGCCCGGGGCGGTTGTCGAGCAGGCCGGCCACGAAGAAGGCCGAGTCCTGGAGCGGCACCTCGTCCCCCAGGGCCAGCTCCCGGGCCCGGGCCGCCAGGGCCGCGTCCTCGAAGGCGGTCAGGGCCACCAGGTAGCGGCGCTGGTAGGCCGGGTCCGGCTCCTGGCGCGAGAGCGCCCGGAACCGCTCGAAGCGCGCCGCGTCGCCGTCGCGCGCCGCCATCGCCACCGCCGCGTCGTGGAGGTTCGGCTCCAGCGCCGCCCGGTCGCCGCCCAGCCAGCGGTCGAGCCGGGCCCGCCCCTCGGCGACCACCGCCGGGTCGCGGCCGGTGAGCCCCAGGGCCCGCGCCAGCACCGCCCGCCGCAGCCGGAGGTCCGGCGCCTCGCCGGGGCGCGGGTCCCAGCCCAGCGCGGCCAGCTGGCCGCCCAGCAGCCCGCGGACGAAGGCCTGGAATCCGGCGCGGGGCTCCCCGTCGAGCCGGTGCTCCACCGCGGCGAGCCGCACCGCCAGCTCCTCCAGGACCGCGTAGTCCTCCTCGCCGCCGAAGGCGGCGCAGAGGTCGAGGAAGGGGCCCACCGGCCGGATCCCCTTGCGCACCAGCGCCCACTCGTCGGCCAGCAGGCCGATGCGCTCGGACGGCGCCAGCTCGGGGAGGTTGCGGGAGAGGGCCGCCACCTCGGCGGCGGCGTGGTCGACGCGGTAGAAGCCGGTCGAGGCGGCGTTGCCGCAGGCCCAGGCCACCGCACCGCTCCCGGGGAGGTCCACCTCGGCCGTGGCGCCGCGGAGGAGCACGCGGTGCTCGCGCGGGCCGCCCCCGTCCCGGTAGCGGATCACCACCGGCACCGGCCAGGCGGCCCCGGGCTCCTCGGCCCCCGCCTCGGAGAGGAAGCGCCGCTGGGCGAGCCGCACCCGCCGGCCCTCGCGGGCCAGGGTCACCACCGGGAATCCGGGCTGCCCGATCCAGGCGTTGGCCAGCTCCACCACCGGCTGGCCGGACGCCTCGGCCAGCGCGCCCCAGAGGTCGTCCGCCACGGCGTTGCCGCGGCCGTGGCGGCGCATGTAGCGCCGGATGCCCTCGCGGAACGGGGCCTCCCCCAGGAAGCCCTCGATCATCCGCAGCACCGCCCCGCCCTTCTCGTAGGTGATGAGGTCGAAGCTCTCCCCCATGTCCTCGGGGTTCCGCACCTCGGCGCGGATGGGGTGGGTGGAGCGCAGGGCGTCGAGGTGCAGGGCCGCCGCCTTGCCGGCGTCGAAGTCGATCCACACCCGCCACTCCGGGCGCCACCCGTCCACGATCTTGTAGGCCATCCAGGTGGCGAAGGACTCGTTGAGCCACAGGTCGTCCCACCACTGCATCGTCACCCAGTTCCCGAACCACTGGTGCGACAGCTCGTGGGTGATGATCTCGGCCACCCGCTTCTGCACCGCCAGCGCCGCGGTGGCGGGGTCGAGCAGCAGCGCCGCCTCGCGGTAGGTGATCAGGCCGGCGTTCTCCATGGCGCCGGCCTCGAAGTCCGGCACGCCCAGCTGGTCCAGCTTGCCGAAGGCGTAGGGGAGGCCGAAGTAGTCCTCGAGGCGCGGCAGCACGGCGAGCGCCACCTCCTGGCCGAAGGAGGCCAGCGAGGCCTTCTCCGGCACCGCCCAGGTGCGCACCGGGACGCCGCGGGCCGGGGCCTCGGGCGTGGCCGCCAGCGGGCCGCAGGCCAGGGCCACCAGGTAGGTGGGCAGCGGGGGCGTCTCGCGGAAGGTGACGCGCTGCCGCCCGGCCCGGGCCTCGGAGGACACCGGCGCGCCGTTGGAGAGGAGCGCCATCCCCTCGGGCGCCTCCAGGCAGAGCGCCCACGGCGCCTTGAAGCCCGGCTCGTCGAAGCAGGGGAAGACCCGCCGGGCGTCGGCCGCCTCGAACTGCGTCACCGCCAGGGGCCCGGCGCGGTACAGGCCGCGCAGCCCCTTGGTCATCGCCCCGGACCAGGCGATCGAAAGCTCGGCGTGCCCCTCCGGTACCGGGCGCTCCAGCTCCAGCACCACCGTCTCGCTCACCGGGGCGCGCCGGACCCGCGCGGCCTGCGAGATCCCGGCGGCGCGGACGGTGGCCACGGCGATCTCCAGCTCCGCGGCGTGGAGCACCAGCTCGCGGGCGGGCTCGTCGACCCGCAGCGAGATGGTCTCCCGCCCCTCGAAGCGGGAGCCCTGGAGATCGATGGACAGCTCGGCCGCGTACAGCAGCGGGCGGACGGAAGTCGGCAGGCGGTAGTTCCGGTCGTCGGTGGGATGGCTCACGGTCGGGGGAGCCTAGCGCCGGGACCGCCTCCCGGCCACCTCCCTGGTGCGGGGAGCGGCCGGCGGCACCCACCGCCCCATCCGGCGCCGCGCTGGCGCCGTCGGGCGCTGGTAGGCTCGGGGCGCTTGCCGGTGCCGGCCCTCCGCCTCCGCGACGTGAACGGGGCGCCGGTCCGCCCCGGCGGCGACCACGTCCTCTACTGGATGACCGCCGCGCGCCGCGCCTCCCACGGCTTCGCGCTCGACCGCGCCGTGGAGCTCTGCCGCGAGCTGGGCCGCCCCCTGCTGGTGCTCGAGGCGCTGCGGGCCGGCCACCCCCACGCCAGCGACCGGCTCCACGCCTTCGTCCTCCAGGGCATGGCCGGGAACGCCGCCGCCTTCGCCCGCGCCGGCGTCACCTACCTGCCCTACGTCGAGCCCCGGCCCGGCGCCGGCCGCGGCCTGCTCGCGGCGCTGGCGGCCCGCGCCTGCTGCGTGGTCGCCGACGACTCGCCCGCCTTCTTCCTGCCGCGCATGGTCGCCGCCGCGGGGCGCCGCCTCCCGGTCCGGCTGGAGGCGGTGGACGGCGCCGGCCTGCTCCCGCTGCGGGCCGCGCCCCGCGCCTTCCCGACCGCCCACGCCTTCCGCCGCTTCCTGCAGCGCGAGCTGCCGCGCCACCTGGCCGACGTCCCCTCGCCGCGCCCGCTGGCGCGCCTGGATCTGCCGCCGGCCGCCGTGCCGCGCGCGGTGACGGCCCGCTGGTCCCGGGCCGGCGAGGCGCTGCTGCGCGCCGAGCCCGCGGCGCTGGCCCGGCTGGCCGTCGACCACGGCGTGCCGCCGGCGGCCGACCGCGGGGGCACGGCCGCGGCCCGGGCCGCGCTGGCGGCCTTCCTCCCCCGCCTGGCCCGCTACGCCGAGGACCGCGCCCAACCGGACCGCGCCGGCGCGAGCGGCCTCT
>JAKAEO010000308.1 GCA_021818285.1 Myxococcales bacterium
AAGAGGTACTCGACGAAGGCGGCGAAGAAGAGGAGCAGCGGCGCCGCCGGCCCGGTGCGGGCGAGCAGCTCCGACAGCCGGGCGTAGAGCTGCGGGGCGTCCACCGGCGCATGGTAGCGCGGGGCGTGCCGGGCTCCGAGCCTCGGGGCGCGCCGGCCCGGGGGGCGCCGGGGCCAGGGGCCGCCCGCGGCGCCGCCGCCGGCAACGCCCGCCTTGCCGCCGCCGCGGGCCCCCTGCTACACGGTCTCCCGCATGGTCGCCCTCCGCGAGCGGCTCCGGCCGTTCGCCCCCTACCTCGTCGCCCTGCTGTGGCTCGCCGCCGGGTACGCCAACCTGGTGCGGGGGGCCGCCCACCCGGGCGTGCCCTACCGCCCCTGGTCCTTCGCGCACCACAGCTACAGCGACCTGCTGGCCATGGGCGGCGACCGGTACTTCCACGGCGGCCGGCCCATCCCCTACCTCGAGGACCGCATCGAGTACCCGCCGCTGCTGGGCTTCGCGGTCTGGGCCGCCTCCTTCGCGCCGGGCGGGCCGGCCGGCTACTTCACCGCCGGCTACCTGCTGCTCGCGCTCTCCTGCCTCGCCGCCATCCGCCTGCTGCGGGCCCTCCCCGGGGCCCAGCCCTGGTGGTACGCGGCCACGCCTGCCCTCGCCTACTACAGCGGCCTGAACTGGGACCAGCTCCCCATCGCGCTGCTGCTGCTGGCGCTGGCCGCCCACCTGCGCGGCCGCCACGCCGGGGCCGGGGCGGCCGCCGCCCTGGGCGTCTCGGCCAAGCTCTTCCCGGTGGTGCTGCTGCCGCCGGCGATCGCCTCCCTGGCCGGCGCCCGGCGCTGGCGGCCCCTCGCCGCCTCGGCCGGGGCCTTCGCCGCGGTGTTCCTCGCCGTGAACCTCCCGGTGGCGCTGGCGGCGCCGGAGGGCTGGGCCTGGTTCTGGCGCTACAACGCCTCCCGCGGCGCCGAGAACTCCCTCTGGGAGGCGGCGAAGCTCTGGCCGTCCCTGGCGCCGCTGGCCTTCGACGCGCGCCTCCTGGACGCCCTCACCGGCGCGCTGCTGGCGCTGGCGGCGGCCTTCGCCGCCTGGGGGGCCGCCGCCGCGCCGGAGGGGCGCCGGCCGCGGGCGGTGCGGCTGGGGGTCGCCCTCCTGCTCGTCACCTGGATCGCCACCAACAAGGTGTGGAGCCCGCAGTACTTCCTCTACGCCTTCGCCGCCGCCGCCCTCGCCGCCGCGCCCTTCCGGCTCTTCTGGCCCATGTCGCTCCTCGCGGCGGTGGACTACCACGTGGCCTTCGAGGTGCGCTCGACGCGCGGGATCGTCCGCTACCTGGACGCCGTCTACACCGGCGAGGAGCTGGTCCGGACGCTGCTCCTCCTCCTGCTCCTCGGCTGGCTGGGGCGCGAGCTGTGGCGGGCGGCGCGGCGCCCGGAGCCGGCGCCGTGAGCCACCCGCCGGAACCGGGCGCGGAGCCGCGCGGCTACCGGCTTGCGGCCGCGGCCTGGCCGCTGCTGGTCGCCGCCTTCCACTGGCGGGCGGCCCGCCCCGGCATGGCGCTCGCCGGCCTCGACCTGCGCTACTTCTTCTACGCGATCCGCCACGCCGTGGCCGCGTCGCTGCGCCGCGGCGAGCTGCCCGGCTGGCAGCGCGGCCTCTTCCTCGGCTACCCGCTCCCCGGCGACCCGCAGGCGGCCCTCTTCGACCCGGCCACCTGGCTCACCCTCCCCTGGGACGCGCCGCGGGCCCTGACGCTGGGGGCCCTCCTCCACCTGGTGGTGGCGGGCTGGGGGATGCTCTGGTGGATGCGCCGGCGGCAGCTCCCGGCCGCCGCCGGCCTGCTCGCGGCGCTGCTCTTCGCGCTGGGCGCCAAGCAGACGGTCCACCTCCAGCACTGGAACTTCGCCGCCTCCACCGCCTGGTGGCCCTGGATGCTCGGCGGGCTCGAGGCCTTCGCCGCCTCCGGGCGGGGGCGCCACCTGGTCCTCACCGCCGTCGCCGCCGCCCTCTCCTGGTTCGGCGGCGCGGCCCAGATGGCCTACTTCGGGACGCTGGTCGCCGGGGCCTACGCCGTGGTGCTGGCCCCGGGGCTCTGGCGGCGCCGCCCCGCCGACGCGGTGCTGGCGCTCCTCGCCGCGCCCCTCGGGCTGCTGCTGGCCGGCCCGGCGGTGCTGCCGGCGGCGGAGCTGGCGCGGCTCGGTCCGCGCGGCGCCGGCGTGGACTACTCCTTCGCGACGAGCTGGAAGTGGCCCGACCGGCAGGGGCTGGCGCTCTTGCTCCTGCCCCGCGCCTTCGGCGGGAGCTGGCAGGTGGACGAGATGAACCTGTGGGAGGCCACCGGCTACCTGGGGATCCTCCCGCTGGCGCTCGCCGCCGCGGCGCCGCTGCGCCGGCGGGGCGCCTGGCTCTTCCTGCTGCTGGGCGTCGCCGGGGTCTGGCTCTGCTTCGGCGAGGACGCCTGGCTCGGCCTCCACCACCTGCTCTACCGGTGGCTCCCCGGCTTCGCCGCCTTCCGCAACCCGACCCGGACGCTGATGGTGACCTCCTTCGCCTCGGCGCTGCTCTCGGCCGAGGCGCTGGCCGCGCTGCTCGCGCCGGGCGGGGGGCGGCGGGCGCTCCGCGCCGGGGCCGCGCTCACCGCGGCGGCGGCGGCGGCGCTGATCGTCCCGCGGCTCCACGGCTTCAGCCTGGACCGGGCGGCCGCGGCC
>JAKAEO010000087.1 GCA_021818285.1 Myxococcales bacterium
CCTGGTGGCCTGCATCGCCATCGCCGGCTTCCCGGTGGCGAACGGCTTCTACTCGAAGGACGAGATCCTCTGGAAGGCCTTCACCAGCCACCACCTGGCCCTCTTCGGCCACCCCACCCCCTGGCTGGGCCCGGCCATCTACCTGGCCGGCATCCTCACCGCGACCGGCACCAGCTTCTACATGTTCCGGTCCTACTACATGACCTTCACCGGCGCCTACCGCGGCGGCCACGGCCACGCCCACGGGCACGCCGAGGACCCGCACGCCCACGGCCACGGCGGCGGCACGCCCCACGAGTCGCCGCGCACCATCACCTGGGTGCTCGCCACCCTGGCGATCGGCTCGGTCCTCACCCTCTTCCTCGGCCTCCCGGCCCTCTGGACCCACCGGCCGCCGGCGCTGGAGCACTGGCTGGAGCCGGTGCTGAGCGCCGAGGTCCACTTCGCCGAGAAGCCGCACGCCCTGGAGTGGGTCTTCCAGGGGCTGGGGGTCCTCGCCGGCGCGATCGGCTGGTTCTTCGCCCGGCTGCTCTACAAGGACGGCGTCAGCACCGTCCCGGCGCGCCTCAAGGAGCGCTGGGCCGCGGCCTGGACGGTGGCCTACAACAAGTACTACGTGGACGAGCTGTACGACCGCGTGGTGGTCCAGCCCTCGGTCTTCATCGCCCGGTTCTTCGCCTGGTTCGACGGCCACGTCGTCGACTGGCTGGTGAACTTCGCCGGGTGGCTCGGCCGCACCGTCGCCAACATCGACGGCGCCATCGACAAGTACCTGGTGGACGGCGCCGTGAACGCCATCGCCGCCGCCACCATCGAGAGCGGCCGCGGGCTGCGGCGCCTCCAGACCGGCCGCATCCAGACCTACCTCTACGGCGCCCTGGCCGGCGGCCTGGCCGTCATCCTCCTCAACTTCCTGATCCGCTGACGCGGGAGCGAGCGCGATGAACTACACCGGACACATCCTCAGCTGGGCCACCTTCGTCCCGGCGATCGGCGCGGCGCTGATCGTCCTGCTGCTGGGGCTCCGCTACTTCACCGGCTTCTCCAAGAAGGCGATGGACGAGGCGGCGCGCTGGATCGCCCTCCTGGCCAGCGGCGCCTCCTTCGCCGCCGCCATCGCCGCCTGGCGCTGGTACCAGGCCGCGGCGCCGGGCCTGGCCGTGGCCGGCCGCTCCACCGGCGTGCAGCTGGTGGAGAAGCTGGTCTGGATCAAGCCCTTCAACGTCGAGTACTTCGTCGGCGTGGACGGCCTGTCCATCTCGCTGGTGCTGCTCTCCGGCTTCATCTCCTTCATCGCCACCATCGCCTCGATGCCCTGGTGGGCGAGCCACAGGACCAACGAGATGGCCGGGATGGTCGACGACGGCCACGACGACCCGCACCACCCCAAGCACTTCTCGGTGCGGATGGTGCCCGGCTACATGATCATGCTGCTCATCCTGCAGACCGGCATGATGGGCACCTTCGTCGCCCTGGACATGTTCCTCTTCTACGTGTTCTGGGAGGTGATGCTCCTGCCGATGTACTTCCTCATCGGCATCTGGGGCGGGCCGCGCAAGGAGTACGCGGCCATCAAGTTCTTCCTCTACACCCTGGCCGGCAGCGTGCTCATGCTGCTCGCCATCATCGGCGTCTACTACAACAGCGCCGCGGCGCAGCTCGCCGACGGCAGCACCGTCCCCCACACCTTCAACCTGCTGGAGCTGGCGGCGCAGGGCCAGGCCGGCCAGTGGGCCAAGGCGCTGCCCATCCTCGGCTTCGACTTCGCCAAGATCGTCTGGGTGGGCTTCTTCATCGGGTTCGCCATCAAGATCCCGATGGTCCCCTTCCACACCTGGTTGCCCGACGCCCACGTCGAGGCCCCCACCCCGGTCTCGGTGATCCTGGCCGGCGTCCTCCTGAAGATGGGGATCTACGGCATCCTGCGCTTCAACTTCCCCATCTTCCCCGAGGCCACCCGCTGGGCCGCCAACGCCATGGCGGTCTTCGGGATGGTGAACATCGTCTACGCCGCCTTCGTCTGCCTGGCGCAGAAGGATCTCAAGAAGCTCATCGCCTACTCCTCGGTCTCGCACATGGGCTTCTCGCTGCTGGGGATGGCGGCCCTCACCCCCACCGGCATCTCCGGGGCGGTGCTGAACCTCTTCACCCACGGCATCATCAGCCCGATGCTCTTCCTCATCGTGGGCGTGATCTACGACCGCGCCCACCACCGCGAGATCGAGCGCTTCGGCGGACTGGCCCAGACCCTGCCCGAGTACACCGGGATGATGGGGCTGGCCTTCTTCGCCTCGCTGGGGCTCCCGGGCCTGGCCGGCTTCATCTCCGAGTTCATGGTCTTCTCCGGCTCCTTCCCGGTCTTCATGACCTACACCATCGTCTCGGCCACCTCGGTGATCATCACCGCCGCCTACTACCTGTGGGCCATCCACCGGATGTTCCTGGGCAAGGTGAACGAGGCCTACCGCGGCTACCCGGACCTGGCCTGGCGCGAGCGGCTCACGCTCTACCCGCTGGGCGCCGTGGCCATCTTCCTCGGCTTCTACCCCCAGGCCATCCTGAACTCGATCAACACCTCGCTGCACGCGCTGGTCCGCACCATCCGCGTGTGGAGCTAGGGGAACCTCCGTGGAACTCCAGAGACTGGTCCAGGACAACCTGAACAGCGCCTTCTGGTTCCGGCCGGAGCTGGCGCTGATCTTCGGGTCGATGCTGGTCTTCGTCGCCGACCTCGTCTGGCGGCGCAGCCCGGGCCGGGTGGCGAAGCTGGCCGGGCTGACCCTGGCGGTGCTGGCGGTGACCGCCGGCCTGCTGTGGGTCCAGGACGGCGACGCCAAGACCCTCTTCAACCGGATGATCGTCAACGACGCCTACGCCACCTTCTTCAAGTGGCTGTTCGTCGCGGCGGCGAGCCTGACGGTGCTCATCACCGCCCAGTCGAGGGAGCTGGCCCCGGAGCGCATCGGCGAGTTCTTCGCCCTGCTGCTCTGCATCACGCTGGGCATGTTCCTCATGGCCAGCTCCACCAACCTGCTCATGATCTACATGGCCGTCGAGCTGGTCTCGATGGTGAGCTACGTGCTGGCCGGCTACCGCCGCGGGGACCGCAAGGCCAACGAGGCGGCGCTGAAGTACGTCATCTTCGGCGGCGTGGCCTCGGGCGTGATGCTCTTCGGGATGAGCTACCTCTACGGCATCCTCGGCTCCGCCGACGTCCTGGAGTTCGCCCCGGCGCTGGCCCGCTTCACCGGCGGCTTCCCCATGGCCCAGCCGGGCGCCGAGGCGGCCACCAAGCTGGCGCTGGTGCTGGCCACCGTCTTCGTCTCGGCCGGCATCGGCTACAAGATCGCGGCGGTCCCCTGGCACATGTGGTGCCCCGACGTGTACGAGGGGGCTCCCACGCCGTTCACCGCCTTCCTCTCGGTCGGCCCCAAGGCGGCCGGCTTCGCGCTGGCGATGCGCTTCTTCCTCTCGGCCTTCGCCGGCCCGGCCCACGCCAGCGGCCTCGCCGACTCGGTGGCCGGCATCCCCTGGCCGGCGGTGATCGGGGTGATCTCGGCGGTCACCATGACGCTGGGGAACCTGGTGGCGGTGGTGCAGACCAACCTCAAGCGGCTGCTCGCCTACTCCTCGATCGCCCACGCCGGCTACATGCTCATGGGGCTCGCCGCGGTGTCGCTCACCGGCGTCCAGAGCGTGATGATCTACTCGGCCATCTACCTGGTGATGAACCTGGGGGCCTTCCTGGTGGTGATCCTGGTGGCCCAGGCCACCGGCTCCGAGTCGATCTTCGAGTACCGCGGGCTGGCCCGGCGCCACCCGCTGGCGGCGGTGAGCTTCGCCATCTTCCTCTTCTCGCTCACCGGCCTGCCGCCCTTCGCCGGCTTCATGGGGAAGATGTACCTGTTCTACGCCCTGTTCGAGCGCATCGGCCTGCCCGGCGGCGGCTGGTACGCGGCGCTGGCCCTGATCGGCGCGCTGAACACCGCCGTGTCGCTCTACTACTACGCGCGGATCATCCGGGCGATGTTCATCGACCCGCCCTACGAGGCGGCGCCGCCGGTCCGGGCGGGCTGGGGGCAGCAGGCGCTGCTCGCCGCCTTCTCCGCCTTCATCCTGGTGTTCGGGGTGTGGTGGAACCCCATCGTGGACTGGTCGGCCCGCTCGCTGGAGCTGTTCCGCGGCTGACGCGCGGTCCGGCTCCCGCTCGCCGGTCCCGGCGGGGGAGCCGCCAGCCCCGGGGCGAAGGGCGGTCTCGAGGGCGCCTCCGGGCGCCCTCGCGCGTCCTCAGGGCCGCCGGGCCTCGAGCGCCGCCAGCTCCTCCGGCGTCATCGAGCAGTCGCCGAAGCGGCGGCCGGGCGCCACCACGTCGCCGTGGAAGTCGGAGCCGGCGGTGGGGACGAGCCCCAGCTCCGCGGCCAGCGCCCGGTACTTCTCCCGCACCGACGGGTTCTGCTCGGGGTGGCTCACCTCCACGCCGGCGAGCCCCCAGTCCCGCAGCCGGGCGAGGTCGCCGCGCTCGATCCGGGAGAGGCCGGGGTGGGCGATGGTGGCGGTGCCGCCGGCGCCCCGGACCAGGGCGACGGCGTCCCGGGCCTCCAGGCGGAAGCGCCCGACGTAGGCCGGCTTCCCCTCCCCGAGCCACAGGTCGAAGGCCTCCTTCACCGTGGAGACGTAGCCGCGGTCCATCAGCGCGCGGGCCACGTGCGGCCGTCCCAGCAGCTTCCCGCCCGAGTGCTTCTCGATGTCGTCGGGGTGCACCGCCACGCCCACCTCGGCGAGCTTCTGGACGATCTCCCCCATGCGGACCCGGCGCTTCTCCTCGAGCAGCGCCTGGAAGTCGCGGACCGCGGGGCTCTCGGGGTCCACGAAGTGGCCGAGCACGTGGATCTCGCGCCGGTCGATGAAGGTGGAGAGCTCGATGCCCGGCACCAGCCGGACCCCGCGGCGCGCCGCCGCGGCGGCCGCCTCGGCGATGCCGGCGACGGTGTCGTGATCGGTGAGGGCCCACACCCCCACGCCCGCCGAGGCCGCCAGCGCCGCCACCTCCTCGACCGGGTGCTGCCCGTCGGAGGCCCGCGAGTGGGAGTGAAGGTCGATGATCGGGGCGGAGGCCATTTCGATTCCCGGGCGTGTGGTAACATGGATTGGTTAGGTCGAGTAAGGCGCTTCGATCCCGACGCGCCCCACCCGGGACCGCCATGCAGCACGTCCTTCGCATCTCTCGGAAGATCGACTACGGCCTGCGGGCGATGATCTTCCTCGCCTCCATCCCGGAAGGCGCCGTGGTCCCGTTTCGCGAGATCGCGCGGCGCATGGCGGTGCCGGAGGATTTCCTCGCGAAGATCCTGAAGCAGCTGGTGGATCAGGAGCTGGTGCGCTCCACCCGCGGCCCCCACGGGGGCTACGCGCTGGCCCGCCCGGCCACCGACATCAGCTTCCTCGCGGTGATCGAGGCGGTCGAGGGGCCCATCGCCCTGAACGTCTGCCTCGACGACGAGGGCTGCTCCCGCGAGGGGGACTGCACCATGGCCTCGGTGTGGCGCGAGGGGCAGGAGAAGATGCTCGAGGTCTACCGCGGGCGGAAGCTCGCCGACATCCGGCTGCCGGCAGCGGCCGCCGACATCGTCAACCTGGGCGGGACGCAGCGGCTCCAGATCTCCTGACGGGGCGACCGGCCCGCGTCACGCCGCGGCGCGTCACGATTGACGGGCCTGCCGACCCCGAATAACGTGCGCCCGCCATGGCCCCGAAGACCCCGCGGCAGCTGCGCAAGCGCTACCTCTCCCGTCCTCCCGTCGAGCCCATGCGGCTCCGCAAGGGGATGTCGGTCGTGGACCTGGTGGAGGTCTACCGGCGCGCCGGCGCCTTCAACGGCGGGCGGCTGGCCGAGGGGGCCGACCTCTTCGGGCGGATGATCGACTCGGGCGCCACCATCGCCCTCACCCTGACCGGGGCGATGGCCCCCGCGGGGGTGGGCGGCGCCGTCCAGGCGATGATCGAGGCCGGGTTCGTGGACGTGGTGATCTCGACCGGGGCGAACCTCTACCACGACTTCCACTTCGCCCTGGAGCTGCCGGTGCTGCAGGGCCACTTCCACGTGGACGACGCCGAGCTGTACCGGGCCGGCATCGAGCGCATCTACGACGTCTTCATCACCGAGGACTCGCTGCTCGACACCGACGCCTTCGTCCGCGAGGCGCTGGAGAAGGCGCCGCCGGAGCTGCGCGGGAACGTCAGCACGGCCCAGCTGCACCACTACCTGGGCCACCTGCTCCTCGCCCAGGCGCCGCACCCGGAGAAGAGCTGGGTGGCCACCGCGGCGCGGCTCGGCGTCCCGATCTTCACCTCCAGCCCGGGCGACTCCTCCATCGGCATGAACGTGGCGGCGATGAAGCTGCGGGGCGGCACCACCACCGTGGACCCGGACCTGGACGTGCTGCTCTCCACCGCCATCGTCTACGACGCCGAGGTGAACGGGGTGGTGATCCTGGGCGGCGGCTCGCCCAAGAACTTCTACCTGCAGACCCAGCCCACCCTCTGGCAGATCCTGGACCTGAACCGGGGCGGCCACGAGTACGTGCTGCAGATCTCCACCGACTCGCCGCAGTGGGGCGGCCTCTCCGGCGCGACGCCCTCCGAGGCCATCAGCTGGGGCAAGGTGCAGGCCCACATGCTGAAGAACCACGTGGTGGTCTACGCCGACTCCACCCTGGCGGCGCCGCTGGTCTTCTCCTACGCCCTCTCCACCCGCGAGCCGCGGAAGCCGAAGCGGCTCTTCGACCGCCTGCCGGCCCTCTACGACAAGATGCGGCGCGCCCACCAGCGGCGCCACCCGGGCGCCGGGGCGATGCCCGAGGTGAAGAGGGCCGTGAAGAGCTAGCGCCGGCCGGGCGCGCCCTGGAGACGCTTCCCGTCGAGCGCGTCGCGGAGCTGCGGGATCTTGCGGCGCAGCTCGCGGGCCTGCGCCGGGGCGGCCAGGTCCAGCAGGTTGTGCTCCCGGGCCACCGCCGCCAGCTGGCCGTCGCGCGGGTCCACGCGCAGCGGGCCGGCCACCACCGGCCGGTCCCAGATCACCAGCAGCGACAGCACCGCCCAGATCCCCAGCGCCGCCTGCAGGCCGCCGAGCAGCGCCCCCAGCCCGCGGTCGGCCGCGGAGCGCTTCCCCTCCCCGCGCAGCAGCCGCAGCGCCAGGTGGCCGGCCAGGGACAGGGCGACGAAGAGCAGCAGGAAGCCGGCCAGGGCGGCGGCGGCGGGGACGGCCCGGGCCGGGACCAGCCCGCCCACCAGCCCCTCCAGCGGCGGCCCGAGCCGCGGCCCCAGCACCGCCGCGCCGCCCACCGCCACGAGGTGCACCACCTGGCGCAGCGCCCCGGTCAGCGCGCCGCCGGCGGCGGCCAGGAGCAGCAGGCAGAGGCCGAGGAGGTCGAGGCTCACCGGATCTTGAAGGGGTCCAGCTTGGGCTTCGACTTCTCGATCCGGTCCAGCAGCTCCCTGAAGCGGGCGTTCCCCGGCTCGTACATCAGCGCCGACTTCACCGCCCGCTCGGCCGGCTCCCAGCGGCCGGCCTCCGCGTCCTTCAGCGCCGCGGCGTAGAACTTCCGGCCGTTGGGGGTCTGGCCCAGGACCTCCTCCAGCTTCTGCTTCTGCTCCTGCTTCACCTGGCTCTCCTCCGCCTCGGTGAAGCGCAGCTTCCGGGCCCGGTCCGGCCCGGTGACGTCGGCCAGGTAGCGGGCCCGCTTCACGTCGTCCCGCAGCACCGTGTAGGCCTCGTTGACCCGGCGGTAGATGCGGCCGATCCGGTCCTTCAGCTCGGCGCCGTCCAGGGCGGCGAAGCGGTCGGGGTGGAACAGCCGCGACTCGCGGTAGTAGGCGGCCTTGATCTCGGCCGGCGCGGCCGTGGTCGGCACCCGCAGCACCTCGAAGTAGTCGAGCGCCTCCAGCGCCATCGACCGGCTCTCGACCTCGAGGAGGAAGCTCACGTCCATCGCCGCCGCGACCTCACTCCCCGGCCGGCCGGACCGCCAGCTCCATGCCGGCGTTGGTGTCCATGGCCCGCTGGATGTCCTGCTCGGTCAGGCCCGAGGAGAGGTTGATGCTGGTGGTGGCCCGCTTCTTGGTCTCCAGGTCCATCGCCGAGACGTTGACGATGCCGTTGGGGTCGATCTCGAAGGTGACCTCGATGGAGACCTCCCCGCGCTTCGAGACCCGGAAGCCCGAGAACTCGAACTCGCCCAGCAGCTCGCACTCCTCCACCCGGTTCGACTCCCCCTGCACCACCCGGATGCGCACCTTGTCCTGGCCGTCGCGGCTGGTGGTGAAGGTCTTGGCCTTCTCGATGGGGATGGGGGTGTTCTTGGCGATGATCTTCTCGGTGTACCCGCCCACCGTGGCCACCCGCAGGGAGAGCGGGGTGACGTCCAGCAGGTAGCTGGCCTGCCCGGCCTCGGCGGCGCCGCGGTCGAGCAGCGCCGCCGCCTGGATCGAGGCCCCCAGCGCCACCACCTCGTCCGGGTCCACGTCGGTGAGCGGCTCGCGCTGGAAGTAGTGGCGCACGCTCTGGCGGATGATGGGGAGCCGGGTCGGGCCGCCCACCAGGATCACCGCGTCGATGTCGGCGGCGGTGAATCGGGCCGACTGCAGCGCCTCGTCGCAGACCTTGAAGGTGCGCTGCACCAGGTCCATCACCATCCGGTTGAACTGCTCGCCGGCGAGCCGCTGCTTCAGGTCCAGCACCACGCCCTCGGGCGAGCGGCAGATGCCCGGCACCTGGATGTCGGCGACGCCGTCGCGCCCCACCTCGATCTTGGCCTTCTCGCCCGCCTCCTTGAGCATCTGCAGGCAGTAGCGGTTCTGGCGCAGGTCGAGGCCGTGGGCCTTGAGGAAGTCGTCGGCCAGCCAGGCCATGATGCGGTCGTCGAAGTCGTCGCCGCCCAGGTAGGTGTCGCCGGCGGTGGCCAGCACCTCGAAGACGTCCTTGCCGATCTCCAGGATGGAGACGTCGAAGGTTCCGCCGCCCAGGTCGTAGACGCAGATCCGCTGGGAGATGTCCTTGCCGAAGCCGTAGGCCAGCGCCGCGGCGGTGGGCTCGTTGATGATGCGCAGCACCTCGAGCCCGGCGATGCGCCCCGCGTCCTTGGTGGCCTGCCGCTGGTTGTCGTTGAAGTAGGCCGGGCAGGTGACCACCGCCTTCCTCACCTCGTGCCCCAGGGCGGTCTCGGCGATGGCCTTCATCTCCTTCAGCACCAGCGCCGAGATCTCCGGCACCGCGAAGACCTTGTCCCCGACCCCGATGCGCACGCCGTTGTTCGGCCCCTCCAGGATCCGGTAGGGCATCACCGCCTGGGCCTTCTTCACCTCGTCGGAGAAGTAGAACCGGCCGATGAGCCGCTTGGCCGAGTAGACGGTGTTCTCGGCGTTGGTGATGATGTTCTTCTTGGCGTTGTTGCCGACCAGCACGCTGGCGCCGTCGAGGAAGCTCACCACCGAGGCGTGGGTGTGCTCGCCCCACTCGTTGGGGAGCACCCGGGGCTTGCCGTCCAGGACGGCCGCGACGCAGCTGTAGCTGGTGCCGAGGTCGATGCCGACGGCGATGTCGTCGCTCATGCGTCCCCTCTTCTACACCAGGGCCCAGGGCCGGGGCACCGCGATCTGCTCCCAGCTCTCCAGGGCGAAGCGGTCGGTCATCCCGGAGACGAAGTCGGTCACCGCCCGCTCCACGCTCTCCCCCGGGCGGGGGCGCACGTGGAACCGCCGGGCCAGCCGCTCCGGGTCCTCCACCAGCCAGGCGAACAGCTCCCGGAGGATGCGCTGGGCCTTCACGAACTCCTCGTTCACCACCGGGTTCTCGTAGACGCGGGCGTAGAGGAAGTCGCGCAGGGCCAGCAACGCCTCGTGCACCTCGGCGCTCATCCCGATGTGGCCGCCGCCGTCGACGTCGGAGCCGCGGATGACGTCGCCGACCAGCGTCGCCAGCCGCTTGGAGTGGCGGTCGCCCAGCGTCCGCCGGATGTCGCGGGGCACGTCGGCCTCGCGGAGCAGCCCGCCGCGGATGGCGTCGTCCAGGTCGTGGTTCACGTAGGCGACGATGTCGGCGATCCGGACGATCTCCGCCTCCAGGGTGAGGGCCTTGGCGCCGGCGCCGCGCATCAGCACCTCCCCCTTGCCCTTGGAGTGCTTGAGGATGCCGTCCAGCACCTCCGCGGTGAGGTTCAGGCCGCGCCCGTCCTTCTCCAGCACCTCCACCACCCGCACCGACTGGCGCACGTGGTGGAAGCCCCCCTTCACCAGCCCGTCCAGGGCCCGCTCGCCGGCGTGGCCGAACGGGGTGTGTCCCAGGTCGTGGCCCATGACCACCGCCTCGACCAGCATCTCGTTCAGGCGCAGCGCCCGGGCGATGGAGCGGGCCACCTGCGCCACCTCCAGGGTGTGGGTGAGCCGGGTGCGGTAGTGGTCCCCCTTGGGGGCCAGGAAGACCTGGGTCTTGCCCTTCAGGCGGCGGAAGGACTTGCAGTGAAGCAGCCGGTCCCGGTCCCGCTGGAAGACCGGCCGCAGGTCGTCCTCCGGCTCGGGGCGGGCGCGGCCCCGGCTCTCGGCCGAGCGGGCCGCCCGCGGGTGGAGCGTGGTCCGCTCCAGCTCCTCCAGCATCTCGCGGATGGAACCGGGCATGCCGACGTTCTACCCCGACCGCGACCCGACCGCGACCCCGACCTCGACCTCGACCCCGACCCCGACCGTGACCGGGATCGCTCGGCTGGCCATCGAGGCCTCCCGCGATCCCGGCTCGGCCCCCTGCCCTTCGGGTGAAGGGGGCCGAGCCGGCCTCCTTCTTCACAAGGAGGCCTCGATGGCCAGCCACGCTCTGCTCCCGTTCCAGTCTCTCGATGTCTACGTTCTCGCTCGCGAGCTCGCGGCTCGCGTGCACGCGCTGCCGCTCGCCGACGCCGAGCTCCGCGACCAGGCTCGTCGCGCCAGCAAGTCGGCCTTTCTCAACCTGGCCGTCGCCAGCCGCTGCCCGCGGATTCGGCCGGCCTTCGCCGCCGCGCCTTCGCGCTCGCGGTCGGCAGCCTCTGTGAGGCCGCGGCCGCGGTCGATCTCGGCGCGGCCCTCGGGCTCGTCGCGGAGGCGGAGGCGAAGGAGCTGCTCGCCCTCGCCGCCCGAGTGAAACGGATGCTCCGCGCCCTCACCTCACCAGCCCGGTGAGGAGCGCGACCAGGCGGTCGGCCAGGCGGTGCACCTCTGCGAGCCGCTCCGGTGCCGCCTCGCCGCAGAGGCCGGCGATCTCCACTGCGGCGGCGGCCTCGACCGCCTCGGCGCGGGCGATGGCGAAGGCGCGGGCCTTGTCGGCGCGGGTGACGCGCCCCGCGCCCTCGGCGCAGTTCAGCGCCGCGCTCTGCGCGGCGCGGAGCGCCTGGTCGCGCAGGTGCGGAGAGCGGATCGACGCGGCGCGGACGGCGACGACGAGGTCGCGGGCGACGATGTACGCGATGAGCTTGTGGTGGGGGAGACGGGGGGGAATCGAGGTCGGGTGCGGGTGCGGGTTCGCGGCGGGACGAAGCGGAGTGTGGCTCATGGCGAGGCTCCTCTCACCCGCAGGGGAGGAGCCGAGCCATGAGCCTCTCCGCGACCTGGACCGCGACCCCGACCCCGACCGCGACCGCGACCCCGACCCCGACCCCGACCCCGACCGCCTCACCTCCCGTACACGCTCGCCTCCAGCACCCGGATGAAGAGGTTGGAGAGGGCGTGGAGGATCACCGGGGCCGCGAGCCCTCCGGTCCGCTCGCGGAGCCAGCCGAAGAGCAGCCCCGGGAGGAAGGTCCCGAGCCGCCACGGCTGGAAGCTCGCCAGGTGGCCGGCGGCGAAAAGCGCCTGGGTCGCGAGGAAGCCGGGGCCGAGGTCGGCGCCGAGGACGCGAAGCGTGCGCCCCTCCCCCCGGCGCAGCGTGACCTGCATCCAGCCCCGGTAGAACAGCTCCTCGGGCAGCGCCACCACCAGGAGCTGGACCGCCGCCTCCAGGGCGAAGCCGTCCGGGAGGCGCGGCTGGAGCAGGACCGGCGCGCCGTACGGGGCGAGCAGCGCCGCCAGGCCCGGGGGCAGGAGCGGCAGCAGCCGCGAGAAGCCGAGGAAGCCGAGGGCGAAGAGCGGGAACAGGGCGGCCGCCACCGCCAGCGCCGCCGCGGCGCCGCGCCCCCAGGCCGCCCAGGTGCGCCGGTCGAGGGCGCCCCACCAGGGCAGCCCGTAGGCCGCCCACTCCTCGCCGCGGGCGCGGAGCTTCCGGTCGGGGAGCCAGACGAAGAGCAGCGCGCCGACGCCGGCGAGGTTCGCGGCGAGCAGGCCGGTGGGCTCGCCGAGCGAGAGCAGCTTCGCCGCGGCGACGAGGCCGATGGCCAGCGCCCAGGTGGGGAGGACCTCGCGCAAGGCGCCCATCTCGTCACCGGCGGCGGCCGGCGTCAACCGGCCTCGCACCCCGGCCCACACCGCCCCCGGAGGACGACACGGCCCC
>JAKAEO010000309.1 GCA_021818285.1 Myxococcales bacterium
CGGCCGCGGCGCCGGCGGGCGAGACCCGCAGCGGCGGCGGGCCCCGGCCCTCGGGCGCGGCCGGGTGCGCCGCGGGCGCCGGTGCGCGCAGCGGCGGCGGGCCGCCGCCCCCGGCCGAGAGCAGCTGGGCGGCGCGGTGCATGACCTCGGCCAGGTCCAGCGGCGTGCGCAGGTACTCGTCGGCGCGGGTGCGGGTCTGGCGGTGGGCCTCGATGGCCTGGTCGCTGGCCTCGCCGGTGTAGAGGATGAGCGGCACCGAGCCCAGCGCCCGCTTGATGCGGTTGCAGACCGAGAAGCCGCTCATGTCGGGCAGCTCGGCCGCGAGCAGCACCAGGTCGGGCCGCGCCGTCCGGATCCGCTCCACCGCCGCCTCGCCGCCGCCGACGGTGGTGACCTGGAAGCCGGCGGGCGCGAAGGCGCGGCGCACCGTGTCGGCGAGTTCGGCGTCGGCCTCGACGTGGAGCAGCTCGCGTCCCATGGATGGGTGATGCTACTCCGCCGGCGCCGCGCGTCCAGCCGGCGTGCGCCCGCCGGTGCGGGGCCATCGCACACCCGGGCGCGGCGGCCGGGAACGGGATATGGTCCGCGCCGATGCCCGCCTTCTCGCTCACCTGCGAGGTGCCCGCGGCCGAGGCCGACGACCGGGCGGCGCTGCTCGTCGAGGCGGGCGCCGCCGGCGTCGAGGTGCGGGAGGAGGGGGTGGTCCCGATGCCGGGCGAGCGGCGCCCGGCCCCCGGGCGGGCCCTGCTGGTGGCCTGGTTCGGCGATCGGGCCGCCGCCGAGCGGGGCGCCGCCGCGACCGGCCTGGACGGCGCCGTCGGCGAGGTGCCCGACCAGGACTGGGGCGAGGCCTGGAAGCGCGACCTGCGCCCCTTCACGGTGGGTCGCGTCCGGGTGCGCCCCTCCTGGACCCGGGACGAGCCGCCGCCCGGCTGCGTCGAGGTGGTGCTGGACCCGGGCATGGCCTTCGGCACCGGCAGCCACCCCACCACCGCCCTGTGCCTGCGGGCCCTCTCCGCGCTCCTCGACGAGCGGCCGGGCGCGAGCCTCCTCGACGTCGGGACCGGCTCCGGGCTCCTCGCCATCGCCGCCCGCAAGCTCGGGGCCGGGCGGGTCGCGGCCAGCGACGTCGACCCGGTGGCGGTGGAGGTGGCGCGCGAGAACGCGGAGCGCAACGGCGCCGCGCTGGAGCTGACCGGGGCGCCGGTCGAGCGCATCGCCGGCCGCTTCGACGTGGTGGTCGCGAACATCCTCGCCAACACGCTGGTGGAGCTCGCGCCTCCCCTCGCCGCGCGGGTGGCGCCGGGCGGGTGGCTGCTGCTCTCCGGGCTGCTCGCCGGGCAGGAGGGGGAGGTGCGGGAGGCCTACCGGCGGGAGGGGCTGCTCGCCGCCGGGGAGCGCGACGCCGCGGAGGGGGAGTGGCGCCTGCTGGCGCTGCGGAGGGCGCCCTGAGACGCCTCCACGTCCCCCGGGCGCGCCTCGCCGGCGGCCGCGCCCGCCTCACCGAGGCCGAGTGGCACTACCTGCGCCACGTGCTGCGGCTGCCGGCCGGAGCGACGGTCGAGATCTTCGACGGCGAGGGCGGCGTGCACCAGGCCCTGCTCCCCGCCGCCGGGGAGGAGCTGGAGCTCGCGCCGCGCCGCGCCGCGCCGGCGCCGGGCGCGGTGATCTGGCTGGCCTTCGCGCCGCCGCGCGGCGACCGGGCCGACCTGGTGGTCCAGAAGGCGGTGGAGCTGGGCGCGGCCCGCCTGCTGCCCTTCGAGGCGGCCCGCTCGGTGGTGCGGCTCGACGCCGGGCGCGGCGCGGCGCGCGCCGGGCGCTGGCGGCGCATCGCCGCCGACGCCGCCCGCCAGTGCGGCCGGGCCGACGTCCCCGTGGTGGACGAGCCGGTTCCGCTCGCCCGGGTCCTCCCGGCGGTCCCGCCCGGCTTCCGCACCGTGCTCTTCTACGAGGGAGGCGGGGAGCCGCTCGCGGCCGTCCTCGACCCGGCCGCTCCCGGCCACCTGGCGGTGGTCGGGCCGGAGGGAGGCTTCGAGGCCGCGGAGGTGGCGGCCTGCGTCGCCGCCGGGGCGCGGCCGGCCACGCTGGGGCCGCGGCTGCTCCGCGCCGAGACCGCGGCGCTGGCGGCGGTGGCGCTCCTGCAGCACCGGCTCGGCGACCTCGGGTAGCGCCGGCCCGCGGCGCCGGCGCCCGCACCCCGCCGGGTGCGCCCCGCCGGCTCGCAAAGTGGATCGCCCGCGGGGCGGCGCTAAGCTCCCCGGCGGATGCGCTGTCCGCGGTGCAAGGCCGAGGTGACGGGGCGCGCCGCGACCTGCCCCGGCTGCGGCGCGCCGCTGGCGCTGCGCGAGGAGCCGGCGCCGCGGGCGCTCGACCGCGACCTCACGCTCGACCGGCGCGGCGGCAGGCCCCGGGCGACGCCGCCCTTCTGGGAGGCCGGCCCGCCGGAGATCGTGGAGCCGATGCCGGAGCCGGTGCCGGATGCCGGCGGGGAGCCCCTGGACGCCGGGTTCGACCTCCTCGGGCCCGTCGAGGAGGAGCCGCTCGGGAACCTGGAGCCCGAGGCGCCGGTCCCGGGAGAGACCGAGCCGGGCCACCCGCGGCCGCCCGCTCCGGCGCCGGTCCCGGGAGAGACCGAACCGGGCCGTCCGCGGCCGCCCGCCCCGGTGCCCGCCGCCGGCGAGACCGC
>JAKAEO010000088.1 GCA_021818285.1 Myxococcales bacterium
GGCCCGGCCCGGCGCCGGGCCCGCGCCGCGCGCAGCCGGCCCCAGGCCGCCCCGCCGGCGCGCCGCAGGTCGAGGGCCAGCACGCCGTCGGGCGAGAAGAGCATGACCAGGATGAGGATGCCGCCGAAGACGGCGTCGTCGAAGGTCCCGAAGTAGCCGCGCAGCGAGAGGAAGTTCAGCACCACGCTGACCGCCAGCGTGCCCCACAGGCTCCCCATCCCGCCCACCGCCACCATCGCCACCACCTTCACCGACTTCATGGTCGAGGCCTCGGAGGGGCCGATGCCGCCGTTGAAGTGGGTGAGGAAGACGCCGGCCACCGCCGCCAGGCCGGCGCTGAGCACGAAGGTCCGGAGCTTGAGGCGGGCCGTGTCCACCCCCATGGCGCTGGCGGCGTCCTCGGCGCCGTGGATGGCGCGCAGCGCCCGGCCGACGCGGGAGTGGACCAGGTTGAGCAGCAGCACCATCGCCAGGGCCAGGATGGCCACCGCCACCCAGTAGTTCAGCACCCGCTGGTCGGTGTCGCCGGTCACCGCCGCCCCGAAGGCCAGCGGCAGCCGGGGCACGCCGGAGATGCCGTCGGCGGCCCCCAGCGCCTCGGTGCCGACGGCGACGCTCCCGATGATGGTCCCCACCCCCAGGGTGGCCATCGCCAGGTAGTGGCCGCTGAGCTTGAGCACCGGGATCCCCACCAGCCAGGCGAGCAGCAGCGCCAGGGCCACCGCCACGATCGCCGCCGCCCAGGGGTGCACGGTGAGCAGCGAGCCGCCGTAGAGATCGGTGCGCGCCTGGAGCAGCCCGGCCCGGGCCAGCGCCGCCACCAGGCCGCTCCCCCGGTGCGGGGCGAGGTTCCAGGTGGTCAGCGCCGCCGAGGCGTAGCCGCCCACCGCGAAGAAGGCGGCGTGGCCCAGGGAGATCTGCCCGGCGAAGCCCATGAGCAGCGAGAGGCCGACGGCCACCAGCGCGTAGTACGCCGCCATGGTGAGCTGGGTGAGCAGGAAGGCCTTGCCGGCCGCCACCGCCAGCAGCTGGGCCGCCGCCGCCACGGCGAGGAAGACGGCGACCTGGCGGAGGCGCGCGGAGGGCACGGGCGTCGGGGCTTCCTAGACGCGGCTGGTGAGCCGCGCCGCGAACAGGCCGGTCGGGCGCACGAAGAGGATGAGCAGCAGCACGGCGATGGAGACGGCGTCCTTGTAGGCGGTGGGGAGCAGCGACACGCTGAAGGACTCGAGCACGCCGAGCAGCAGGCCCGCCGCCACCGCCGCCAGGCTGTTTCCCAGCCCGCCCAGGATGGCCACGGTGAAGCCCTTGATGGCCAGCCCGGCGCCGATGCCGTACTGGGTCTGGGTGATGGGGCTGACCACGCAGCCGGCCAGCGCCCCCATCCCCGCCGAGAGCACGAAGGACAGGGTCACCAGGTTGCGGGTGGGCAGGCCGCAGAGCGAGGCCGCCGTCCGGTTGGCGGCGCAGGCCCGCATCTGCCGGCCCCAGGTGGTCCAGCGGAACCAGGCGGTGATCAGCACCACCAGCGCCAGGCAGACGCCCACCGCCCAGAACACCTGGGGGGAGACCCGGGCCCCGAGGACGGCCACCGAGCTGACCTCGTTGCCGGTGAAGTAGGGCAGCGCCCGGACGCCGTTGCCCCAGAGGAGCAGCGCCGCCTCGCGGATGAGGATGGAGACCCCGATGGTGATGATGATCATCCGCAGCACCGAGGGCTTCACCAGCCAGCGGATGAAGAGCATCTCCACCAGCGCCCCCACCGCCATCGTCAGGACCACGGCCCCGGCGATGGCGGCGGGCAGCGGCAGGAACCCGTGGAGGGTCACCGCGATCATCCCGCCCAGCATCACGAACTCGCCCTGGGCGAAGTTGATGATGCCGGTGGCGTTGTAGATGATGTTGAAGCCGATCCCGACCACGGCGTAGATGACGCCGTAGGTCAGGCCGGCGATGAGGTACTGGACGAGGAGCTCGCGGGCCACTCAGTGGGCGAGCACCGCGAAGCGCCCGTCCTTCACCGTCAGGAGCTCGAAGGCGTCGATCCCCAGGCCGTTGTGGTCGGTGGGCGAGAGCTTGAAGATGCCCGCCGTCCCCACCACGCCGGTGAGGTGCTCCAGGGCGTCGCGCACCTTGTTCTTGTCCACCGAGTGGGCCTTGCGGATGGCGTCGGTGAGCAGCAGGAAGGCGTCGTAGCCGTGGCCGCCGAAGGTGGAGACGTCCTCCTTGTACTTGGCCTCGTACTCGTGCTTGTAGGCCTCGAGCAGCTTCTTCTGCGGGTTGGAGGCCGGCAGCACGTCGGCCACCAGCAGGCGGCCGGCCGGGAAGATCACGCCCTCGGCGGCGGCGCCGGCGGCCTTGGCGTACTGGATGTTGCCGAAGCCGTGGCTCTGGTAGATGGGGATCTTCAGCCCGATCTGCCGGGCGTTCTTGATGACGATGGCCTGCGCCGGCTCGATCGACCAGTTCAGGATGGCCTGGACGCCGGCCGCCTTCATCTTGGTGACCTCGGCGGTCAGGTCGGTGGCGGCCTTGTCGTAGGTCTCGCTGGCGGCGATCTGGATGCCGTTCGCCGGCGCCAGCTTCTCGATCTGCTCCTTGCCCGCCTGGCCGAAGCCGGTGTTGCTGGCGAGCACGCCGATCTTGGTGACGCCGGTCTTCTTCATGTGCTGGAAGATCTTCAGCACCGCGTCGCTGTCCTTCTGCGGCGTCTTGAAGACCCACTTGGCCACCGGGTTCACGATCACCTCGGCGGCGGCGCAGGAGAGCATCAGCGTCTGGCCCTTCTCGCAGAGCGCCTTGATCTGCATGGTCTCGCCGGAGGTGGAGGGGCCGATGATGGCGAGCACCTTGTCCTCCTCCATGAGCTGCTTGGCGAAGGAGACGGCCTTCTCCGGCGAGCCGCCGCTGTCCTTGATGATCAGCTGGATCTTGTGGCCGAGGATCCCGCCCTTGGCGTTCAGGTCGTCGGCCAGCATCTGGATGGTGCGGGCCTCCGGCGAGCCGAGGAAGGCGGCCGGGCCGGTGACCGAGAGGATGGCGCCGACCTTGATGGGCTCGGCGGCCCGTGCCGGAGCCGCGGAGGCGGTGAGAAGCGCTGCTGCCACTGCGAGGATCGGGAGTCGCATGGTTGCTCCTGGGTGGTGTGAGCTGCGCCGCACGAAGACCTCGATGTCGGGATGCTCGACGACGGCAATCCGGAGGCGCTACGTCGAGCCGAGCGCCTCCTTCTCCTCCAGCACCTTGAGCCCCTTCGCCTGCAGGACCGTCTGGGCGCGGTCCGGCTCGTCGAAGCGGAAGACCACGATCTTCTTGCCGCCGCGGGCCCCGGCGGCGAAGGCGTACATGTACTCGATGCCCAGCCCGGCCTCGTCGACCGCGGCCAGCACCCGGGCCAGGCCGCCGGGCCGGTCCTCGACCTCCACCGGCAGCACCTCGGTGACCTTCACCGTGGTCCCGGCCCCCTCCAGCACCGTCTTGGCCCGGGCCCAGTCGGTGACCACCAGCCGGAGGATGCCGAAGTGCGCGGTGTCGGCCAGGGCCACGGCCAGGATGTCGATGCCGGCCTTGCCCAGCGCCTCGCAGGGGCCGCGGAGCTTGCCCGGCTGGTTCTCCAGGAACAGCGACAGCTGGCGCAGCTTCATGGCGTCTCTCCCCTAGAGCTTGCGGCGGTCGATGACCCGCTTGGCCTTCCCCTCGCTGCGGGCGATGGTCTGCGGCTCCACCAGCGTGACCTTGGCGCGGATGCCGATGACGTGCTCGATGGCCGTCTCCAGCCGCTGGTGCAGGTCCTCCAGCGCCCGCACCTTGTCGGAGAAGACCTCGGGCGTCACCTCCACCTGCACCTCCATCTCGTCCAGCCCCTTCTCGCGGGTGAGGACGATCTGGTAGTGCGGCAGCGTCCCCTCCACCTTGAGCAGGCCGGTCTCCACCTGCGAGGGGAAGACGTTGACGCCGCGGATGATGAACATGTCGTCGGAGCGCCGGCCGATGCGGCGGATGCGGCGGATGGTGCGGCCGCAGGCGCAGGGCTCGGGGTTCAGCGCGGTGATGTCCCGGGTGCGGTAGCGGATCATCGGCATCGCCTGCTTGGAGAGCGTGGTCAGCACCAGCTCCCCCTCGGCGCCGTCGGGCAGGACCATCCCGGTCTCCGGGTCGATGATCTCCGGGAGGAAGTGGTCCTCGAAGATGTGCAGGCCGTCCTGGCGGAAGCACTCGGCGCCCACGCCCGGCCCGATGATCTCGGAGAGGCCGTAGATGTCGTAGGCCTTGATGCCGGTCTCGGCCTGGATGCGCTCGCGCATCGCGTCGCTCCAGGGCTCGGCCCCGAACACGCCGCAGCGCAGCTTGCCGAAGTCGATCTTCAGCTCCTTGGCCCGCTCCGCCAGGTGCAGGAAGTAGCTGGGGGTGGAGCAGATCACGGTGACGCCGAAGTCCTGCATCACCATCATCTGCCGCTCGGTGTTGCCGCCGGAGATGGGGATGACGGTGGCGCCCAGGGCCTCGGCGCCGTAGTGGGCCCCCAGGCCGCCGGTGAAGAGGCCGTAGCCGTAGGCGTTCTGGATGACGTCGCGGCGGTGGACGCCGGCGGCGGCGAAGCTGCGCACCATCACCTGGCTCCAGACCTCGACGTCGGCCTGGGTGTAGGCCACCACGATGGGCTTGCCGGTGGTGCCGGAGGAGGCGTGGAGCCGCACCACCTCCTCCATGGGGCTGCAGAACAGGCCGAAGGGGTAGGTGTCGCGCAGGTCGCTCTTCACCATGAAGGGCAGGCGGGAGACGTCGGCGAGCGTCTTCAGGTCCTCCGGCCCGATGCCCCGCTCCCCCATCCGCTCACGGAAGAGCTGCTGGCGGGCGTAGGCGCGCTTCACCACCGCCTGGAGGCGCTGGAGCTGGATCTGGCGCAGCTGGTCCTTGGGCAGGAAGTCGTGGGCGCTGGCGGGGTGGAAGCCGCCCGGGGCGTCGTTCCAGTTGCTCTTCACGGTGCCTCCTCGGGTTCAGGGCTTCGCGGCGCGGGCCGCGGTCGCGCGGCCGACGCGGAAGGCCTTCTCGTTCACGTCGTGGAGCCGCTCCGGCAGCGCCGCCCGGACCGCCTCCAGCCAGCTCGCCTCGGGGATGTCCAGGTGGTGCGACAGCGCCCCGAGCAGCGCCACGTTCAGGCTCTTGCGGTTGGTGAGGGTCTTCTCGTCCACGAAGTCGGGGCCGAAGACCAGCCCGCCGTCCCGCAGCACCGGCCGGTTCACCTCCACCTGGTCCGGGTCCAGCACCACCAGGAAGTCGGCCTCGCCCCGCGGCACCATGGGGGAGAGCACCTTCTCCCCGAACCGCACGTCGCTGGTCACCGAGCCGCCGCGCTGGCTCATGCCGTGGATCTCGGCCTTCTTCACGTCGTGCCCGGCGCGGCAGGCCGCGTCGGCCAGGATGTCCGAGGCCTTGATGGCCCCCTGCCCGCCCAGCCCCGCCACCACCACGTTCACCACCCGGCTCATGCCTTGCCCTTCCGGCCGTCGAGCACCGTCAGCCCCGAGGAGATCGCCACCTCGTCCGACGCCCCGCAGGTCCGGCAGCCGGCGGCCGCCTTCTCGGCGTTGACCTTCTCGAACTTGCGGATGTCGGCCGCCGCCAGGATGCAGGGGCGCCGGGCCACGATCAGCGAGAGCTGGCCGCCGGCGAGCCGCTGCTTCAGGAGCGCCTCGAAGCCCCCGGGGTCGGCCACCGGATCCACCACGTCCACCGCCTGGAGCCCGCAGGCCCGGGCGAAGCCCTCGATGGAGAACTTGCCGGTGGCGTCGTGGTCCAGCGTCCGGCCGGTGCCCGGGTGCTCCTGCTGGCCGGTCATGGCGGTGGTGCCGTTGTCGAGCACGATCACCACGTGGCCGGTGGACGGGGGGTTGTAGACCATCTCCACCATGCCGTTGATGCCCGAGTGGACGAAGGTGGAGTCGCCGATGATCGACACCACCCGGCGGGCCTGGGCCTCGGGCAGCACGTGGCGCAGCCCCAGCCCCACGCCCATCGAGGCCCCCATGGCCACGCAGGTGTCCATGGCGCGGTAGGGCTCCATCACCCCGAGCGTGTAGCAGCCGATGTCGCCGGCCACGATGCAGTCCAGCCGGCGCAGGGTGTCGTAGACCGGGTGGTAGGGGCAGGCGTCGCAGAGGCGCGGCGGCGTGGCCTTGAGCGGCGGCGGCTCCGGCGAGGTGTCGCCGGCGACGATGCGCTTCACCCGCTCCACCGACAGCTCGCCGAAGCGGTACATCTCCGGCTTCCCCTCGACGGGGATCCCGGCGGCCCGCAGCTGCTCCACCAGGACCGGGTCCCCCTCCTCCACCACCAGGCAGCGCTCGACGCTGGCGGCGAACTGGCGGAGCCGCTCCACCGGGAGCGGCCAGCTGGTCCCCACCCGGAAGGCGCTCGCGCCCGGCGCCGCCTCCTGGACGTGCTCCCAGGTGATCCCGTGGGTGACGATGCCGAGCTTCGGGTCCCCCTTCTTCCAGAGGTTCAGCGGGGAGCGCTCGTGCTCCTTCTGCACCTCGGCCAGCCGGGTCCGGAGCTTCCGGTGGGCGGGGCGGGCGTAGCCCGGCACCATCACCCGCGCCGGGATGTCGCGCTCGTAGGTGGGGGCCTTCGCCGGCGGCAGGCCGCCGCGCCGCTCCACCAGGGTCTTGGAGTGGCACACCCGCGTCGTCATCCGCATCATCACCGGCAGCTTCACCCGCTCGGAGAGCGCCATCGCCGCGACCAGGAAGTCGTAGGCGTCCTGCGAGTCGGAGGGCTCCAGCATGGGCAGCCCGGCGGCCACCGCGTAGCGCCGGTTGTCCTGCTCGTTCTGGGAGGAGGCCATCCCCGGGTCGTCGGCGGAGATCAGCACCAGGGCGCCGGAGACGCCGGTGTAGGCGGCCGTGAAGAGCGGGTCGGCGGCCACGTTGACGCCGACGTGCTTCATGGTGACCAGCACCCGCGCCCCGGCGAAGGCGGCGCCCAGCCCCACCTCCAGCGCCACCTTCTCGTTGGGGGCCCACTGGGCGCGCCCGCCAAGGGCGTCGAACGACTCGAGGATCTCGGTGGACGGCGTCCCCGGGTACCCGGTGCCCAGGGCCACGCCGGCGTCCAGGGCGGCCAGGGCGACCGCCTCGTCGCCCGAGAGGAGCTGCCGTGGAGCCGACTTCGCCGCCTGACCGCCCGCTTCCATGTGTACCTCCGACGAAACGGGCCCTGCGTCCGACGGGTCGAAGCCCCCGCCGGCGCGGCCTCCCGGCGCCGAACGCCACCCGGATCGTAATTTGGTATATCCGTACCATAATCTGCTTCTGCGCAACAAGCCGTCGCACCCTTTCCGGGCGGGCGGCGCGGCGGCCGGGCACCCCGCGGCCGCCCCCGTGCCGGCGCGGCGCGGCGGAGCGCGTGCGGCCGCGGCCCGCCACCGACTTCGCTTGACCGGGGGGGGCGCATCGCTATCATCGCCGCACCCCATGGCCCAGCGCACTCCGCTGTACGACGTCCACGTGAAGGCCGGCGCGCGCATCGTCGAGTTCGCCGGGTGGGAGATGCCGGTCCAGTACACCGGCATCCTCGACGAGCACGAGGCGGTGCGCAGGCGGGCCGGCCTCTTCGACGTCTCGCACATGGGCGAGGTGGTCTTCCGGGGGCCGAAGGCCCTGGAGTCCCTGCAGCGGCTCTTCACCAACGACCTCTCGAAGTGCGCCGACGGGCAGGCGATGTACGGCTGCCTCTGCCGCGACACCGGCGGCATCGTCGACGACGTGGTGGTCTACCGCCGCTCCGCCACCGACCTGCTGGTCTGCGTGAACGCCGCCAACCGCCAGAAGGACTTCGACTGGCTCCACGGCCACGCCGCCGGCGCCGACGTGCAGAACGAGTCGGACGCCTGGGCCCAGCTGGCCCTGCAGGGTCCGGCCGCCGCGGCGGTGGTCCAGAAGCTCACCGCGGTGCGGCTCACCTCGGTCGGGACCTACCGCTTCACCACCGGCGAGGTGGCCGGCGTCCCCTGCATCGTCGCCCGCACCGGCTACACCGGCGAGGACGGCTTCGAGCTGTTCTGCCCGCCCGGCCGGGCGCCGGCGCTGTGGGGCTCGCTCCTCGAGGCCGGCGCCGCCGAGCGGGTGGTCCCGGCGGGGCTCGGCGCCCGCGACTCGCTGCGGCTGGAGATGGCCTACCGGCTCTACGGCAGCGACATGGACGACGAGACCACCCCGCTCGAGGCCGGCCTCGGCTGGGTGGTGAAGCTGGACAAGGGCGGCTTCGTGGGACGCGAGGCGCTGGCCCGCCAGAAGGAGGCGGGCGTCCCCCGCAAGCTGGTGGGCTTCACCCTCACCGACCCGGGCATCCCGCGCCACGGCTACCGGGTGCTGCGCGACGGCCAGCCGGTGGGGCTGGTCACCAGCGGCACCCGCTCCCCCTCCCTGGAGATCGCCGTGGGGCTGGCCTACGTGCCGGCGCCGCTGGCGGCCGAGGGCAGCACCTTCGCCGTCGAGATCCGCGGCCGCGCCGCCGCCGCGCGCGTGGTCAAGACCCCCTTCTACTCGAAACCCAAGCCCGCTTCCCCGGGAGCCGCGCCATGAACTTCCCCGACGACCTCCAGTACACCCGCGAGCACGAGTGGTGCCGCGTGAAGGGCGGCCGCGCCGTCGTCGGCATCACCGACCACGCCCAGGACGCCCTCGGCGACGTCGTCTACCTCGAGCTGCCCAAGGTGGGCGACGTGCTGAAGAAGGGCGAGACCTTCGGCGTGGTCGAGTCCACCAAGGCGGTCTCCGACCTCTTCGCCCCGGTGAGCGGCAAGGTGGTCGAGGTGAACGACCCGCTGGTGGACGCGCCCGAGACCGTCAACGAGGATCCGTACGAGGAAGGCTGGATGATCCAGGTGGAGATGAGCGACCCGAAGGAGCTGAAGGAGCTCCTCGACCCGGCGGCCTACCGGAAGTTCCTGGAGGAAGAGGCCGAGTAGCCGGGCGCCCGGCGCCCCGGCGCCGCCGCGCGGACCGAATCACCTCCGCCTCCACCCCTGGAGGCCGCTTGCGCTACCACCCCCACACGCCCGACGACGTGCGCCGGATGCTCGACGCCGTCGGCGCCCCGGACGTCGAGACGCTCTTCCGCTCCATCCCCGCGCCGCTCCGGCTCGGCCGGCCGCTGGACGTGCCGCCCGCCGTCGACGAGATCGGGCTCCTCGGCGAGCTGGGCCGGCTGGCGGCGGCCAACCGGGTGGAGCACCCGCCCTTCCTGGGCGCCGGCGCCTACCCGCACCACGTCCCCCCGGCGGTGGACCAGCTGCTGCTGCGCGGCGAGTTCTTCACCGCCTACACCCCCTACCAGCCCGAGGTCAGCCAGGGGACGCTGCAGGCGCTCTTCGAGTGGCAGACCTTCGTCACCCTGCTCACCGGCCTGGAGGTGGCCAACGCCTCGATGTACGACGGCGCCACCGCCATGGCCGAGGCGGCGCTGATGGCCACGCGGCTCACCGACCGGCGGAAGATCGTGGTCTCGGCGGCGGTGCACCCCGACTACCGGGCGGTGCTGGCCACCTACCTGGCCTCCACCGGCGACGAGATCGTCACCGTGCCCTGGGGCGCCGACGGCCGCACCGACCTCCAGGCGCTGGAGCGGGCGGTGGACGGCGCCACCGCGGCGGTGATCGTCGGCTACCCGAACTTCCTCGGCGTGGTGGACGCCCTGCCCGAGGCGGCGGCCCTGGCCCGGAAGGCGGGCGCCCTGGCGATCTCCGTGACCGGCGAGGCGGTGGCCTTCGGCCTGCTGGAGGCGCCCGGCAAGCTCGGCGCCGACGTCGCGGTGGGCACGATGCAGAGCTTCGGCGCCGGCCTCAACTTCGGGGGCCCGGCCGCCGGCTTCCTGTCGCTGCGCCAGGAGCACGTCCGCCAGATGCCGGGCCGGGTCTGCGGCGCCACCGTGGACAAGCAGGGGCGGCGGGGCTTCGTCCTCACCCTCTCCACCCGGGAGCAGCACATCCGGCGGGAGAAGGCCACCTCCAACATCTGCACCAACGCCGGCCTCATGGCCCTGGCCGCCACCATCCACCTCTCGCTGCTGGGGCGGCGGGGGCTGGCCCAGCTGGCGCGGGTGAACTTCGAGCGGGCCCGGATGCTGCGCGACGCCATGGGGCGGGCCGGCTTCGCTCCCACCTTCTCCGGCCCGGTCTTCAACGAGCTGGCCTTCGAGGTCGGCGACGCCGCCGCGGTGGTGGCCCGCCTGGCGAAGAAGGGGATCGCCGCCGGCGCGCCGCTGTCGCGCTGGTTCCCGGAGCCGCGCTTCCGCGGGTCGCTGCTGTGCGCGGCCACCGAGCTGCACGCACCCGAGCTCATCGAGCTCTTCGCCCGGTCGGTGAGGGGGTAGCCATGGCCAATCCGACGGGGTGGAAGCCGAGCGTGGAGAAGGAGTCCGGCGGCGCCGGCGGCCCGGCGCGGCCGGGGACCGGCGGCGCGGTGCGGGGGCTGGCCTACGAGGAGAAGCTCATCTTCGAGCACGCCGGCGGCGACCGCAGCGGCGTCTCGCTCCCCGCCCCCACCGGCGCCTGGGACCCGGCCCGGGAGATCCCGGCCGGCCTGCTGCGCGGCGAGGTGGAGGGGCTGCCGTCGCTGGCCGAGCTGGACGTGGTGCGCCACTTCACGCGGCTCTCGGTCTGGAACCACGGCATCGACACCGGCTTCTACCCGCTGGGCTCCTGCACCATGAAGTACAACCCGAAGTCGAGCGAGGCGCTGGCCCGCCTCCCCGGCTTCGCCGCGGCCCACCCGCTGCTCCCGGCGGAGATGTGCCAGGGCTCGCTGGAGCTCATGTACCGGCTGGAGCGGGCGCTCTCGGAGATCTCCGGGTTCGCCGGGACCACCATCGCCCCGGCGGCCGGCGCCCACGGCGAGCTGTGCGGCCTGATGATGATCCGCGCCTACCACGTGGCCCGGGGCAACGCGCGCAAGAAGGTGCTCATCCCCGACACCGCCCACGGGACCAACCCGGCCAGCGCCGCCTTCAACGGCTACCGGACCGTCGAGGTGAAGAGCGGCCCCGACGGGCGGCTGCACCCCGACGCGGTCCGGGCGGTGATGGACGAGGACGTCGCCGCCATCATGATCACCAACCCCAACACCCTGGGGGTCTTCGAGAGCGACATCGCGGCCATCGCCGAGGTGGTCCACGCCAAGGGGGGGCTGGTCTACGGGGACGGGGCCAACCTGAACGCCCTGCTGGGCGTGGCGCGGCCCGGCGACATGGGCTTCGACGTCATGCAGTTCAACCTCCACAAGACCTTCGCCACGCCGCACGGCGGCGGCGGCCCCGGCTCCGGCCCGGTGGCGGTGAAGGAGGCGCTGCTGCCCTTCCTGCCGCTGCCGGTGGTGGTCCGGGAGGGCGCCGCCTACCGGCTGGTGGCCGATCCCGCCGAGCGGCCCCGGACGGTGGGGCGGCTGCGGGAGTTCCACGGCAACTTCGGGATGATGGTGCGCGCCTGGGCGCTCATCCGCGAGCTCGGGCCGGAGGGGCTGCGGCGCAGCGCCGAGCTGGCGGTGCTGAACGCCAACTACGTCCGCGCCCGCCTCCAGGACGTCTACCACCTCCCCTACGCCACCGACTCGCTGCACGAGGTGGTCTTCACCGACAAGCTGCAGAAGGCGGCCGGCGTCTCCACCATGGACGTGGCCAAGGCCCTCATCGACGAGGGCTTCCACCCGCCCACCGTCTACTTCCCGCTGGTGGTCGCGGGGGCGCTGATGATCGAGCCCACCGAGACCGAGTCCAAGGAGACGCTGGACGCCTTCGTCGAGGGGATGCGCGCCATCGCCGCCCGGGCCGCCGCCGATCCGGACGCGCTCCACGCCGCCCCGGTGAAGCCGGTGCGGGCCCGCCTCGACGAGACCCGCGCCGCGCGCAAGCCGGTGCTGCGCTGGACCCCGGGGATGGCGCTGGAGTGAGGCGGCCGGCCCGCGCGCCGGGAGGCCCCGCCCCGGCGCGGCGCTAGTCCGGCTCCGCGGCCGGCGCCGCGGCCCGGGGCAGGAAGCGCCGCCAGAGGAGCGCCACCGCCACGGCGATGACCGCGGCCGACGCCAGCGCCCACGGGTCGCCGGGCGCCGCGCGCGAGCGCAGCAGCACCGCCGGCCGCGAGGAGAGCGACTCCAGGCGCAGCGGCCGCCCGTCGGGGATCGGGGCCTCGCGCCCCTCCACCAGCCAGAGGGCGCGGGGCGAGA
>JAKAEO010000089.1 GCA_021818285.1 Myxococcales bacterium
CGGGGGCACCGGCCGGATCGCCGGGCGGGCCTCCGCCCGCCAACGGGACCGGCGCGGCCGCCCAGGGGGCGCCGGGCGGCGCCCCGCAGCCGGCCCAGCAGCAGCAGCCCGAGGTGACCGAGGAGGTCGAGGGCGTGCTGCAGTTCGAGGGCAAGGGCCAGGGCTGGCTGCGCGATCCGAAGCGCAGCTACCTCCCCCAGCCCTTCGACGTCGAGGTGCCGCGCTGGCTGGTGGACCGGATGCACCTGCAGCCGGGCACGCTGGTGAAGGGCGTGGCGGCGGTCCGCAACATGAAGCGGGTGCTCACCCGGGCGGACCAGCTCGAGGGCACCGATCCCATGGCGGTGCTGCGGCGCACCCACTTCCAGAACCTCACCGCCACCGACCCCACCGAGAAGCTGCTGATGGAGACCCGGGGGGAGGAGATGGTGGGCCGGGTGCTCGACCTCATCGCCCCCATCGGCCTGGGGGCCCGCGGCCTCATCACCTCGCCGCCCAAGGCCGGCAAGACCATCATGCTCCAGCGGATCGCCCAGGCGATCCACGCCAACCGCCCCGACGTGCACCTCATGGTGCTGCTGGTGGACGAGCGGCCCGAGGAGCTCACCGACATGCGCCGCAACGTGAAGGGCGAGGTGGTGGGCTCGTCCAACGACCGGCCGGCCGAGGAGCACATCCACGCCGCGGAGATGGCCATGGAGCGGGCCAAGCGGCTGGTGGAGGGGGGCAAGGACGTGGTGATCCTGCTCGACTCCATCACCCGCCTGGCGCGGGCCTACAACCGGGAGATCGAGTCCTCGGGCCGGACGCTGACCGGCGGCGTGGACAGCCGCGCCCTGGAGCGGCCCAAGCGGCTCTTCGGCGCCGCGCGCAAGGCCGAGGAGGGCGGCTCGCTCACCATCATCGCCACCGCCCTCATCGACACCGGCAGCCGGATGGACGAGGTGATCTTCGAGGAGTTCAAGGGCACCGGCAACATGGAGGTGGTGCTCTCCCGCCAGCTGGCGGAGCGCCGGATCTTCCCGGCCATCGACATCGCCGCCTCCGGGACGCGCAAGGAGGAGAAGCTCTACGCGGCCAAGGACGTCGCCAAGATCCACAAGCTGCGCGGGGCGCTCGCCTCGCTGAAGCCGGTGGAGGCGATGGAGCGGCTGCTGAAGAAGCTCTCCGAGTTCGAGACCAACGACGAGTTCCTCGGGAGCTTCTGAGGAGGGGCGGCGCGCCGGCGTGACCCCGGGTGGGAGGTCCCCCCACCTGCCCGGGGCGCGGCGCGAACGGCTCCTCGCCCCGCCCCGGGCCCGCGGGGTATCATTCGGACCCCGTGCCGGACCGCGTCCTCATCGTCGACGACGACGAGCTGATCCTCCGGGCCCTGGCGCGCATCCTCGAGGCCAGCGGCTACGTCACCCGGTGCTACCTGGCGCCGGACGAGGCGCTGGCCGCCCTCGAGGACGAGAACCCGGTGGTCATCATCTCCGACTACATGATGCCGGGGATGGACGGCGTGGACTTCCTGAAGAAGGCGCGCCAGCGCGCCCCCGGGGCGGTCCGCATCCTCTGCACCGCCGCCGAGGACTTCAAGGTGGCGCTGCAGGCGGTCAACGCCGGCGAGGTCTTCCGGATCATCTCCAAGCCCTGGCACCAGCAGGAGCTCATCTCCACGGTGTCGCAGGCGGCCGAGTCGTCGCGCCTCCGCCGCGAGAACGAGCGGCTCACCGCCGAGGTGCAGCGCCAGAACGGCCAGCTCCGGGAGATCAACCTGCGGCTGGAGGAGATGGTCCGCCACCGCACCCAGGCGCTGCTGGAGGGGCTGATCTCGGCGCTCGACTACCGCGACAGCGAGACCCAGTGGCACTCGCGCCGGGTCTCGCTCTACGCCCGCCGGCTGGCGCAGCAGCTCGGCGTCGCCGAGCCGGAGCTGACGGTGATCGAGCACGGCGCGCTGCTGCACGACATCGGGAAGATCGGCATCCGCGACGAGGTGCTGCTGAAGCCCGGCCCGCTGAGCCCGTCGGAGTGGACGCTGATGAAGCGCCACCCGGAGCTGGGGTGGAAGCTGCTGCAGCGGGTGGACTACCTGCGGCCCGCCGCCGACATCGTCCTCCAGCACCAGGAGAAGTGGGACGGCACCGGCTACCCGGGGGGCCTGGCCGGGGAGCGGATCGTCATCGGGGCGCGGGTCTTCCACGTGGTGGACACCCTCGACGCCATCACCAGCGACCGCCCCTACCGCAAGGCCCGCCCCTTCGCCGACGCCCGCGCCGAGCTGATCCGCTGCCGGGGCAGCCAGTTCGACCCGCGGGCGGTGGACGCCTTCCTGGCGGTCCCGGCGGAGGAGTGGGAGCGGATCCGGACCGACGTGGAGACGGTGGCGGTGCTGGCGGCCGACCTGCAGGAGCCGCCGCCCATCCCGGCGCACGAGGACCTGGCCCACGCCCCGGCGACGCTGCTGGTGCCGGCGCCGGCCGCCGCCTCCGGCGGGTGAGCCCTCCCGGAGGGGGGCGGCGCTCGCCCGTCCCGCGGGCGCCGCCTATGATGGCGGCATGGCGAGGACCTCCTGCCACGGCTGCGGGGCCGAGCTGCGGCTCGACGGTCCGGTCGGCCGCCGGCGCACCTGCCCGCACTGCGACGCCGACCTGCACGCCTGCGTGAACTGCCGGCACCACGACGAGTCGGCGCCCCACCAGTGCCGCGAGCCGCACGCCGAGAACGTGGTCGAGAAGGAGGCCTCCAACGCCTGCGAGCTCTTCCAGCTCGGCGACGGCGCCTCGCGGCGGCGCGGCGGGCAGGGCGCCGCCGCCCGGGCCCAGCTGGCCGCCCTCTTCGGCGAGGCGCCGCCGCGGGAGGACGCTCCCCGCGACGCCCTCGAGGCGCTGTTCAAGAAGCGATGAAGCTCGCCACCTGGAACGTGAACGGCATCCGGGCCCGGGAGGCCCAGGTGGCGCAGTGGCTCGCCGACGAGCGACCCGACGTCGCCTGCCTGCAGGAGCTGAAGGCCCGTCCCGACCAGGTCCCGGCGCTGCTGGCGGCGCCGGCCGGCTACTGGAGCTTCTGGCACGGCAGCGGCCCGTACTCGGGCGTGGCGCTCCTGGTCCGCCGGGACCGCGCGCCGTCGCCGCCGGCCTTCTTCCACCCGCCCTTCGACTTCGAGAGCCGCATCGTGGCGGCGGAGGTGGCGGGCGTGACCGTCGCCTCGGTCTACGTCCCCAACGGCGGCAAGGACTACGCCGCCAAGCTGCGCTTCCTCGAGGCGCTGTGCGGCTGGGCCGAGGAGCGCCGGGCGGCCGGCGGCGCCCTGCTGCTCGGCGGCGACGTGAACGTGGCCCGCACCGACCTGGACGTCTTCGAGAAGGACCGCAGGCCCGACGCCATCGGCCAGCGGCCCGACGAGCGCGCCCTGCTGGAGCGGCTGCTCGCCGCCGGGCTGGTGGACGTGCAGCGCGCCCTGCACCCGGGCGTCCCGGAGCTCTACACCTGGTGGCCGCCCTGGCGGAACATGCGGGCCCGCAACCTGGGCTGGCGCATCGACTACCTGCTCGCCAGCGCGCCGCTCGCGGCGCGGGCGCGGCGCTGCGAGGCCTTCCGCGAGCTCGGCACCAGCGACCACGCGCCGCTGGTGGCCGAGCTCGACGAGGGCGCTGCGCCTACAGCTTGAAGGCCACGCCCAGCCGGAAGGCGTAAGTGCCGGCCTCGACGCGCAGGGCGACGCGCGGGTCGAACTGGTAGACGAGCCCCACCGCCCCCTCGATGGCCGCGCCGCCGTAGCCGCCGGGGTGGCCGTACGGGTAGTTGGTGGTCGACCAGGAGCCGAAGCGGAAGCCGACGTCGATCTTGGGGTAGAGGGCCAGCTGGGGGTTCAGCCAGAAGTTCCAGGTGGCGCCCACCACCGGCGAGATCTCGTTGTAGGTCCAGCCGTAGCCGTAGTAGTTCCAGCTGTAGTGGACCCAGTCGAGGCCGAACTCCAGGCCGATCTCGTCGCGGATGCGGGGCGAGTGCAGCAGCCCCTGCGGCGCGACCACCACCTGGTAGCGGCCGCCGAGGCCGAAGCCGGCGCCGTCGCCGTAGTAGCCGTAGCCGGCCAGGCCCCACAGCGACAGGTCGCGGTCCATGGTCCCGGCGCGGGCCGGGACGGCGACGGCGACGAGTGCGAGGGCCGAGAGGCCCAGGAGAACCTTCCGCATGGCGTGCGCTCCTTTTCGGGACGGAGAGTGCAGAACGATCTACCATGAGTCTCCGGCGCCGGCACCGAATTCCTCGAGCGATGCGCGCCGATGTGGGAAGGGGTCCGACATGAGGCGACTCGCACTTGCAGTGATCGCTGTCCTCCTCGCCTGGGCCGCGCCGGCGGCCGCCCAGGCCCCGACGGCGGCGCCGCCGCCCGAGCCGGCGCCCCCGCCGCAGGTGATGCCGGGACCGCCGCAGATGCAGCCCCCGCCGCCGCCGCAGGCGATGCCCGCCCCGCCGGCGGACCCGACGGCACACCGGCACGCCGGTGTCTACCTGCACCTCGACCTGGGCCTGGGCGCGCTCGTCTCCAGCGCCTCCACCCCCCTGGGCGACGCCAAGATCTCCGGCGCCGGCGGGAACTTCTCCGTCGCCGTCGGCGCCGCCATCTCGGAGAACTTCATCGTCGCCGGACACGTCTGGGACCACGTGGCCTCGAACCCCACGGTGACCCTGGCGGGCATGTCGGCCTCGTCGACCAACTCCTCGCTGACCCTCGTCGGCCTGGGCTTGGATCTCACCTGGTACGACATGCCGTCGAACTTCTACATCACCATGACCCCGGCCATCACCAGCCTGTCGGTGGACGTCGGCGGTTCGACCTCGAACACCGAGAACGGCCTGGGCTTCCAGCTCACCGCCGGCAAGGAGTGGTGGGTGAGCGACCACTGGGGCATGGGGCTGAACCTCCAGCTCGCCGTCTCCTCCAACAAGGACAAGGGCACCAACCCGCCGACCTGGGGCAGCAGCTCCGTCGCCGTCGCCTTCTCCGCCACCTACAACTGACCGCGGCTACCGGCGGGCGGCGCCCCTCCCGCGCGCGCGGGCGGGGCGCCTCCGCGCCGGGGCCACCTGCGCGCCGAGCCAGGCGAGGTAGGCCTCCGCGCCCGCCTCCACCGGCAGCGCGAGCAGCTCGGGCACCTCGTAGGGGTGGAGCGCGAGGAGCCGCGCCCGCAGCGCCGCGAGCCGGGGGCGCGTGGTCTTGAGGAGCAGCAGCGCCTCGGCCCCGTCCCGGACCTTCCCCTTCCAGCGGTAGATCGACCGCAGCCCCGGCACCACGTTGCCGCAGGCGGCGAGCCGCTCCTCCACCAGCCGCTCCGCCAGCGCCGCGGCCCCGGCGGCGGTGGGGGCGGTGACGAGCACGACGAGCGCGTCGGTCATGGTTCGCTCCGGTCAGTAGAAGAGGTACAGCCCGCCGAGCAGCTCGTCGGCGCGGGGCGTGCGCCGCGCCTCGGCGAACAGCGAGCCGGAGCCGAGGTGCAGCCGCGCCACCGCCGAGAGGTCCCAGGTGACGTCGGGCCGGGCCTCCGGCTGCCAGCGCCAGGCCGCGGTGGCGAGCAGCGCCGCCCGGCCGCCGCCGAGGATCCGCAGCACCGCCGTGGGGCCGACCCCCGCCCGGAAGCCGCTGCCGCGCAGCCCCTGCAGATCGGGCGCGTACTGGAGGGCGAGGTCGCCGGTGACCTGGAGGGCCACCGGTCCCGCCGCCACCGTGCCGCCGCCGCCGGCCAGGAAGGTGCCGGCCACGCAGGCGGAGCAGCCGCCGTCGCGCACCCGCTCGGCGCCGGCCCGCACCCGGAAGGAGATGCGCGGGTCGAGCCGGTCGAGCGGGGTCATCGAGGAGGCCGACACCAGCAGCGCCTCGTCGAGCCGCAGCTTGCCGCCCGCCCCGCGAGACTCCCAGCGCACCCGGGTCTTCAGGAACTCGAGCTGGGTGGCCGGGGAGAAGCCGGCCGGCGGATCGGCGAGGTCGTGGAGCGCCAGCCGCCAGTCGAGCAGCGCGAAGGGGCCGCCCTGGCGGGAGGCGCCGCCCCCCAGGCCGGCGCGCGCCGAGCCGTGGCCGTGCTCCGGTCCGCCGCCCGGCGGCGGCGGCACCTCCAGCGGGGGGCTGGCCAGCGCCACGGCGCTGCGCCGCTCGAGCAGCGCCTGGCGCCGCGCCAGGGCCGCGGCGTCGCCGCGGATGATCGCCTTGCCGGCCCGGACGTCCACCAGGTCCAGGGCGGCGTCGAGCACCCGCGCCCGCCCCGGGTCGTCGAGGCCGGCCGGCAGCGGCGCCCGCGGGTCGTCGCCCAGCGCCAGCACCGCCTCGAGCTCTCCGGGCCGGAGCCCCTCCACCCGCCGCTCCAGCACGGTGCGCGCCGACGGCCGGTAGTGCACCGCCTTCACCAGCCCGGGGTTCCGGAAGAGGGCCTTCACGGTGTCGGCCGGGATGGTGATCTTCCCCACGTGGTCGAGGAGGTCGAGCGACGGGTCGGCCGCCTCCAGCGCCGCCAGGACCTCGTAGCTGCAGTTCTCGGTCAGGTAGAAGTAGTGGAACCAGGTGGAGCCCAGCTCCCAGACGTGGGCCACCAGCATCGCCACCGCCTCGGGGGGCAGGTCGAGCTCGTACTCCCACAGGTCGCGCGACTCGAAGTCGGCGTACTCCCGCACCTTGTAGAAGTAGGGCTTGGCGCTGAAGTCGCCGCGGAAGAGGCCGGCCAGCCCCTTGAACGCGTAGAGCAGGGCGTTGCTGGTGTCGGGGGTGGCGGCGTAGTCCACCCCCAGGTCGATGAGCTCGAGCTTCTCCCCGGGGCCGGCGAAGATGCGCCGGTCGAGCCGCAGGAAGGTGTGGCCGAAGGCCGACGCCGGGTTGTTCATGTAGTAGCTGGAGAAGACCAGCGTCACCGCCTGGGCCCGGGTCCGCTCCCACCACTCGGCGAGCCTGGGGCACTCCCGCCGCGGCAGGCGCGAGGGGTCGAGCCCGAGCCGCTTCACCGCGAAGACCAGCCGGGCCGGGAAGCGGCACTGCGGGTGCTGGACCTTCGGGTCCTTCTCCTCGGGGGCGAAGAAGCCGGCCAGCGTCGCCTCCAGCTCCGCCTGCGGGTCGGTCTTGCCGCGCGGCGAGAGGTAGAAGTCGGGCCCGTCCGGCTCGGCCTCCCAGCCGCCGAGCAGCCCCCGGTGCCAGTGGCCGAGCCGCAGCCACCAGCGATCCTCGCCGAGGCGGCCGGCGCGAGCCCGGGCGACGAGCTGCACCAGGTACGGATCGGTCGGGGTCGCGGCCGGGGTCGCGGCCGTCACCGCGAGAGCGATCGCGAACGCCAGCATACGGAGTACCCCAGGAATAGCAGAAGGGGGCCCGATCCGGGCCCCCTTCTCGCCACGAGCCTTCGCCGTTCGGCCTAGCCGAGCGTGCAGGCCAGCGTCTTGTCCGACTGCAGGAGGTGGATGACGTTGTCCCGCACCTGCTCCAGCGGGGCGTCGGCCTTCGGGAAGAGCTTCCCGAAGTTCTGCTGCAGCGCGCTGCCCACCTGCTCGGCCGGGGCCTGGCAGGAGGCGATGTTGCGCAGCGCCACGATGGTCTCGCCGGAGCCGCGGGCGGCGTCCTTGGCGAGGGCGTCCTTGTTGCCCTCGATGAAGACCTTGGTGCCCTGCAGCGCGAAGGCGGTCTTGCCGCAGTTGGAGGTGCCGGAGGTGATGCCGAAGGTCTGGTTCCAGGAGGTGCCGTTGGTGGTGGCGGCGAGGATCTGGATCCCGCCCGGCTGGCTCCCGAAGGCCATCGAGCCGAGGCCGCAGCCGGCGCTGCCGTAGGCGGCGGCGGAGGCGTTCCCGGCGGCGAGCAGGGCGACGAGCGCGAGGATGGTTCTCATGTCGTCCTCCCTAGCCCAGGTTGCAGCCGAGCGACTTGTCGGCCTGCAGCGTCCGGATGACGTTGTCGCGCACCTGCCCCGTCGGCGCGTCGGCCGCCGGGAAGATCGCGGTGTAGTTCCGCTGGAGGGTCGCGCTCACCGCCGCGGTGTCCTTGCACTGGGCGATGAAGGAGAGGGTGATCAGCGTCTCGCCGGAGCCGCGGGCGGCGTCCTTGGCGAGCGCCTCCCGGTTCGCCTCGATGAAGACCTTGGTGCCGTTCATCGCGAAGACGCTCTTGCCGCAGTTGGACGTGCCGGTGGTGATGGCGAACGTCTGCGGGATGATGATGTTGTTGGTGGTGGCCGCCAGGATCTGCACCGGCCCCTCCTGGGCGCCGAAGACCATGGAGCCGAGGCCGCAACCGGCGGAGCCGTACGCCCCCTTGCCCTTGAGCGCCGACTCGGTGGACTTGACGGAGTCGGCCGCCATGGCGCCGGTCGCCATGAGCACCGCCGTCACCGCGAGAAGCTTTCGCATGTGTTGCCTCCTGGTGAAATGGACCGCGGCGGCAACCCAGCACCCCCCGCGGGCCCCACATTCTTACCCGGATCCCGCGCCGATGTGCGAGCGCCCACGGGCCCCGGATGGGGCCGCCGTGACCCTGAGTCGACGCGCTACGGCGGGGGGTCGCTCGGGACGGGCGCCGGCCGGCGCGGCCCCAGCACCGTGGCCCAGCCGACGCCGGCCACGCCGACCGTCACCCCCACGAGGCTGGCGGCGCTGACCGACTCGCCGAGCAGCGGCCAGGCGAGCAGCGCCTGGGTGATGGGGGTGAGCTGGAGCCAGGCCGCCGCCTCCGGCACCGAGAGCGCCCCGTAGGCCTCGGTCATGAGCACCTGGGCGGCGAAGGCCGAGAGCCCCATCGCCACCGCCTCCGCCCAGGCCCAGGGGTCCACGGGCCACCGGCCCAGCGCGAAGGGGGCGACCACCGGCAGGCCGGCGAGGCAGAACCAGAAGAAGATGGTGGCGGCGTTGTCGGTGCCGCGCATCCCGCGGATGACGTTGGCGCTGGTGGCGGCGAAGACCGCGGCGGCGAGGGCCGCGCCCTCCCCCAGGCCGACCCCGAGCGAGAGGCTCCCGTTCCCGAGCACCAGCCCGACGCCCAGGGTGGCCGCCGCCAGGCCGGCGGCCAGGTGCACGGTGGGCCGCTCGCCGAAGGTGAAGATCGACATCACCACGGCGATGACCGGGAAGAGGTTGTAGATCATCCCGGCCTCGGCGGCGGGGATGCGCGCCAGGGCCCAGAAGTACAGCACCACCACCGCCCCGCCGGACAGGCCGCGCGTGATCAGCAGCCGGTAGTTCCGCGGCCGGTAGGTGCCGGGCCGCAGCCGGAACACCAGCAGCGACACCAGCGCCCCGACCACGAAGCGGATCACCGAGAGGTGCCCGGCGGTGAAGCCGGCGCCGCCCCGGGAGAGCCGCCGGGCCAGCACCGCCATCAGGCCGAAGGCGACGCCGGAGCCGACCAGTTCCAGCCGGGCCAGGGTCTTCGAGGCGGGGGGATGACGCCCCCCCGGCACCCCCGCTGGCTCCGGCTTCACGGGATCCTCATGGGTGCAGCGACCGGGCGGCGTCGTCGGCCGGCAGCGCCCGGGCCGGGGCGCGGTGGCCGAGCACCGTGCCGTAGACCACGCCGCCGATGCCCAGGGCCACCCCCAGCGCGCCGCCGGTGGAGACGGTCTCGTCGAGGAGCAGGAGGGCCCAGAGGTAGCTGGCCACCGGGGTGAGCTGCTGCCAGACGGCCGCCTCCGGCACGGTGAGCGCCCCGTAGGCCTGGGTCATGAGCACCTGCGCGGCGAAGGAGAGCACCCCCACCGCCAGGGCCAGGAGCCACACCGGGCCGGGCGCGGGCCAGCCGGTGGCGGCGAAGGGGGCCGACACCGCCAGGCCGCCGGCGGTGAAGAAGAAGAAGATGGTGAAGGCGTTGTCGGTGGCGCGCAGCGCCCGGATGCTGGTGACGGCGCCGGCGCCGAGGATCGCCGAGCCGATGGCCAGCAGCTGGCCGGTCCCCACGGTGGTGGGCAGGTGGCCGTTGCCCACCACCAGGATCATCCCCAGCGTGGCGATCGCCAGGGCCACGGCGAGGTGGAGGGTGGGCCGCTCCTCCAGCGTCCAGAAGGAGATCACCGTCGCCAGCACCGGGAAGGTGTTGTTGAGCAGGGTGGCCTCGCCGGCCGGGATGCGGGAGAGCGACACGAAGTAGAGCAGCGCCGCGGCGCCGCCCAGCAGCCCGCGGGTCACCAGCAGCCGGTGGTTCACCGGGCGCCAGGTCCCGGGGCGCAGGCGGAACAGGGCCAGCACCGTGGCGGTGCCGACCGCCATGCGCATCACCATGAGCTGCGGGCCGGTGAAGCCGCCGGCCTCGCGCGAGGCCAGCCGGACCACCGCCGCCATCAGGCCGAAGAGCAGCCCGGAGACGAAGATCTCGGCGCGCGCGCGCAGCTTGCGGGCCCTCACGGCGCCCCCCGCCCGGCGCGCCCGGCCGTCACTTTTCCGGCACCTCGCGGGCCTCGCCGGCCAGGGCGTCGGCGAACCGCACCAGCTCGGCGCGGGCGGTGGCGAAGCGGAAGAGACAGGCCTCGCCCCCGGCCTGGCCGCCCACCATGTCGGCGAGCCAGGGCCCGAGCTCCAGCCCGACCTCGACGAGGATCCCCGGCGGCCCCTCGGTGGCGCCGAGCTGGATGGCCAGGGGCACGCCCGGGCCCGGCTGCCAGGCGAAGCCCGGGGCGCCGCCCGCCAGCACCTCGCGCGCCCCCTCCACCAGCGCCCCCACCGCCTCGGCGGGCAGGTACAGCGCGGGGAGGCGGACGAAGGGCCACCACTCGCGGTCGCGCCGGTCGAAGTGCTCCACGGCGGCGGTGCCCAGCAGGCGGCCGGAGGCCACCCCCTGGAAGACGGGCAGCCCTCCCCGCACCCGGGCCTCGCGGTCCACCAGGGTGAGGGCGAGGCGGAGCGAGCCCGCGTCGTTCGGCAGGACGGCCATGGGGGTCCCGCCCTTCTATCCCCTTTCGTCCCCTGCGGGAACGGTTTCGCGCGCCGCCGGGCTGGCCCCCGCGCGCCGCGGGCGTTATGAGAGGGGGCCCATGAGCGAGCCGGAGGCCATCACCGTCAAGGGGGCGCGCGAGCACAACCTCAAGGGCATCGACCTCTCCATCCCGAAGAAGAGGCTGGTGGTGCTCACCGGCGTCTCCGGCTCGGGGAAGAGCTCGCTGGCCTTCGACACCCTCTACGCCGAGGGGCAGCGCCGCTACGTCGAGTCGCTCTCCAGCTACGCCCGGCAGTTCCTGGGGCAGATGGAGAAGCCCCGCTACGACACCATCCGCGGCCTCTCCCCCACCATCTCCATCGAGCAGAAGGCCGCCTCCAACAACCCGCGCTCGACGGTCGGCACCATCACCGAGGTCCACGACTACCTGCGGGTCCTCTACGCCTCCATCGGCGTCCAGCACTGCCCGGGCTGCGGCCGGCGGGTGGGCAAGCAGACCGCCGAGCAGATCGTCGACGCCATCCTGGAGCTGCCCGAGGGCTCGCGCATCCTGGTGCTGGCGCCGCTGGTCCAGAACCGCAAGGGGGAGTACCGGGAGCTGCTGGGGGACGCCCACAAGCGCGGCTTCGCCCGGGTGCGGGTGGACGGCGCCACCCACTCGCTGGAGGAGCGGCTGGCGCTCGACAAGAAGCTCAAGCACGACATCGAGCTGGTGGTGGACCGGCTGGTGGTGAAGGCCGGCATCCGCTCCCGGCTCACCGACTCGGTGGAGACGGCGCTGCGCGAGGGCAAGGGCACCCTGATCGTCGCCGACGCCGACAAGGAGCAGAAGGTCGGGCCGGGCGTCGACCCCGAGGAGTACAAGCGCCACGACCGGTTCTTCTCGGAGCACAACGCCTGCCCCACCTGCGGCCTCTCCTTCGGCGAGCTGCAGCCCCAGGCCTTCTCCTTCAACAGCCCCCTCGGCTCCTGCCCCGACTGCCAGGGGCTCGGCACCCGGGCGGAGATGGACCCGGACCTCATCGTCCCCGACCCGACCCTCTCCATCCGCGCCGGGGCGGTCGAGCCCTGGGCCTCGGGCATGGAGCGGGGCGAGGGCTGGACCTTCGAGTTCGTCGAGCACCTCTCCCGCTCGCTGGGCCTGGACCTGGACCTCCCCTGGGCGAAGCTGTCGAAGCGCGACCGGGACCTGGTGCTGCTCGGGACCGAGGGCGCCGGCGTGCGCAGCCGCATCGCCTGGGAAGGGGTGGTGAACCAGCTCTACCGCCGCTTCAAGTCCACCGGCTCCGAGGCCATGCGCCGCTACTACCTGCGCTACTTCTCGGACAAGCC
>JAKAEO010000090.1 GCA_021818285.1 Myxococcales bacterium
TCTCGGGGAAGACGGCGTTGCCGCGCCCCCCGGTGTTGTCCACCACCGGCTGTCCCAGCCCGGACTCCACCGTGGCGCAGATGAACGGGTACTGCTTCGGGCCCAGGTCGAGCGGGCCGTCGGCGGACCCGACGTCGCCGATCCAGAAGCGGGAGGCGTCCGGGGCGCTGCGGTCGGCGCTGGCGGCCGCCGCCGCACCCGCGGCGCCCGGCGCGGCCTGGCCCCCGCAGGCCGCGGCCGCGAGGGCCAGCGGAAGGAGGAGTGCGGCCCGACCGTGGAGCGTGCGGTGGAATCGGCTCATGGCTCTTCCTCCGGGGTGCGTGTCCGTTGGCGAGCCGGCGCGCCGGAAGGGCGAGGCCCACTGCTCCATCGCGCCGACTCTGGCACCGCAGGAGCCCACGGCGGACGGTCCGGCCGCTACTCCCTGCTTGGGCATCCACGCTTTGTGTATGGGCCTTCGGCGGCAACCCGGCGGGGGAGAGGCCGCGGACGGGGCGTGGCCCGGCCGGACCGCCGGAAGGCAGCGCGCGCGGCGGCGACGGCCCCGACGCTAGAAGGTCGACACCGTCAGCTTCGCGTTGGAGTAGGAGCCGCCGCCGCCCTGGCAACCGACGCCCGGTAGCCAGCCGACCTGCTGGATGGCGATGGTGTGCGCCCCCGCGGCGAGGCTCACCAGCCGCTGCATCGCCCACGAGCACCAGAGCGGGCCGGCGCTGCTGCTCGAACCGCACTGCAGCAGCCGGTCGCCCCAGGTGGCGTCCCCCAAGCCCGTGCCGTCGACGACGAACCGGAAACCGCAGGTGGGGACCGCCGAGGTCGAGCTCACGCCGGTCACCGAGCCGGACGCGAGCAGGAAGGCGTTGACAGCCTGGGACACGTTGAGCGTGACCGCCGCACCCGGCAGGGTGGTCCAGGTGCTCCCCAGGACCGCCAGGGCGACGTTCTGCTCCGCCAAGTAGCCGCCGATGCGCTGGAGCGGCGCCAGCGCGGCGTCCACGTAGGCCTTCGTCGCCCCGTCGCTCGCGCTCACCGGGGTGCCGACGTTCTGGACCGGGAGCCCTCCGAGGCTGAGGCCGGCGAAGGTGTTCGAGCCGGTGAAGGTGTTGGTCCCGGCCAGCAGCGGCACGTTCGCGGACAGCCGCGCGTCGGGGACCGTCCCCGTCAGGCTGGCCGCCGGGAGGCTCGTGAGCCCGGCGCCGCTTCCCGTGAACCCGGACGCGGCCACCGTTCCGGTGAAGGCGCCGCTCCCGGCGGACACCGCTCCGCCGAAGGTGCCGCCGCCGGTGATGCTCAGGCTCGCCACCTGGGGCGTGCCGGACCCGTTCTGGACGTAGTAGGGGCTCCCCGCCAGCGGCGCTCGCGCGTCGGACAGCCTGGGGTCGTTCCCCTCCGCGGCCGTCCCCGCCGTGGTTCCGAAGACCACCGTCGCCGGCGCGCCCGCGGGGCCGGAGGGGCCCGTCGGGCCGGTGGGGCCCGTAGGTCCGGCCGCGCCGGCCTGGCCGGCCGAACCGGTGTCTCCCTTGGACGCGCAACCCGTCGCGGCGAGCGCGGCGGCGAGCAGGGCAAGCCGGACGTCGATCCTCATGCGGCCCTCCGTGAACGAACAGGGACGTGGCGCGGCTCACCGATGCTCGTCGGCGGGGGCGAGGGCGTCAAGTCGCGCGGACGCGGGCCGTGTGGTTGCCGGTGGGCACGGGGAGCTCCCTTCGGCCTTCGAGGTGCCCGCTGCCACCGTGGGACCCGATCCCGGCGAAGGTGGAGCTTCACGGAAGCCTGCTGAAGCCCCCCGCTTCCTCGGCCCCGAGCGCCTGGAGCTCCTCGGCGGTGAAGAGCCGGGAGCGCGTCAGGAAGCGGAGCCCTTCTCCGCCGTCGAGCGAGAACTGGCCGCCGCGCCCGGGCACGACGTCGATGATGAGCTGGGTGTGGCGCCAGGCATCGAACTGCGCGGCGCTCATCCAGAAGGAGCAGCCGGCGATCTCGCCGAGGCGGCGGTCGGAGCCGCCCACCAGCAACTCGCCATCCTGGTAGCACATGGGCGCGCTCCCGTCACAGCAGCCTCCCGACTGGTGGAACATGAGCGGCCCGTGCTTGGCGCGGAGGCGCTCGATGAGGGCCACCGCCGCCTCGGTCGCGACCACGCGCGGAACGACGGACATCGCGTCTCCTTCCGGGCGCTCCCGGGACCCGCCGCTCGGCGCGGCGGGCCCGGGAGGCGCCATGCCAGGCTCGGCCTAGAAGAAGCCCAGGGCCTTCGGCGAGTAGCTGACCAGGAGGTTCTTGGTCTGCTGGTAGTGGTCGAGCATCATCTTGTGGGTCTCGCGGCCGATCCCCGACTGCTTGTAGCCGCCGAAGGCGGCGTGGGCCGGGTACAGGTGGTAGCAGTTGGTCCAGACGCGACCCGCCTTGATCCCGCGGCCCATCCGGTAGGCGACGTTGCCGTCGCGCGACCAGACCCCGGCCCCCAGGCCATAGAGGGTGTCGTTGGCGATGGCCAGGGCTTCCGCCTCGTCCTTGAACGTGGTCACCGACACCACCGGGCCGAAGATCTCCTCCTGGAAGACGCGCATCTTGTTGTGGCCCTTGAAGATGGTGGGCTTCACGTAGAACCCGTCCTTCAGGTCACCGGGGAGGACGTTGCGCTCACCGCCGAGGAGGACCTGCGCCCCCTCCTTCTTGCCGATGTCGAGGTAGGAGAGGATCTTCTCCATCTGCTCGGTCGAGGCCTGGGCGCCGATCATGGTCTCGGTGTCGAGCGGGTGGCCCTGCTTCACCTTGGCGGAGCGGGCGACGGCCCGCTCCAGGAAGCGGCCGGCGATCGACTCCTGCACCAGCACGCGGGACGGGCAGGTGCAGACCTCGCCCTGGTTGAGGGCGAACATGGCGAAGCCCTCGAGCGCCTTGTCGAGGAACTCGTCGTCCCTGGCCATCACGTCCTCGAAGAAGACGTTGGGCGACTTGCCGCCGAGCTCCAGCGTCACCGGGATCAGGTTCTGCGAGGCGTACTGCATGATGAGCCGGCCGGTGGTGGTCTCGCCGGTGAAGGCGATCTTGGCGATGCGGCTCGACGAGGCCAGCGGCTTCCCGGCCTCCAGGCCGAAGCCGTTGACGACGTTGACGACGCCCGGCGGGAGCAGGTCCTGGATCAGCTCCATCACCGCCAGGATCCCGACGGGCGTCTGCTCGGCAGGCTTCAGCACCACGCAGTTGCCGGCGGCGAGCGCCGGCGCGAGCTTCCAGGTCGCCATCAGGATCGGGAAGTTCCAGGGGATGATCTGGCCCACCACGCCGAGCGGCTCGTGGAAGTGGTAGGCGACGGTGGTCTCGTCGATCTCCGCCGCCGAGCCCTCCTGGGCGCGGATGACGCCGCCGAAGTAGCGGAAGTGATCGATGGCCAGCGGCAGGTCGGCGGCCAGCGTCTCGCGGACCGGCTTGCCGTTGTCCCAGGTCTCGGCCACCGCCAGGGTCTCGAGGTTGGCCTCCAGGCGGTCGGCGATCTTGTTGAGCAGCATGGCGCGCTGCGCGTAGGAGGTGCGGCCCCACGACTCCCGCGCGGCGTGGGCGGCGTCGAGGGCGCGCTCGACGTCGGCGGCGTCGGAGCGCGGCACCTCGCAGAAGGGCTTGCCCGTGACGGGCGTGACGTTCTCGAAGTAGCGGCCCTTGGCGGGCTCCACCCACCGGCCTCCGATGAAGTTCTGGTAGCGCTGCTTGAAGGTGACCTTGCTGCCGGCGGTTCCGGGATCGGCGTAGCGCATGCGTGCCTCCTGCGTCGGGTGAGATGCCGTGCTCCGCGCGCCTGGCGCCGGACTGCGTTTCCTGCGCGCAAGGCTCGCGGAGACACCGGGGCCTCAGCAAGCGGCGGACCGCCGCGGTCCCGGAGATTTCCTCCCTGGATCCGGAGGGCTCCGGAGGCACCGTCCCGGCTGTCTCGCGCCCGTGCGCCTCGCCCTTGCGCCATGTCTCAGGACTGGAACACCGGCGATGCACCCGGCAGGGCCCTATGGCCGTGGCGCTCGTCACCCTGCTAGCGTCGGAGGCCGACGATGAAGCCCGTCCTCATGCCCGCGGGCCTGGAGCGCCGCCGCCTCGCCGATCGAGCCTGGTCCGGCTTCGTCCGCGACGGCCGGGCGCCCGAAGGTGTCCCTGCGGCCATCGGGCGATCATGGCTCCGCGCGCGCGACGGCTTCGGGATCGACACGGCGCTGCGCCGCCCCTCCCGCTGCCTGGGGGCCGACGCGCTGCGCGAGCGGGTCGAGGCCGACGAGCTGCTGCGGCTCGCGCGCCCCATCCTCGAGGACCTGGCGGGCCGCCTCGGGCTGGCCGACCACGTCGTCACGCTCTTCGACGGCGAAGGTTTCATGCTCTCCATCGACGGCCGCCCGGGAGTGGTCGAGGCGGTTTCCGAGATCGGCTTCCGCCCCGGCGCCTGCTGGACCGAGGCCTCGGCCGGCACCAACGGGCCGGGCACGGCCCTGGCCGAGCGGCGCCCTCTCGAGGTCTTCGGCTCCGAGCACTACGTCGCCGCCTGGCAGCCCTGGACCTGCGCCGCCGCTCCCATCCTCGCGCCGGGCGACGATGCGCCGGTGGGCGTCGTGGACCTCACCGGGCCCTGGCAGGCCCACCGCCCCCACGCCCTGGCCACGGTGGCCGCCCTGGCGCGCGCCGTGGAGGAGCGCTACCGGGCGGCGGTCTCGGTGCGGGAGGAGGTGGTGCGCCACGCGTTTCGCGCCGCCCACGCGCTCGGAGACGGGCTGGTGGCCGTCGACGGCCGGACCTCGGTGGTCGCCGTCAACGACCGCGCCGCGAGGTCGGGGATCGTCGGGGCCGGCCAGCTCCCGGTGCGCCTGCGCGAGACGCTCCGGCGGCTCTTCGCCGCCTCCGCCAGCGAGCGCGGCTCGGAGGTGACCCTCGAGGTCCCGGGCGCCGAGCGGGTCGTGGTCCAGCCCGTCCTGCACGACGGGGTCGCGGTGGGCGCGGTGGTCCGCCTGCCCGCTTCGCCGGCGCGCTCACCGCCGACCAGGAGGCCGGCGCCGTCGGCCCGGGAGCGGACGCGGCACGGCTTCGACCGCATCCGCGGGCAGTCGGCCCCGCTCCGCAAGGCCATCGAGCTGGCGCGCGTCGCAGCATCCAATTCGCTCCCGGTGACGCTGTTCGGCGAGTCGGGCACGGGCAAGGAGCTCTTCGCCCGGGCCATCCACCACCAGGGAACCCGCGCCTGCGGCCCGTTCGTGGCCGTCAACTGCGGCTCCATCCCGGCGGACCTCGTGGAGTCGGAGCTCTTCGGGTACGAGCGCGGGACCTTCACCGGCGGCAGGGCCGAGGGCAAGCCGGGACGCTTCGAGGACGCCGACGGCGGCACGCTCTTCCTCGACGAGGTGACGGAGCTCTCGGGTCCGGCGCAGACCGCGCTGCTCCGCGTCCTTCAGGAGCGGGAGGTGGTGCGCGTCGGCGGAAGCGCACCGCGGCCGATCGACGTGCGGGTGGTGGCGGCCTCCAACCGCACGCTGCTCGGCGAGGTCCGGGCGCACCGCTTCCGCCGCGACCTCCTCTACCGCCTGAACGTGCTCCCCATCGAGATCCCGGCGCTGCGCGACCGGGGCGAGGACGTCGTCCTGCTGGCCCGCGCGCTGCTGGAGGAGGTCTCGCGCGAGCTGGACCGTGGCCCGCTGACGCTGGGCCCGGGCGCGGTGGAGATGCTCCGCCAGCACCCGTGGCCCGGCAACGTCCGCGAGCTGCGCAACGTGCTGCTCCGCGCCGCCGCGACCGCGCGGTCACGCGAGCTGCGGGCCGAGGATCTCCAGTTCGACGCCGCACCCGAGGAGGTGGCGCCCGGCGAGGCCCCTCGACCTCCGCCGGCGCGATCGCTGCGGAGCTCCCTCCGCGAGGAGGAGCGCGCCGTGCTCGGGGAGGCCCTGGAGGCCTGCGCCTGGAACCTGGTGCGGACCGCCGCGCAGCTCGGCATCTCCCGGGCCACGCTCTACCGCCGTCTCGAGCGGCACGGCCTCTCGCGCCCGCTTGCCTGAGGCCGGTGGGAGGAGCACCCGCGGAGGCCGGCGGCGGCACTCGGTCGCCCTCACGCCGATCGCGCCGGCGAGCAGACGAGCGGGCGAGTTCAGGCGTCGTAGCGGATGTCGCCTGCACCGGCGACGTCGTAGCCCGCGATGGCGCCGACCTCGGCCCGGAAGGCCTTGCCCTGCGCCACCTCGCAGATCCGCACCAGCCGCGGGTCCCCGAGGTGCCTGGCCTTGACGATGAGCCCGTAGGCCTCGGTGGCCAGGGGCTGGAAGGTGAGCCCGGCGCGCTCCCCCCAGGCGCGCGAGCCGAGCCCCACGTCGGCGCGGCCCGCGGCGACCGCGCAGACCACGTCGAGGTGCGAATCCAGCAGGAGCGCGCGCCGATGGACCTTGTCGGCGCTCAATCCCTCGCGCCGCAGCGCCTCGTCGAGGTGGGCGCGCAGGCCCGCGGTCGGCGGGCGCGAGGCGAGCCGGAGCTTCGCCAGGTCCTTGAGGCGCGGCGGCTTCGCGCCCGGGCGGCCGAGGAGCCCGACCTCGCGGGCGACGAGGTGGATGCGGGCCACGCGCTCGTCCCCGAGGTGGGAGGGGAAGCCGCCGGCGTGCGCCCCGGAGGCGAGGACCGACCCACCCCTCAGCATCTCCGAGCCGGACCGGCTGTCCGCCTGGACGAACCCCAGGAGAGGCGCCCCCAGGGCGTTGGCGAGCCGCAGCAGGGCGAGGACGGCGACGTCGCCGTTCGCGGCGACCAGCGCCGGGGGAAGGCCGTCCGCGGGCGGGAGGAGCCGCTCGTCGGGCCGGGCCGGGACCTCGCGCCCGCCGGACCAGGCGAGCACCTCCTCCCGGGAGAAGCGCCACTCTCCCCCGACCCGCCGGCTGGGCAGCCCCTTCTTGAGAAGCCGGTAGACCTGCTTCGGGTGGACGCGGAGCAGCGCGGCGACCTCGCGGGTCCGGAGCAGCGTCTCGGCCGCCATGGGTGGCGCGGATGATAGCAGGGGAGCCGGCTGGCCACCGGGAGTCCCAGGTGCGGCCCGCGCCGGAGAGGAGGTTGCCCCGCGCCCGGCTCGCTGCTTATATTGGGACAATTGTTCCCTTTCGTTCCCTGAAAGGTACCATATGCGGCTTCTTCCGCTGTTCGCCGTCACCTCCCTGGCCTTCGCCGCCCCATCGCAGGCAGCCGCGAAGCGCACGCTGTCGATCGCCGCCGCCGCCAACCTCAAGGCCGCGGCCGAGGAGATGAAGCAGGGCTTCCAGGCCGAGCAGCCGGGGGTGGAGGTGACGCTGACCTTCGGCGCCTCGGGGGCGTTCTTCGCGCAGATCGAGGCGGGCGCGCCCTTCGACCTCTTCCTGTCCGCCGACCGCGGGTACCCGGAGAAGGTGGTCGCCGCCAGGCTCGGGGCGGCGGCCGACGAGAGGGTCTTCGCCTTCGGGAAGCTTGCCGGCTGGCTGCCGCCAGGGTCGACCGTCGACCTCGAGAAGAAGGGGCTCGCCGCGCTGGCCGACCCCGCGGTGAAGCGCATCGCCATGGCCAACCCCGCCGTGGCCCCCTTCGGCCGCGCGACCGTGGCCGCCCTCCGGGCCGCCGGGGTCTACGAGGCCGTGAAGGGGAAGCTCGTGCTCGGCACCAGCGTCGCCCAGGCGGCGCAGTTCGCCACCACCGGCGCCGCCGACGTCGCCTTCCTTCCCCAGTCGATGACGCTCGCGAAGGAGCTGGCCGGCGGCAAGGTGGTCCCGGTGGACGAGAAGCTCTACCCGCGGATCGAGCAGGCGGGGATCGTGCTGGCGGCCGCCAGGGAACCGGCGCTGGCGCGCGCCTTCCTGGCGTTCGTCACCGGCGAGAAGGGCCGGGCGATCCTCGCCAGGTACGGCTACGGACTGCCCTAGCCCGTGGACTTCGCGGCGCTCCTGCTCTCGGGCGAGCTCGCGGGCCTCACCAGCGCCCTGCTGGTGCTGCTGGGCCTGCCCATCGCCTGGTGGCTGGTGGTGAGCCGCTGGCGCTGGAAGTTCCTGGTCGAGGCGGTGGTGGCGCTGCCCATCGTCCTGCCGCCCACCGTCCTCGGCTTCTACCTGCTGACCGGCCTGGGGCCGAGGAGCCCGGCGGGCCGGCTCTTCGCCGCCGTCGCCGGCCATCCCTTTCCCTTCTCCTTCACCGGGCTGGTCATCGCGTCGGTGCTCTACAGCCTGCCCTTCGCGGTCCAGCCCTTCGCCGGCGCGCTGGCCGGCGTCGATCGCCGGCTGGTGGAGGCCTCCTACACCCTCGGCGTCTCGCCGCTCGCCACCTTCTTCCGCGTCACCCTCCCCCTCGCCTGGCCGGGCGTGCTCGCGGGCGCGGTCCTGACCTTCGCCCACACGCTGGGCGAGTTCGGCGTGGTCCTGATGGTGGGCGGGAACATCCCGGGCCGCACCCGCACCCTCTCGGTGGCCATCTTCGACCACGTCGAGGCGCTGGAGTACGGGGCCGCCCACCGGACCGCCGGGCTGCTGCTGGCCATCTCCTTCGCGGTGCTGGCCCTGGTGTACGGGCTCCAGCGCCGCCCCTTCTTCCGATGGAACGAGCGCTGAGCTTCGACGTCGTTCGCCGGTTCCCGGGTGGACCGGTCATCGCGGCCCGGGCGGAGTGGCCGCTCGAGGGGGGGCCGGTCACCGTGCTCTTCGGCCCCTCCGGTGCCGGGAAGACGACCGTGCTGCGCGCCCTGGCCGGCCTGGACCCTCCCGACCAGGGCACCATCTCGTTCGACGGGCAGGTCTGGTTCGACGCCGGGCGGGCCATCGACGTCCCCTCCCAGGCGCGCGGCGTCGGCCTCCTCTTCCAGGACTACGCGCTCTTCCCGCACCTCTCGGTGCGCGCCAATCTCGCCTACGGGGTCCGGCGCGCCGCCACCCCGGAGCGGGACGCGCGGATCGCGGAGCTCGCCGAGCGGTTCGGGCTCTCCGAGCTCCTCGACCGGCGGCCGCACCAGCTCTCGGGCGGCCAGAAGCAGCGGGTGGCGCTGGCGCGAGCGCTCGCACCCCGGCCCCGGCTGCTGCTCCTCGACGAGCCGCTCTCGGCGCTGGACGCGCCGACGCGCGAGGTGCTGCGCGGCGAGCTGCGCCACCTGCTGGAGCACGCCGGCGTTCCCGCCGTCGTCGTCACCCACGACCGCATCGAGGCACTGGCCCTCGGCGACCGGCTGGCCGTGCTCGCCGGCGGCAGCGTCCGCCAGGTGGGTCCGGTGCACGAGGTCTTCTCGGCCCCGGCCGACGTCGAGGTGGCGCGCGTGGTGGGGACGGAGAACGTCTTCCCGGCGCGCGTGCTCGGCCGCTCCGACGGCCTGGTGGAGGTGCGGGCCGGCCAGGCGACGATCCTGGCCGTCGATCCCGGCGGCCTGGCGGAGGAGGCCTACGCCTGCGTGCGGGCCGAGGAGGTGGTGCTGGAGTCGCTCGACGGCCACGACTCCTCGGCGCGCAACCGCCTGGCGGGCACGGTGGCGGCGCGACGCGACGAGGGTCCGCTGGTGCGGGTGACCGTCGAGTGCGGCCTGCCGCTGGTGGCCCTGGTGACCCGGGCCAGCGCCGAGCGGCTGCGGTTGGTCGCCGGGGCCCGGGTCTCGGCGGCCGTGAAGGCGTCCGCCGTCAGGCTGGTGCCGAGGAACTCCTGACGGCGGGGGCGATCGTCCCCGGAGGATGCCGCGCGACCGGCTCGGCGGGGACGTCCGGCGCTCGCTGCTCTCGCTCGAACTCGGCACGGTCGAGGACGTAGGCCGGCAAGTCGGTCCATTTGCAGAGGGCTGGGACACCGCCGATGCAGAAGCGGGCGACACCTGACCAGGACTCACACGTGGTTGCGCAGCATCAGCTCCTTGGGGTGCGGCTGGAGGTAGGTCTGGCCCAGCAGGTACTCCACGCGGTGCCGCCGTACGTGGTGGCCGACCAGCGTGATCGGCACCACCAGCGGCAGCAGGCCTCGGCGGTGATCTGCGATGGCCTCCTGCAGTTCCTGCTTTTCCTCCGCCGGGAGCAAGTCCTTCAGGTAGCCGGCCATGTGCTGGAGCACGTTGGCGTGCTTGCCGGTGGTGGCGAGCCTCGCCAGCCCGCGCATGAACCCCTCGCCGTAGGCGCCGGCCACTTCGGCGCGCGGCCGTCCCTTGGCGCTGGCCACGAGCCGCCCCAGCGCCCGGTAGGCCGACGGGTCGTGGGCGAGCAGGAGCAGCTTCTCGGCGGTGTGGAATCGCACCAGGTCCCCGGTCGTCCACCGCGCCGCGAAGAGGTCCTTGAGCCGCCGGTAGGCGAACACCCGCTCGATGAAGTTCTCGCGCAGCCGCGCGTCGTTGAGCCGCCCCTCCTCCTCCACCGGAAGGAGCGGCAGCCGCTGCATGAGCGCCTCGGCGAAGCGCCCCCGCCCGGTGCGCGCGGCCGCCCCACCGGCGTACACCTTCACCCGCTCCATGCCGCAGCTGGGCGAGTCCTTCTTGAGAACGTAGCCGCAGAGGTCCTCCGCCTCGAGCTCCCGCACCCGCGCCTCGGACCAGCGGCGCATGGCGTCGGTGTGGTCGGTCCCGCTGCGGTGGCCGACCATCCGCACCTCGCCCCGGAGCTGGACGAGCCGCACCGACTCCCGCGGCGTCCCCATGCCCACCTCCACCTCGGGGCACACCGGCACGAAGGTCACGAAGCGCGCCAGCGGACCGGTGACGAAGGCGTCCTTCTTGTGCCCGCCGTCGTAGCGCACGGCCTGGCCAAGCAGGCAGGAGGAGACGCCGACGCGGATCTCGCCGGGTCCGGGCGGCCGCTTCATGCGCCGTGAGCCTGATCGGACGTCCACACCCTGACCACCTCGGCACCCGCCACGATCGTCACCTCTCCCCAGCCAGCTCCCCGAAGATGTAGCCGGCCAGGCGCCGGAACCCCTCGTTCCCGGCCTCCGCCCGCGGCAGGCGCACCTCGGTCTCGGCGACGACGCGCGGCGCGTAGTCGCGCACCTCGAAGTCGGCGTGGCGCCGGACGATCTCGTGAGCGGGCTTCTCGATGGCCCAGGCGGCCCCGGGGCTGGCGAGGAAGGTAGCATCCGAGGACTTCCAGAGAAACGACAATGGTGTCCGAACGCTGGAATGAGGATTTCGCGTGGAGTGAACGTCCACTCAAGAGGCGATTCCCCGGTCTCCCGGGGGGTCAGAGGCAGCGGGAAGATGGATTGGACGTGACCCCCAACTCTAGGCCGCTCCAGCTGCAACCGAGTTGTGAGGATTTGAAGGCTCGTGACGGTGGGTGAACAACATGAAGCAGGACGCGCCGTTGCCCCTCAGCTCACCGTCAGCCTTCGCCTTTCCCGTTCCGTCGCCTTCCGCCTGGTCCCGCGCCGTTCCGGCGTTTGGTGCAGGGCCGGGGCACATGTGGGACACACGGCCCGTCGCCGAGGGCGGCCCTTCGAGGCCCCACCGGAGTCACGCCGCCCGGTGCTTCCCGTGCGCCTTGGAAGTGCGCGGCCTCGCACCTCGCCTCCGGAGCGCCTGCCAGAGGTCATGGTTTACCTGCAGACCCATCCAGAACTCGGGGCTCGTGTTCAGCGCTTCGGACAGGAGGATGGCGGTATCCGCGGTGATGCCGCGCTTCCCGTTGACGATGGTGTTCACCCGCTGGATCGGCACGCCCATGCGCGACGCCAGCTCGACCTGGGTGATGCCGCGCGGCCTGAGGTACTCCTCGAGGAGCATCTCGCCAGGAGGGGTCGGGGGCCTGTGCTTGGGCAGCATGACGAGCTCTCCTCAGTGATGGTCGACGATCTGGACGTCGCGGGCGTCGCCGTGCTCGAACCGGAAGACGATGCGGTACTGGTCGTTCACGCGGATGCTGAAGAAGCCCACGTAATCTCCCTTCAGCGCCTCCAGCCGGTTCCCGGGTGGGTCGACAAGGTCCCGGGGTTCTCGCGCCGCGTTGAGCCGGTCGAGCTTGCGCCGGGCCGAGGCCCAGAGCTCCCGCGGCAGGGCGCGGCGGGCGACCTTGCTCGTCACCCCGTTGAAGACGTCCTCGGTGGCCTGATCGGCGAAGTCGAGGATCACGGCGTTTTATACTACTTACACGGATACCGTGCAACAGCCGCAGCGCCGACGGTCCGGCCCGGACCTTGGGTGAAAGCCGTGGTTCGACTAGGATGATCCGGTAGGCGAAGCCGCTTGTGCTTCGGCAGGAGGCGTTGCCGGTGTTCTTACG